>JAPDPX010000007.1:0-300000 GCA_034506255.1 candidate division KSB1 bacterium | reverse complement strand
TAGGGCAGATATTGCGCCAGCGCCGGCCGGTTTTGCCAGGCCTGCCGCTCTGTCAGTTTGGTGGCTGCCATGCAGTTTTGCTTCAAAAGATTCGGTTGCTCCTTTTTGATCTCCTTCTCTTACTCTTAATCCTACTCGGTCTGGTAAACCTGAGAGGCGAGTAAGAGTAGGAGTAAGAGTAAGGACAAGAGCATGAGTTCTAGTTGTTCCGTTCCGTCTGCTTGCGCAGATAGTCGTGCTCTTCCAGCCGGAAGCCGGAAAGCTGCCGGGGCCAGATGAAGTGAAAGCTGAGAAAAGACACCAGGCCGTGATCGAAGCCCGACAGCCGGTTGCTGAAACGCAGCAGGGCATAGACGAAGATGTCGATCACGAAAGCGAACAGCAGGTTGATTTCCAGCAGCGTGAAAAACGGTGCGAGCACGATGGGCACGGCCAGCAGGATGATGGCCTCGAGCGGACTGACGCCCGCGAGCTGGCTGTGCGACTGGATTTCACGATAGCATTTCTCGGTCATGAGCAAAGCTGAGAAGGATTTTTCCAGCGGAGTGAAAAATTCAACGGATAATGCTTTTTGTCGAGCTTTTCTCGTTGTGATTTTCAAACCATTTGGGTTTCGGTTTGTGTCATGACAAGCCGATCTCGTCACGGCATGAAGTGAAACTGTTTTTAAGCCCGCTAGGGCTGGCATGTTTATAGATGTGGGAATCCAATTTCGTCGGAACCCCAGAGGGGTGGCATGTTGTAAATTTGTTCGCTGCCAACATGTCACCCCTGACGGGGTTTCGGCTTGGGAATTGATCTGAATCTATAAGCATGTCACGCCTTCGGCGTTCTACGGCTTGAGATTGTCGAGATCGTTGATTTAAAACGACACATTGGCGCCGGGAACGAAGGAGATCAGGGCGGAGACGATGGCTTTGGAGCCGAAAATAACGATGGCTGCCAGCGCCACGCCGATGAGTTGTTTCTTGGCTTTCTCATGCCGGCCGCCGTCTGCGCTCGCCATGTTGAGGCCGGCGATGATCAACGCGATGACCATAACCGGTGAGGCCAGGATCAGCAGCGCATTGGTCAATTGATTGAGGGCTTGAATGACGGTTTGCATGGGTTCCTCCTTGAAAGTTGCCGAGGTGGTTGTGAAGTGTTGATACTATCTGAGCACCAATATTTTCCGTTGTTGCACGAACGGTTGACTCATACCTACTGGCGTGAGTTCCATCCGGCAGAAATAAATTCCGGCGGCGACCGGCTGTTGATTTAAATCCCGGCCGTTCCAGCTTGCTTGAAACACACCTGCCGATTTCGTTTCTGCAACGAGCACCGCTACCGCACGGCCCAACACATCATAAACCGCCATGCTCACGTAAGCGGGGCGCGACAATGTATAGGTTAATGTCGTTGCTTGGCCGCTGGCTTCTTCTACTCGAAAGGGATTGGGGTAATTTTGCCGTAAGTTGAATTCCAATGGCAAACTCTCTTGCTGTTCTTCGACACCGACTAATTGCCCCGTGACCTGCTGCCAGGTTTGGCCGCCGTTTGAAGTTTTCAGGATTACTCCATGCTCACCGACTGCCCACCCATTGTGAGTGTCAATGAAATCAATACTCCAAAAAACACTATTTGAAATGCTGGCTTGACGACTCCACGTAACACCGCCATCAGTAGTCGCTATAATGCCGCCACTCCCGCTACACCAGCCCTGTTGTTCACTTGAAAAGAAAACCGCCAGTGTGATTATTTGATCAGGTGTTGTAGCTCGACCAATCCAATTCTCGCCACCATCATTTGTATAGGATAGGCTGGTTGAAGTGTGTGACGCCCATCCAGTAATTGCATTGATAAAAAAAACCGAAAATAAGTTGCTATTCCCCGTAAACTTTGTTTCCCATACATTCCCTCCGTTTATGGTTTTTAGAATTGTGGATGACCGGCCAACTGCCCAGCCGGTGTCAGCATCGAAAAATCAAATATCTAAAAGTCCATTAGCCGTTCCGGAATTTTGAATCTGCCATGACTCCCCGCCACTTATTGTTTTCGCAATAAAACCATTTGCGCCGGCAGCCCAGCCAATTTGTAAATCAACAAAATATACCGCATGTAGCTCAGGTGCATTGAGCGTTTGTCTGAGCCACTTCTTACCGCCGTTGGTGGTTTTGAATACGACTCCGTCTTCTCCCACAAGCCATCCGTTTTTTTCATCAACAAAATGAACACTCAGAAAAGTCTTTGCCGAATTTATTTGTTGTGCCCAGTTGTTTCCACCATCTGTCGTGCGCAACAACGTTCCGTTACCGCCAACAACGATGACTGTGGAAGTATCTAGTACAGCAACATCGTAAAGACCACTATTTGTCGGTTGTGCTGCGATTACATGCACTAGTACTGTCGGCAAGAGGCAGAATGTTACCTTAAAAGTTAGTGCCTTCATAATTGAACCTCCTGTGTGAAAAATCTCCTGAATAAGCTACTGTTGTGGCAAATTGCGAGTACCGATCCAAATCCCGTTGCCTGTCGTAATCAAAAGAAGTTTGTTGTGTGTCGCTGCTCCGGCTGGCACAAATGCCATGGAAACGCCATTGGCGAATTTGAGCTTGTTGGCGTCTTCTTGTGGCTGGGCCTGCTTTGCCCAAGTCGCACCCCCATCCGTGCTTTTGTACAATCCCATCAACTTGTAATTGTCAATGCCTTTGAGACCGTGCCGATAAGTAACCGCCCAAAAGTCATTGCCCGGATCTTCCAGGTCTTCGACAATGCCGCCAATACTGATCAATGAATCAGCCTGGCCGGTTGGTCCGCCTATCACCCAGTCCCATTCGCCGGGTGGATCACTCTTGCGCCAGCGTATCAAACCGCCGTAATAACCCAGAGAAAAATCGGATCCCATACTGACACCGGCAAAGACGTAATCTTCTATGACGAGCAGAGATGAACCTCGGCAGTTACATTCTCGTAATCCGTGCTGATTTGAGCGGTTTTATTGAAGCGAGAATCGATCACTTCAATTACGGTATCCACCGCCACGGTGTCGGCAGCGATACGGTCGAGGATGATTTTGAATACTCCGCCGGCGGGCCAACTACGGGCGGCATAAAGCGTATCATTGCCGCCGGGGTCGAACATCAGGCGCGAAAAATTGTACACGCTGATTTTACGGTCGGCGTTGGTGATGTTTTCTTCGTCGATGACATCGCTCAAATCCAATTCTACAAATTTGTCGTCTGTATCTCCTGTGGCCTTGCCCCAAAAGATGCCCTCGCCCCGCACGGCACAATAGACCCGCTCGGAATCTGAATTTGTACCGATTTTGTCGAAAACGAAAGCGGGTGTTGCACCACTTGGTAAGTCTCTGAAATTTTCCAGGTTTTCCACTTGCCCACCCCCAATGATTTCCCAATCCGTTTCGTCACCTTTGCCACCATCCCATTTCGCCTTCAACAATTCACCAAAGCGCTCGTTTATATTCGGGTTTCTCTTTACAGCCGCGGAGGCTAGAACCATCAATGTATCGGCGAACTTGCGCACCGCAACATGATGAACTGTTTGGGTGCTGTTGCCTGCGCCATAGTCTGTTTCCCAATCAGATTGGCTGCGCAATCTCCGTTGTGACCAGGTTTGGCCGCCGTTCATGCTGCGCAACAAACCGTTATCCGTCGTGCCCACGAAAACGATATTGGAGTTGTCCGGATCAAAAGCGAACAAACCAATGCTGAATACCTCATCCATTCCGATGGTTTGGTAAGTGCTGTCGCCGTCGGCGTCCAGGCCCTTGCTCTTGGTGAAGATCTGCGCGTATTCGCGGGTATCATCCGGCTCACTCTCCGCCGGCGCTTTGATCGGGCCGTAGCCCCATGCGCCGTAAACATCGCCGTTATCAGCCACGGTGAAACTGCCGAAACGCAGGTCAACGTCACTCTCCCGATAGCCGTTGTGTACGTTGGAGTTTTTGTCGGCAATTTGAACCACCGAGCCATCAACGCTTACCCCCAGCCACGACATGTTTTTGCGAGAAACGAAAATTTCGTAATCATTCATGGTGCTGCCGGGTTTTGCGTTGATATTCTCCAATCGGTTCAAATCCGAAGAGGTTTTCGTCCAGGTTGTGCTGCGCAAGACGTTGACGTTGCGATACAGACCGCCGGGATGAGAACCGCTGCCGGCCGGGTCATAGCGCGTCACGAAAGCCACAACAGAATCACTGGCAGTAGTCTCAGGCAGCAGAACCAGGCTGCGTAAACTATCCAGGCTTGCACTGATCTTCGTAAACGTTACGCCCTCAGGAGTTGCCGCCTCGAACATGTTCTTGCTGAGGTAGATGCCGCGATTCGTGGTGACAAAGGTATACGTCGTGTCATTGTATTCGTAGAAATCGAGATCATAAACAATCTCTTTGCTCGAAGTTGCATTGTCTATCGGCTCCAGCTCGAAGCTGTCCGGCTCAACAGAAGTCTTGGTAGAGCGCAGCACCGCACTCATGCCGAAACGCCGATCTCGCACGTCACCGATCCCGGCAAGAATCTCCAAGCCCGTGGTGTCATAGGGGTTTTCACGAATCACGCCAATCCACGGATAAATGCCGTCTTCATCAGCAATGCCGTTGGGCGATGCCGGCATGACGGCGCCTTTTCACGTGTTGTTGCTGTTTCTTCACAAATAGATGCCTTCTACCGTTCCTGCGATGATTCGGCGCGAGCCGGTTGGGCGAAAAGCGAGGCTTGTGGTGTATCGTGCCAACGTGTTCTTTTCCAACGAGGCTTCGTAAAACAACATTTCCCAGCTTACGCCCCTGTCAAACGAACGATAAACGCTGGATACGTCGGTGGCAAGATAGAGCACCGGATTGCCGCTTTGAGAGTAATTGTCAAACGGATCAATCCGAATCTCCATACAAAAACCGCCGCCGCCAATGGAGGAATTCTTCCACTGAAATTGCTCAGGAGCCGGGACGGGTTGCTGCGCGAAAGCCATGGCGATAAGGAATAGGAGGTTAGACCAACCGAACGACTGTTTGCTTAAAAACTTTTTCATAATCCCTCCATTTTTGCCAAGTATTCCACGGCCTAGAATGTTTGCTCGCAAGACTTCTCAAATCACCCGTTTTTGAGCTGAAGTCAAAACAAAAAGGCCTTACTTCTATATTTCTGAGGTTGCGACCTGCTTCTCACTCTTCCTCCCCTCAAAACTCAGCGGTTTTTCAAATTTGAAATAGCCCGTCTTCAATATCGCCAGAACGCGCGGCTGGCGGATGAAGGCCAGGCAGCGGCCAACCTCGAGGTGTTTGAGCAGCTCTTCGTTGATCGCAGTGCCGCCAGGACTCGCGGCGGGGGGCGCGCTGCCGGCGCCGGGCATGCCTTTGGCCGGGGGCGGCGCAGGCGCGGCTTCACTCTTGCCGCTGCCCTGGCCGATGCGTTGCAGGATGGCGCGAATGCTCTCCGTGCTGCCGAGGTGAAAGCAAAACGTGGCGTTGGTGTGATCCGCCAATTCCTCGACAAACGCAGGACTCAAGTGCAGCGCCGGACTGGACAGCTCCGCGAACGACTGGTTGGTATAGCACACGCTCACCTGGGCATTGCGGCACACCCGCAGCAGTTCGATGAAGCCGGGATTGACGAAATGTGCCAGTTCATCGATGATCAGCAAGCCCTCGTTGCCGGCGGCGGCGTCACTCATGGGATTCAAGCTCACGCGTGCGAAGCTGGTGGCCATGTCCTGCAAAATGAGCTGGCCGAGAAAGTGCATGGCGGGCGCGCCACTGTGCATCGGCAGGGTGAAGTAGCAATCCTTGCGGCGGAGATAGATGTCGGCGATGTCGATCTCGGGCTCGTCGGTGTCCAGCAGCCAGGCATAATCCGACTGGCAAACCTCACGCAGGGTGGTGGCGAGAAACTCGGTATCGCTTTGAAAGCGGGAGTAGTTTTCCATCGCCTCGAACAAGCCTTCGTAGGCGGTGCGGTTGCGCAGCTTGCGCAGTTGGTTGTGCAGATGCGTCTTCGAAGTGAGGTACTGGTGGATTTCCTCCAGGCTGATGAACCGTCCGGTTTCTTTGATGGCGCGAATGATCAAATCGAGATAAAAGGATGTGCGTTCCTTGGCGCCGCCGGCGGCCTCGGCCCAATTCAGGCTGGCGATGATTTTTTGGCGGATTTCGCCGGCGCTGCCGGTGAGTACGGGATTGTAAGTCGCGGAGCGGTCGGGGTCGCCGGGATTGAAATAGAACACCTCATGCCCCTGTGCCAGCGAGGTGGCGATGGTGTAGAAGCGGTCGAGATTGCGGCGCGAACCTTTGCCGTCGATGACGAAGGTGGCGACGTTGCGCCGCACCTCCTGAAACCAAATGGGCTGGATGATGCTTTCGGTTTTGCCGCTGCCGGCGGAGCCGATGATTTGGGCGTGACCCTTGAGCCACTGGCGTTTGACATAGAACGGCGCGTGGTTGCGATTCATGTCCAGGCCAATAAAGATTTCATCGGGGCCGGCTTTTTCGGCAAAGCGCACGATATCCACGTCGCGCACCGCCTGGTTGCGCAACGTGACTGCTTTGCTCAGCGAGCGCGTGGTGGTCACCATGCGCAAGAGCAGATTGAACAGGAACAGCACGGGCAGAAAGCACAAGTAGAGTGCCGGCAACAGGTGCCAGAAAGCGACACGGCCGCCCTGCACGAAGGTCAGGGTCACATTCAGCGGCCAGAGCAGCGTTTGCGCGAGGCGAATGAGATCGTTGACTATCGCCACAAAATAAATCTGGCCCCTGGCAAAGAAGGCGGCATATGAGGGAAAGAGCCGGCGGACTTCATGGAAGGTCCACGCGAGGTAGACCAGCGCAAGCATGCCGGCGCCCAAAATGGTGAGACGGAGGATCCTGCGCTTGCGGGCATCCAGGCCGACGCGATAATGCTTGAAGATCAGGGGCTGAACCAGGTATTCGAACAGCTTTTCGGCCAGATACCATGGCAGGAGAAAAGGAAGAGCCAGGAGGCTCAGAAGAAATTCACCGAGTCGCTTCAAGAATGGTCCTCACGTATGTGCCATGCAAATGGTGCTCCCACCGCCGACGACTCTTTCTGCCGCAGAAAAAGCCGCCGGCCCGCCATTTCTCCTGTACAAAAATGGTTCATGCCGAAGGAGCTCGGGAAGATGCTCTTCGGCGGCAGTCGATGTTGCAAAGCAAGGATCTGGTGAAAGTCTGAATCTGCCGGGCCCGGTGGCCTTGGCGGTTTTTCTCCGCTGCTTTTTTGATTCTGCAGGCAGCGGGAAGCAGCAGATCAGTGGAGAATGCGTTCTCCTCCGAGGAGATGTGATGCAGCCAATGTGGTAGGAGAGGGAGTCTCCCTGCTCTCGCGCGGAGCTACCCGGGTCATTTTGGAGACTACCCCAAAGAGTGCGGCGAATATACAAATGTCACAAAAGATTGTCAAACAAAATCTCGGGCAGTTTGCGCGGGGTTTGGGCGGATCGCAAAGCGCGCCACCGCGTCGCCCGCCGGGAGCCACGGGATTGCCGGGATGGACTTGTTGGGCTGGTTGGAAAGGCAGGCTGTTTGGTCATTTCATCTGCCGTCCATCATCCCTGCTGCACGGTCGTGGTGTTAATCGTAATGTCTCAATACGTGTGCGGGGACGTGGCGCAGACTTCATGTCCATGGCATTGACTTTTTCACATGAATTGTTGCCGAACCGCGAAGCCCGGCAAGAACACACAGTTTGAACCTGAATTTTGCATGCCGGCATGCTGTTGACCGGAAGAAATGTCTTGTTCACAAAATTTTTTATGCACCACCCCTTGGGTGGTTGGACGTCGCGATCAAAGTGGCGTCCCTCGCGGAGGAGATCCATCTGGGTGTGAAATTCAGGTTGAAAGAACCCGCTTTGGGGGTTCGAATCACGACCAGCCGGTAAACCAGGTTTGATCATGGCTTTTATAGTAAGCTGCGCTTCTTCGCGGATTTCACGGCGAGAAAAGATGTTTCGCTTTCCTAAAGATTAGCAGCATTGAACCTCTTGTCTGCAGGCAGGGAAGCCTGCGCGACTCCACACGTTACCGATATTCCGTTTGCATCACGGTGGCGGTGATGTTATATTCGCGCCGTTCGTTTTTGTTTATGACCGGCTTTTTTCTCCAACTCCTAGCGCCCGGAATGAGATTGACCATCATCCCCATAATTCGTCTCTGTCTGAAACCGCGAACTTTTGAGCGACTGTTCCTGCAGTGGCTTGACCGTTGTATCAAATGTATCAAAGGCACCGGCGCCTGGCAATCGCGGTTCAGCCGGGGGTGGAGCATGACGGGGGGAACGCTTGTCATGCTCGCCGGCTGGTGCAGTGGCAGCGCTCTTTTTGCGCAAGACTCAGCGCCGGGCGGCGTCGTCACGATTCGCCTGTTCGAGATTCTTGCTCCTCACGTCATCGAGCTGGCTCCGGCGGAATTCCCCCATCAGGCATTTCTGCCGGCGCAACAGCCCGCACACGGTTTGAGCGCGCCGTCGCCGGACATCGCGACAACGGCAGGTGGTGCGGCAATGGCCTCCCTGCCGGGGCGTTGGTTGGAGGTTCGACTGGGTCGTGCGCTCCTTTTGCGTGCGCAGCGGCCGATTCGCATTGTGCGGCAGGGCCGCGCGATGCACCTGCAAAGTCAGGACTTTTCCCGCACGCTGGATTCGAGTGATACCATCACGGTGGCTGGTATCACGGGTGCGATTGCGGCTGGCGTCAGCCTGCGCAACGGTCAGTGTCCGTTCCCGTCACGGCTTTATGTCGGCGCTTTTAAAATTCATTTGAGCGGCAATGAATTGTGTGTCATCAATCTCGTGCCGGTCGCAGACTATCTCGCCGGAGTGCTGGCCGCCGAGCTGCCCGCCGCACCCCTGGCCGCGTTGCAAGCCCAGGCGATTGCCGCCCGCACTTATCTGCTCAGAAACTGGCAACGCCACGCTGATGAAGGCTATCAGCTTTGCGATCTGACCCACTGCCAGCGTTACGCCGGCAGTATTGGCGTGGAGGCATCGATTTGGCAGGCGGTCACCAGCACCGCCGGCGAGATTCTGACCCATCAAAACCACCCCATCGAAATCTTCTACAGCTCCACTTGTGGCGGCCGCACCGCGGAGGATCACGGGGTGTGGTCAGGCGTTGATGATCATGTCTACCTCGTGAGTGTCGCTGATTCCTCGCGCCACGCCGGTTATTGTGCCGTCTCCCCGCATTTTCGCTGGCGCTGGCAAATTGACGCGGACAGCCTGTTGCAAATCTGGCGGGATAAACTGGGCGATGCCATTCAAGCGATCGGCGTCAGCAAGCGCGGCATTGATGGACGCGTGCGTGAGCTGGCACTGATGGGACAGTCACTTCATCTCGTGCGCGGCGAGGAATTTCGCGCTGTGGTTTGTCGGGTGCGGGGATGGAATGCCGTGAAGAGCACGGCGTTCGATCTGCAACTCCAACAAGGAAATTACGTGTTCACCGGCCGGGGCCTGGGCCACGGCGTGGGGTTGTGTCAGTACGGTGCCATTGGCATGGCGCGGCAGGGGCATTCTTATCGCGACATTCTGCGGCACTATTTCCCGGGAACGGAAATCAAGAAGTATCCGGCGTTGGGGGAGCAGCAGGCAGGCCTGTGAGACAAGGGGACGAGGAGACGAGGGAACAAGGTGACATGGAGACAAGTGGTCTCCAGAAGCGTGTCCGAGTCTGGAATCGATAAATACGAGTTTGCCCATGAAGAAGCAGCAGGTCCTGTGGTTGGCAGTGGCGGTGCTGGCGGTGCTCGCGGTGGCCGTCGGATGGTATTTGTTGCGCAGCAAAGCGGGTGAAGCCGTCACCACAGCCCTGCCGGAGGCGCAGGAGGTGCGCGCGCCGCAAATTGTGCTGCGCGAATTGCAGCAGCCGAAAGCCGACGAGGAAAAATTTCTCGAAGCGGTGCGCCGCGAAACCGGCGCGGCCTATGATTCGTTGACGCCGGCGCAGCAGCTGGCCGTGTTGCTGCGCTTGGCGGATGATCAGGAGACGACCAACCGGTTGCTGGCAGTACGCCGCTTGGGCGAATGGCAAACGCCGAATCCGGAGCGTGATCAGAAACTCGTCGCCAGGCTGCAGGATGAAAGCATGTGGGTGGTGGAGGAGGCCGTGCTGGCGCTGCTCAATGTCCGCCCGCCGGCGGCGGTCGAGCCGCTGCGACGGTTGTGGTCGGACCTGCAGGCCCGGCGGCAAGCCGAATATGTCCCGCTCCGTGAAACCGGCCTGCTGCTGGCGCACGGACGTATCCATTCCAGCGGCGCGAACAGCGGCACGGAATTGCTGTTCGAGTTGACGGCACATCCGAAGCACGCGCCGGTGCAATCCAGCGTTGCTGGCAGGCGCGAAAAGCTGGCGCGCGGCGTGCCGGGCGGATTCGATCTTTGTCTGTTCGCTCCCCATTTCAAGGAAAATTGGGAAAAACTGCAAAACTCCCGTTTCGTGCAGCAGCTCACGGCCCTGCAGGCCTGGCAGGATTTCAAGGCGGCTGAACCGTTCAGTCATGTGTTTCAGCTCGGCGAGCAGCTCGATCAACAACTCGGCATGCTCGGCGGCAAATTCAACTACTTCATCGACCCTTTGGGTGAGGAGGTTTGCCTGGCCTCTTATCCGGCGGGCAACGACAACCGCTGGCTGCTGGTCACGCCCGCCAATCTCAAAGCCCAGACGGTGACGCGCGTGCTCGCCGCACTCGGCACGTTCGAGAGCCGCGAGTTGAGCGTGAGCAGTCAAACCTACCGCCAGCACACGCTGTTTACCGTTGCCTCGCAGCGCCGCGGCGCACTGTTTTACTACACGCTGGTCGAAGATTTTCTCATGGTCGCGACCGACCGGGAGCTGCTGGTGCGTGCCATCGCCTCTTTTCTCGATGCGGAGGAAAGCAGTCTGGCGTTTCAACCCGCCTTTCGCGCGGCGGAGCCGCAGATTGGCCCGGCTTCCTGCCTGCTGGTGTTTCTCGATCCGGACAAGTATTTCGGCCTCACCGCCGGCGGGCGCAGCGCCGCTTCGCTCGCTGAAATGGTGGCCCGGGCACTGGAGCAAATCACCGGGGAAGCGCCGGCGGGTTCTTCCGATTCGCTGCCCGCCCCCGTCCCTGCGATTCCAACACCGGCGCTGGCGGAGGAAACGCTGCGCTTCATTCCCGGCGACGCCATTTTCTGCTGCGCCACCAGCGCCATTTTTCCGGAAAAGTTTTGGCACTACGTGACCACCATGCGCGCGGAGCGTGAAGCGATCCGCGGCTTCGAGACCCGCAGCAATTTGAACCTGGGCCGCGATCTCATCGGCAAACTCGATCCGCAAGTGTTGTACTTCTTTGCCGGCATCGACACCAGCGGACCGCGTTACTTTTGGCGGCAGCTTGCCGGTGTGCGCCTGCGGCAAACACAGGGCGTGGAAGCCTGCGTGAAAAAGCTGCTGGTCTATTTCTATTCTCCCACCGACGGTTTGCTCATGGAAGAGTATCAGGGCGTGCGGCTGCACTACATCAAGAGTCCAACGACCTTCGAGCCCAACTTTGCGATCAGCGGCGATTATTTGCTGTTCGCCTTTGACCGGCCGACGTTGCGCGCCGCGATCGATGCCAGCCGGAACCGGACGCCGGCGATAACACAGAATGCGGGGTTTGCCGCGGCGCGACAGCGGTTGCAGGCGGCAGAACACACGCTGGCGTATTTCAATGCCACGGCCTTCTGCCAGAACTATCGTGATTATCTTGCGGCCTATGATCGCCAGACGCATCTTTTTGACCAGGCCGATTTGCACAGTCGCATCGATCCGTTGTTCGATCTGATCAAAGCCAGCGCGCCGCAGGCTGCCAGCAAATTCAGCGCCGCAGGCAATGGTGAGTTGGTGTGGAGCATGAAGTGAAAGTTCGCAGCCCGATCTCATGAGAATCAGTGCGAGAGCATCGCTCAATCGGTGCAACCTCCCGGCGCTTGGGGCAGCGATCGTTTTTTTCTTCTCCTGTTCCGAGCCGCCCGCCAGTCCGCCCTCCGGCGTTGCTTCGGCACCGGCTGAAATCCCACAGGCCGTGGGAAACGATGTGATGCTCGACCGTGATGCCGACGGCTTCCCGGATGCCGCCGAATTGCCGGACGAGCAGGACCGCCTGAACTTTCGCCGCTGGTTCGTGACGCTCGCGGAATCGCAACTTTACAAGGAAGACCCGGCTTGGCGGCAGGATGATCACGATTGTGCCGGTTTGCTGCGCTATGCCTATCGCGAAGCGCTGAAGCGGCATGACACCAATTGGCTGCGGCGCAAGCCCTTTCTGCGCGAGGCGGCGATTGCGGATGTGCGCCGATTTCAATATCCGAACGTGCCGTTGCTGGCAACGCGCATCTTCCGCACCGCGCCCGGTTCCTTCCAGCCCGCGGATTTGCAGGACACGACTTTTGCCGTGACCGCGACCGCCAGCAAATTACGCAGCTACAACACGGTTTTTCTCGGCAAGACGCTCGAGCAACTGCTGCCCGGCGATTTGTTGTTTTATCTCAATCCCGGCGACGTGCACATGCCGCAGCACGCGATGATCTTTGCGGGCGCGTGGCAGCGGCCGCCCAGTTGGGACGACGGCGTGATCTATCACACCGGCCCGCGTGACGATCATCCCGGCGCCTTGAAGCTGGTGCGTCTGGCGGATCTGCGGCAGCATCCGGAGGAGCGCTGGCACCCGGTGCCGGAAAACCCGTATTTTTTGGGATTCTATCGCTGGAAGATTTTGGAATGAGGCATAAGAGCGGTGCAGCCGGCGGCGTGCCGCAAACGATTCAGGCGGGAATTATCCGAGGAGTCATCATGCAAGCGAAGTGTTTGGCGACTGTGCTGGTGAGTCTCGCGCTGCGGGCGCAGGCACAATACTTCAGCCTGGAAACGCCGAAGATTTATTCACCGGGGGAGAAAGTGGTGGTCAATCTTTCGGCGGAGAACATCAAAGGCTCGCTCTTCCTGCGTGCCTACAAAATCACGGACCCGGTGGCTTTCTTCCAGCGCCAGGCTGACCCGCACAGTCCGCAGCAGTTGCTCAACGTGCGCGAGGCCAATGCCATCGACATTTTGCGCGCTTCCCGCAACCGCCTGGCGCGCGACCAGCGCCAGGTTTTCCGCGATAACATGACGCCGCAGACGCGCACCGACGTCAAGAATACGCTCGGCCTGCCCGCGTTTTCCGTGGCCACGCGCGCCAGCCGGCTGCTCTCTCCGCTCAAGAACTACCCGCTGGTCAGGACCTGGGAGATCACCGAATTCGGCAGCGCGGAAGAGTACATTTATCGCGACCTCGAAGTCGAGGTGACCGAACCGGGTGCCTACCTCATTGAAGCATTCAACGACCGGCTGATGGCGCATACCGCGGTGGTCATTTCGCCGCTGGGCATGATCACCAAAACCTCACCGAAAGGAACAACGGTTTTTGTCTGCAACAAAATGACCGGCACGCCCGCGCCCGAGGTCGAGCTGCACCTGTTTCAGGAGAGGAAACTGCAGGCGCGGCAAATCACCGACGCGAACGGCCTCGCCACCTTCCCGCCGCCATCTGCAAGCAGTGAAGAGGAGGGCGGCAATGCCATGTTGATCCTCGGGCGAAAAGGCAATGACTTCGTGCTCTCGGATCTTTACTATTCTTTCGCCGGCAGCCGCAGGCAATACGTCGTGCATGCCTACACCGACCGTCCCATCTACCGTCCCGGCCAGACCGTTTATTTCAAGAGCATCGTCCGGCAATTGACCGAGGCCGGTTATCAAGTTTATGCCAACCGGCCGGTGGAAATCACGATCAGCGACGCGCGCGGCAACGAAATTTACCGGCAAACTTTGCAAACCAACGACAACGGCACGACCAGCGGCGAGCTGGCGCTGGCGGAGGAACCGCCGCTGGGCAGTTATCAATTGCGCACGACGATTCCGGATGGCATCACGCACTACGCCTCTTTCAAAGTGGAGGAATACAAGAAGCCGGAGTTCAAAGTCGTGGTCGCCACCGACAAAGATCAATATGCCAACGGTGAGCTGATCACGGCAACGATTCAAGCGGATTATTACTTCGGCAGTCCGGTGGCCAATGCGCAGGTGGATTACTACATCTTCCGTGGCCGGTTCTGGCGGCCGTGGTGGTACGGCAGCGAGTATGCCTGGTACTATGAGGATGAATATGACGACGGCGGCGGCTACAGCTATCGTGCCGAATTGCTCGAAAGCAACACCGGCTATCTCGACGAGAACGGCAGTTTTACACTGCGCTATCGCACACCCCGGGAAGAACAGGATTTCTACTATCGCATTGAAGCACGGGTGGTGGATGCCAGCCGCCGGCAGATCCTCGGCTCGCAGCAGGTGGTGGTGACGCGCGGCCTGTTCATGATTTCCGCGTACACCGACAAATATGTTTATGTGCCCGGCGAAGACGTCACGGTGACGATTCGCACGCAGGATTTCAAGAACCAGCCGGTGTCAGCCCGGGTCAACGCGGAGGTGTTCAGCCAAAATTGGGTGCCCGGCCGCGGCTGGCAAACCCAGAACCGCATTGCAGCGCAGGAAGTCAGCACCGATGCCCAGGGCCAGGGGCAAATGCGGTTCAAAGCGCCGCAGGAGGGATACTATTATCTCACCATGCAGGCCAGCGACAGCCGCGGCAACAAGATCACCAGCGAGGAATATTGCTGGGTCAGCGGCCGTGCTGGCTATGCCGGCTATGAGGCCAAAGGTCTGGAGATCATTCCCGACAAGGACAGCTATCGCGCGGGTGAGACGGCGCATGTGCTGGTGATTGCGCCGGTGAAAAATGTCACGGCGCTGGTGACCGCCGAGGGCGCGGAACTGCTGGCGCAGCGAGTGGTGCGTTTCACCGGCAGTTCGCAGGTAATCGATTTTGAGATCGAAGCGCAGCACCAGCCGAATTTTTCAGTGGCGGTGGCAATTCTGGCGAACGATGAGCTGTACTCGGAAAGCAAGAACCTTATCGTCATTCCCGAGGAGAAATTTCTCAACATCGACCTCAGCATGAACGAGGATGTCTTCCGGCCGCAGGAGGAGGGCGAGCTGACCATCAAGGTGACCAACCGGGAGGGCAAGGGCGTGGCCACTGAGCTGTCGGTGGCGATGGTGGATGAAAGCATCTATGCGCTGGCGCCGGATTTGACGCGCGCGATCAAGAAGGTGTTTTACGGCAAGCGTTACAACCGTGTGGCAACCGGCTCGTCGGTTTATTTTCGGTTTTATGGTTGGGCGCGCGGCCTGGGTGGTGCCATGGCGGCGCGCAAGACGGAGCCGTTTGCGCGCACCGGCTTTGCCGAGGTCAAAGCCGACAAGTTCAAGGAGGCACGCGTGCGCAAGGATTTCCGCGACACCATGTTTTGGCAGGCGCAGGTGCGCACCAATGCCGACGGCATTGCCAGACTGAAAGTGCGCTTTCCCGACAATCTCACCACCTGGCGCACAACGGTGCGCGCCATCACCGCGAAAACCGAAGTGGGGGAGCAGACCTTCAAGAACCTGGTGCGCATGGATCTGATGGTGCGCATGGAAACCCCGCGTTTTTTCATCGCCGGTGATCAGGTCACGATTGCGACCATCGTGCACAACTATCTCAACGAGGCGAAGCAGGCCAAAGTCAGTTTGGCGGGCAAGGGCGTGGGCATCACGCCAGTGGGCGAGAAGTTGATCTCGGTGCCGGAGAACGGCGAGAAGCGCGTGGATTGGACGGTGCAAACCAACGAGGTGGGCCTGGCCACTTTGACGGCCAAAGCGCTCACCGACGAAGTCTCCGACGCCATGCAGCTCGAAGTGCCGGTGTTGCCGCACGGCCTCAAGACTTCGGAGGCGATGGTCGTCGATATTGAAGAAAACCAGGCCGTGCGCGAGCAAACCATCACGATTCCGGCGAGCGCAGATCCCGCCACGGCCGAGTTGGTGCTTTCGGTTTCGCCTTCGCTGGCGGCTTCACTTTTGTCCGCATTGGAGGACCTGGCGGGCTATCCCTATGGTTGCGTCGAGCAAACCATGAGCCGCTTTCTGCCCACCGCGATTGTCGCCTACACGGCGAAGAAGCTGAAGCTCGATTTGCGCCTGGAGCTGCTGAACGAATTGCCCAGGATGATGGACAAGGGCCTGCAGACGCTATACGGCTATCAGCACCGTGACGGCGGCTGGGGCTGGTGGCGGGATGATGAAACCCATCCCTACATGACGGCCTACGTCGTTTATGGCCTGTCCCTCGCAAAACAAGCCGGGCATCCAATTGACATGGAGCGCTTGCAACGTGGTGCCGACTGCCTGGCGCGGCAGCTCGAACAAGCGCGGCTGGTCGATCGCGAGGTTACCGGACTCGGCGAGGCGCGCGGCCGCGGCGCGTTCGCATTGCTGGACGCCACCACGCAAGCCTATATGCTCTACGCACTGCAAACCGCGCGGCAGGCTGGCGTGAAAGTCGACAATCTGTTCGAGGCGCGATTTGCAGAATTGCAGCGGGCCAGGAGCAACGACTACACCCGCGCGCTGCTGGCGCTGGTTTCACATGGCCAGAACAAAACCGAAATCGCCAACACGCTCGCCGCTCAACTGGAAGCAAACGGCGTCACCGCCGGCAATCTCTGCTCCTGGGGCGGCAAGAGCTGGCACTACAACTGGCAGGACGACAACCTCGAGACCACGGCGTTTGCGGTCAAATCGCTGGTGCAGGTGAAGCCCGCCAGCGCCCGCATCAATCCGGGCATTCGCTATCTGCTGCTGCAAAAGCGCGGCGAGGCCTGGCGGTCGACCAAGGACACGGCGATGATCATCTTTGCGCTGGTCGATTATCTCGAAAAGAGCCGCGAGCTGGAACCCGACTATCGCGTGCGCATTCACCTCAACGATCAGCTCGTGTTCGACCAGCGCATGACCAAAGCCGAGGCCAACGGCAGGGAGCAGACGATTCGCCTGCCTGCCGGCCGGTTGCGCCCCGGCCCCAACCGCCTTCGCATCGAGAAAACCGGCGCGGGCAAGTTCTTTAGTACTTTCCGCACGACTTATTATCAAGCCGGGGAGAACCTGCCGCGCAGCAACTCCGGCTTTGGGGTGGAACGCGAATACCACGTCCTTGAACGACAGGCCGCCGGCGCGCGGCTGGTTTATGCCAAAACCGGATTCAGCGGCACGCTGCGCTCCGGCGATGAAATGCTGGTGAAGCTCAGAGTGACTTCGACCTCGGATTTCGAATACTTCATGCTCGAAGATCCTCTGCCCGCCGGCGTTGAAGTGATCAAGGATGAATCGGGCTATGTGATTCCCGGCGAACGCAACTACGCCGGGCGTGCGGAGGAGGGCTGGCGGCCGCAGTATGCCGGCCGTGAAACCCGCGATGAGAAAGTGGCGTTTTTCGCGACCCGGCTGGCGGCGGGCGTGCACGAATTCACCTACCTGGTGCGCGCGCAAATTCCGGGCAGCTATCATGTCATGCCGGCCCTCGCCAGCTTGATGTATTATCCGGAATATCAGGGCAACAGCAGCGAAGCGCGTGTGCGAATTGTCGAATGAGCCTTGTGCTTCATCACGCATGCCCGGCTCCCGGCCGGTTGTTTTGAAAAAGCATTGCCGGGAGAAATGTCATCTCGGAGCGGTCGCGGCGCATCCGTCGGGAGAGGGAGCGCATGGGATCTGATCGAAATTGGCAGACGCCCCGGCAGTTTTGGCCCGTGTTGGCCTGTGCCGGCATGCTTGCGCTGGCGGGTGTGTCCTGCTGGCAGCCGCGTGATCGCTTTGCGGATTTGACCGCGTTTCGCCAGGCCTGCCGTGAGCTGTTGGGCAATCGCGACGGAACGATTTTGGTGATGCAGCCGCGCACCGGTTTGCTGCTGGCTGTCATCAACGAACGGCTGGGCGTGCAACATGCCACCCGTCCGGGCTCGATCTTCAAAATCGTGACTGCCCTGGCGTTGTTGCAGCACGGTCTGCTCGATCCGGAGGAGCAGTTTTTGTGCGAAGGCCAGATCAAACTCGGCAGCGAGGCCCATCACTGCTGGCTGCGCCGTGGTCACGGCAGGCAAACTCTGCTGCAGGCACTGGCGAATTCCTGCAACATTTACTTTTATCTCGCCGCGCAGAAGCTGCCCGCCGGTGCGCTCGCCGAAACGGCGCGCAATCTCATGCTGGCGGAGCGCACGGGTATCAACCTGCCGGAGGAGGCTGCCGGCCGGTTGCCGGAATGGGTTTCGCCTGCAGAAGCAGTGCGTTTCGCGGTGGGGCAAAGCCGCGCGCTGGCAGTGACGCCACTGCAGATGCTGCAATTGGTCGCAGCGCTTGCCAATGCGGGCGCGATTTACCGGCCGTTTTATCCGGCCTCGGCGGCAGCGCTGCAGCAGTTCCAAGCGGAGCTGGTGAAGACGATTGTGTTTGGCCGGGAATTGCATCTCATCAGGGAAGGGATGCGGCAGAGTGTGGCCTATGGCACTGGTGTAGGCGCGCGGCTGGCGGAAATCAAAGTCGCGGGCAAGACCGGCACGGCAGCAGCATATTTTGGCGCCAAAACCAACGGGTGGTTCATTGGCTTTGCGCCGGCAGAGAAACCCGAGGTCGCGCTGGTGGTTTTCCTGGAGGAGGCGCAGGGTGCGCAGGACGCCGCCCCGCTCGCCGGCCGGGTGTTGCAGTGTTATTTCGAATTTCAGCAGGCCGGCGCATTCTGAAACAATGCGGCCGAAAAAAGCAAAGCCTGCTTTTGCAGGCTTGTGATTCTGCGACGAAAATGTTCACAACGGTGCCGGGAGGTTGGGTGGGTGCAGGCGTGAACGGCGAAGGTTGCGCTGGCGTTGGCAGGCATTGCCATCCCGTCCGAGCCGGGGATTGCCAAACTGCATTGTGACGGGAGAATCCGGAGGCTTGCGAGGCCATGGCCAGGCAGTTGCGCGGGCATTTTTATCCAAAAGACTGCTGTTTTCGGCGGACAGCGGGCCGCGGTGAACCGCCCGCCTTCATTGCCTGCTGCGCAGCTTCATGCCCTCGAGCTGTTTGAGATCGATTTGCTGCAGCGCCGTCCTGGTTTCCGCCATGCTGACTTGGTAGCCGCTCACCTCCACGATAAAACGATTGCCCACCAGCACATTCAAAATGCAGCTTTGATCGTCGCGGTCGAATTGCTCATAGCCGCGGTAACCGTGCAGTGTGAGCGTGCGTTCGTATCCGCTTTCGGTTTGGCGATCGATGTCGGTGGCCGCCCATGCGTAGGTCGCCATGCTCGACAGCCCTTGCAACGAGCCGAGGTCAGTGAGCTTGAGAGTTATGCTGCGACCCTCGTCATCGCTGTAGTGCGCTTCGGCCGTCGAGACTTTGATGCCGAACACTTCGGCAGTTTCGCCGGTGGCCTCGTCGCGGGTGAGGCCCGCCAGGCTTGCCGGCAGAAGTTTCTGCAGCTCAGCAAAGGCCACCGGTTCAACGTGGGCGGCTTGACCGCCAGCGGAGGGTGTTTCCATGACAGACTGGCCATATTCGCGGCTGGCATCCTGGGCGGTGATGCCGGATGAAGCGGCGCCCGCTGCCGGGGACTGGCCGGCTTGTCTTTCCTGCTGGCTTTGGCCGCAGCCGAGCGCAAACACGAGCAGCCAGAGGATGATCCTGTACTTCATAACCACTCCCTGATCGATTTTGTCATTCCATGGCAGAGCTGAAACACTGCTAGGTAAAGCAATTTTGTACCAAAACCAACAGGAAAGTTCCACCGGCGCGCCGCGTCTCAATCATCCGATTTCTGCACTTCGTTGCTGCCCGCCTTCACTTTCACCTTTTGCGTGCCGCCGTCGGCGCCGCGGATGGTAAAGCTGTAATAAGTGCCCTGGCCCTTGTCGCGAACTTTCCACTTCACCACTTCGCCGGGGATGCTGGCGAGCGCGGCTTGTTCGGCGGCATCGCGCGCGGCGAGATCGGGAATTTCAGCGGGCAGGGCCTTGCCTTCCGCCTCGTAGTCCGCCGTCTTGTCCTCCACTTCGAGCACCGCGCCGGTGACCGCGTTGATCACCAGTTGGAAGATGCCGCGTTCATTTTTCACGTCGACTTCATAGACCAGCACACTGTCTTCCCGGTCGATTGCTTCGGCGATGATCAGCGCGCCCGGCATCTCCTCCCGCGCGATCTCTTCGATCTGCGCCCGGCTGAGCTTCTCGGTGGAATCGGCGGCTGCGGCTGCCGGCTGCGGCGCCGGGCTGGTGGTTTGCAGACTGTCCACTGTGCCTGCCGCGCCGGCATCCTGCCGGGGTTTTTCACAGGCTTGCAGCAAAACGGCCAGCAGGCCAATGGCCAGGGGGTGAACGAGCAGGGTAATATTCCGCATGGGTTACGCTCCTGAACGAATGGTAAAGGCTTCCGGGGACCGGTTTTTTGAAAAACACAGTTATATAGCGACAAGTTGGCGCAACGGCGAAACGCCCAAAACAATTTGCCGCGGCGGTCAGGACGATTGGCAAATTGCAAAAATTGCCGTATATTGCCCGCCGACAGAAATTCAGCAGCACGGGAGGAAAACAGGGATTCATGCGTGAGCAAATCGCGGCATTTGCAGCAAGCGTGCACGAGCATCGCCTCGGCAACGGTCTGCAAATCATTCTGCACGAAGATCATACTCTGCCGCAGGTCGCCATGCACATCTTTTGGCGGGTGGGATCGCGCAACGAGAGCCCGGGCGGGACCGGCCTGGCACATTTCATCGAACATTTGATGTTCAATGGCGGGAAAAACTACGGCCCCGGCCGTTTCGATGAAATCATGGAGGCGCATGGCGGCGCCAACAACGCTTTCACCAACCAAAATCTCACCGTTTATCAAAACAGTTTCCCGGCCAGCGCCCTGGCCACCATCTTTGACCTGGAGGCCGACCGCATGGCCGGCCTGCAGCTTGAGAAGAGCACCTTTGCCGCGGAGCGCAAAGTCATTGCCTCCGAACGGCGCTCCACGGTGGAAAACGACAATTTCGAGTTGCTGAATGAGAAGCTGTGGGCAACGGCGTTTACGGTTCATCCCTACCGCTGGCCGGTGATTGGCTGGCCGCAGGATATCCAACGCTGGAAGCTGGCGGATTTGAAGGAATTCCATCACCGCTATTACACGCCCGCCAACGCGGTCATGGTGCTGGCGGGAGATCTCGACCCGGAGGAAACGCTGCGGTTGTGCGAGCATTATTTCGGCGGGCTGCCCGGCCGGCCGGCGCCCACCGTCGCGCTGCCGGTGGAACCGCCGCAGACTGCACCACGCCGCGCCGATCTGCATCTGCCCGCGCATCTGCCGGCGTTCACCTGCGGCTTTCACACGCCCGCAAGTCGTCACCCCGATCATTTTGCACTGCAACTGCTCGAAATCATCCTGGTGGCCGGCCAAAGTTCGCGTCTCTATCGGCGATTGGTGGATGGCGAACGTTTGGCGGCCTGGGTGAGAAGCGACTACGGCCCTTCGCTCGACCCCGGTTTGTTCATTCTTACCGTGCAGTGCAGCGAAGGCCGGGGGGCCGAGGCTGGTGAACAGGTGCTGAGGGAGGAACTGCAGCGCTTGCGCGATGAGCCGGTCTCCGCCGCCGAACTGCGCAAAGCGCAAAACATCTGCCGCGCGGCTTTCGTGCGCAGCCTCACCACGCTGGCCGGCAAGGCCGACACCCTCGGCAGCTTCGCCATCTACTTCGATGACTATCGCCTGTTGTTCGAAGCCCTCGATCACTACGCCGCGCTCACACCGGATGATCTGCAGGCGGCGGCGAACGCCTGGCTCCAGCCCGCGCAGAGCACCCTCGTGACCCTGCATCCGGAGCCATGAAAAACACCCGGAAAATGCCGGCGAAGCGACCCCGGGAACCGAGACATCGGTATGCCTCCCACGAACACGGCACTCCGGTGGAAACAGCCGAACGCAATTTCATGGACGAAAGACGTGACACAGAGGTCGACACTATTTGCTTATGAAGAACAGTGGTATCCGCTTCCCCGAGTTCACCAAACACCTGCTGCCCAACGGCATGACCATCCTGCTGTGGGAAGATCATCGTCTGCCGCTGCTGGCCTTTGAAGTTTTGTTGAAAATTGGCGCCACGGCTGACCCGCCGGGCAAGGAGGGGCTGGCTGCCATCACCTTGTCGCTGTTGCGGAAAGGCACCCGACGGCGCAGTGCCCGGCAGTTTGCGGAAACCCTCGATTCTGTCGGCGGCCGTTTCAGCACGGACCAGGCCATTGATTGCGGTCTGCTCTCGCTGGAAGTGCTGCGCGAGGATTGGCAACTCGGCCTCACGTTGCTGGCGGAAGCGCTGCGGCAACCCGTTTTCCCCCGGGAGGAATTCGACAAAAAGATCGAACAAGCGATCGCCGGCTGGCGCCAGGCCAGGGATAACCCCGCCAATGTCATCGAGCAGTATTTCAACTCCTTTCTGTTTGCCGGGCATCCCTATGGCCGCTCCGAGCTGGGCACGGAAACCAGCCTCGCGAGTCTGAGCCTGGCGGAAGTGGTGGCTTTCCATCAGCGCTATTACGGCCCGGAACAGGTGATTCTCGCCATTGCCGGTGACTGCAACAGCAGCGAGGTGCTGGCAAAGATTCATGAACTTTTTGCCGACTGGCAGCCCGGCGCCGCTGTTGTGCCCGTGCCCGCACCGCCGCAGAAGTGGTCGCATTCGCGTGTGTTGCTGGTCGACAAGCCTGATGAGCAGCAAGTCTACTTCTGCCTGGGAAATGTCGGCGCCGCGTACAATTGCCCGGATTATGCCGGCCTGGATGTGTTGGAAACGATTCTCGGCGGCCGTTTCACCTCCTGGCTCAATGCCGCCCTGCGCATTCAGGCCGGGTTGACTTACAGCGCCAGCGTTTTCAGCTCACGCCACCTGCTGCCGGGCGCCTTGATGGTTGCCTCGGACACTGCCGTGGCCGCCGCGGGCCGCGCCCTTGAAATCTGCCTGGCGCAAATGCGCCGTTTGCATGACCATCAGCTTGACGAAGCCACGCTGCAATCCACCGTCAACTACATTCGCGGGCAATACCCCGCCAATTTCGAGACCCTCGAACAACTGGCAGGGCTGGCTTGTGATTTGGAATTCTATGGCGTGGGGCCGGCGATGGTCAACACCTACTTCGATCGCCTCGCCGCGCTGACGGTGGCGGAACTGGAACGCCTGGCACGGGAATATTTCCCGCGTGAAGCTTTCGCCTTCGTACTGGCCGGCCCGGCGAAGAAACTGCGCAAAGTTGCCGCGCATTTCGGTCCGGTCGAGGAAATCAAGCTGAGCGATCCCGGTTTTTATTCACCGGCGTGAAAGACACATGGTGGCTGTCAACGACAATTATTTTGTCTATCTGCTGCACTGCGCAGATGGCACGTTTTACACCGGGATCACCAACGATCTCGAACGCCGGCTGGCGCAACATCATGGAGGCAGGGGGGCGCGCTATACCCGCGGCCGCCGGCCGGTGGCGCTGGTTTACGCCGAGGCCTGCGGTTCACGCCGGCGAGCCCTGCGGCGTGAGGCGGGTTTGCGCAAGCTGAGTCACAGCGCAAAGGCTGCGCTTGCTGCCGTCACACAGAAGTCATAACGCAGGGATCCCATGGCATCCGTCGGCGCAGAAGTCGGCATGATCGGGAGCAAAGATCGGTTGGAAGAGAGGCTCCCCTGCCGGGAGATTAGTACTACAACGTTAAGTGCCAAAATCCGCTCCGCAACCCAAAGCTGTCATTCTGAAGGAATCTTCCTGGGTACTGGGAGTGATGCTTATTCTGACATTATCCCAAGCACTCAAGAAGATTCTTGCAGAATGACATTTGAGGGGTGGAGATGCCAACTTAACGTTGTACTATTAGACGCGCTTTGAGTGGCCTCGCGACGCCTGCGATTTGCGGGCGGCCGGAGATCCGCCATGCTTTTCGCGAGGCACGCGGCGGTGGACGGAAATTGACATTTTGCCGGACCGGGCAATAGCTCATTTGAACGGTCTTGACAAATTTTGCTTTCGCTTTCGTGCGCCGTTGTTTAGATTCGTCCCGCTTTTGCAGTGCCGGCGCGAACAAATTTTTCGAGATGGCGGCGGAGCCGGCCGGTGGGACCTCAGTCGCAGCAGATCAAATGGGCTGACACGCTGCGACGCTCGAGCGCGCCCGCTTTCCAAGTTTGCAACCAGGGGGTCGTGCGCCGTTTTTGCCGCGCTCGTCATGGATGCCGTTCGCCAAACGAAAAATGCCATAAACCGGTTGAAAGAGTTCATGCCTGAAGCCACCACTTCTGCCGCGCCCACCTCCGTGTATGATGCCGCGGTGCAACGCGAAGGGTTGTCCGCCACCCATCGTTATCTTTTGCAGCAGATTCCTCCACACAGCACGGTTCTGGAACTGGGCCCGGCCTCGGGATACATGACCGCCGTGCTGGCCGGCAAAGGCTGCCGGGTTGACGCCGTGGAGCTGAATGCCAGGGATGCCGCGAAAGCGGCGCCTTTTTGCCGGCAAATCATCGTTGCCTCTTTGGAGGACGAGGGCTGGTCACGCTCGCTTTCCGAATCCTATCAATTCGCGCTCATGGCCGATGTGCTGGAGCATTTGCGCAACCCGGAGGAAGTGTTGCGTCGCGTGCGCCGTCTGCTGGCGGCTGACGGCGTTGCACTGGTTTCGCTTCCCAACGTGGTTTATTGGCGCACGCGCCTGCAATTTCTGCTGGGTCGTTTCGAGTACACCGACACCGGCACACTTGACCGCACCCATCTGCGTTTTTACACGCTGGCTAGCGCGCAGGACATGTTCCGCGCCGCGGGTTTTCATATCGAAAAAGTGATGGTCCTGACGCCGGAAAACGTCCGTTGCAAGCGTCTGAAACGCTGGCTTCGCAAAATCCGGCCGGGTTTGTTCGGCTTCAATTTTATTTTTCATCTCCGCCGCGATGCCGCCTGATCTCAGCATCATCATCGTCACCCATAATTCCGCCAACGATATCGACAAATGTCTGCGGTCGTTGCAGCAGTATTGCACCGGGGTGCGGAGCGAAATCATCGTGTTCGACAACGCCTCCACCGATGCCACGTGTGAGGTGATTGCCAGCCGGTTTGCCCATGTCCGGCTGATACGCCATGCCGAGAACGTCGGTTTTGCGCGCGCGAACAACCTGGCGGTGTCCCAGGCGCATGGCCGGCATCTGCTTTTTTTGAATCCCGACACGTGGGTTGATGCCGATCTCGCCACGGCGCTGGTGCGCTTTCTCGATTCGCACGAGCAGGCCGGCGGCTGCGCCCCGCGGGTCCTCAATCCCGACGGCTCATTGCAGCGCGGCTCAGTGCGCGCCTTTCCGACGCTGACCACGCTGCTTTATGACCAACTGGGATTGTCGCGCCTGTGGCCGCGCAGTCCGCGCTTCGGCCATTACTTGATGACCTGGTGGGATCATCAGCAGCAGCGGGAGGTGGAGCAACCCATGGGCGCGTGCTTGGCGGTTCGGCGCGAAGCTTTCACGGCCGTCGCAGGCTTCGACGAAGGCTATTTTATGTATTTTGAAGATGTCGAGTTGTGCCGTGCCCTGCACAACACCGGCTGGAAGATTTTTTTTCTGCCGGAGGCGCGCGTCTTTCATGTGGGCGGCCAGAGTACCAGTCCGGTGGCGGTCAGCAACTTTCCGCAATTCTATCGCAGCATGTATCGCTACTTCCGCCGGCATCACGGCCGCACGGCCACGCTGGTGGCCAAAGTCTTGGTGACGATGGGCGAGATCGGCAAGCTCTTCACGTTGCTTGTGCTGCTGGCCACTGAAAGACTGCCAGCACGTCCGACCTACTGGCGCAGCCGGCGCCAGCAGTTCCTGAGTCACGGCCGCGTCCTGTTGCAGCATTGGGGCTATTGATGAAGATCCTTTTTATTTCACCTTATCCGCGCTCGGGCGGCAGCAGCCGGTTTCGCATTTATCAATACTTGCCTTATCTCGCAGCAAAAGGTCATCAGGTTGCCGTTTGCACGTTTTTGAGTGAAACGGCATACCGCGTGCTTTATCAGCCCGGCAGGCTGTTGCGCAAAGTGTTCGTCATGCTGGCTGGCATGCTGCGCTGCCTGGCTTGGTTGCCGCGCCTGCGGCGTTGGGACGTTTGTGTGGTGCATCGCGAAGTGGCGCTGTGGGGGCCGGGCTGGATCGAGTGGCTGGTGGCGCGTCTCAGCCGCCGGCTGGTTTATGATTTCGATGATGCCGTGTTCGAACCGCATGTCAGTTCGGCCAACCGCTGGTTTGCCTTTTTGAAATCGACACGCAAGATTCCGCGTTTGATTGCGCGCGCGCACGCGGTGATTGCGGGCAACGGCTACCTCGCAGCCTATGCGCGGCAGTATTGTGCGCGAATTTTTCAACTGCCGACGCCGGTGGAAGTCAACTTGTTTGTGCCGCAACCGCGGCCGGCTGACGCACCGTTGGTGATCGGCTGGATCGGCAGCCATTCGACTGCGCCTTATCTCGAGCTGGTCGAAGCGGCGCTACAGGGCTTGCTGGCGGAAATGGGCGCGCGCCTGCGCATTGAAATCATCGGCGCCGGCGATTTCCGGTTCCACGGTCTCGCGGCACATTATCGCCCCTGGGTTTTGGAAAGAGAAGTGGAGGATCTGCAACGCTTCGATATCGGAATCATGCCCATGCCCGACAACCGCTGGACGCGCGGCAAATGCGGCTTCAAGGCGCTGCAGTACATGAGCGTGGCCATCCCGGTGGTGTGTTCGCCGGTGGGGATGAACCGCGAGCTGGTCACGCCCGGGGAGAATGGCTTTTGGGCGGAGAACACTGCGGAATGGCAGCATGCCTTGCGCACGCTCATCTCGGATGCCGAGCTGCGGCGGCAAATGGGGCAGCGCGGCCGCCGGTTGGTGGAAGAACGATATTCCACGGCACCCTGTGCTCAACGTCTCGATGCGATTTTGCAGGCTGTCGCCCATGCGTGACACTCATCAGCCCCGGCTCTTATACCTGATCACCCGCCTCATCGTCGGCGGCGCGCAGGAAACTGTGATGCTGCTCGCCGAAATGCTCGGCCGGCGGGGCTATCACGTCGAGGTGGTCAGCGGGCCGCAAACCGGCCCGGAAGGCAGTTTGATCGAAGAGTTTCACCGCCGCGGCATTGCGCTGACGATCCTGCCGGAGCTGGTGCGCGAGGTCGACCCCGTGCGGGACGTCAAGGCGTTCTGGAAATTGCAGCGTTTCATCAAGGCGGGCCACTATGATATCGTGCACACCAACAGCAGCAAAGCCGGCATTCTCGGCCGGTTGGCCGCGCGCTTGGCCGGCGTGCCGGTGATCGTGCACACCGTGCATGGCTGGGGCCATCATGAGTATCAACGGCCGCTGATTCGCCGCACGTTCATTGGGCTGGAACGCGGCTGCGCCCGTCTCACGCAGCGTTTGATCGTGGTTTCGCCGCGCAATCTCGACAAGGGCCGCGCGGATCGCATCGGCCGGCCGGAACAGTATCTCACCATTCGCAGCGGCATCGAGCTGGAGGAATTTCTCCATCCGCGGGCGGACCGGCGGGAGATGCGCGCGCGGCTCAACATTCCTCTGCATGCGCCGGTGATCGGCACGGTCACGCGCCTGTCCGCGCAGAAAGCGCCGGCTGATTTTGTCGCCGCTGCCCTGACGGTCGCGCAGTGCGAGCCGGAAGCGCATTTCGTCATGGTCGGTGACGGGCCGTTGCGGCAGGAGGTGGAAAACATGATTGCCGCCAGCGGCCGGCAGCAGCACTTTCATCTCACCGGCCTGCGCCGCGATGTGGCGGAGCTGCTCACGAGTTTTGATATTTTTGTGCTCTCCTCTTTGTGGGAGGGGCTGCCCCGGGTCCTGCCACAGGCCATGGCCGCGGGGCTGCCGATCATCGCCACCGCGGTGGATGGCAATGTCGAAGCCGTGCAGCAGGACGAGAACGGCATCCTGGTGCCGCCCGGTGATCGCCGGGCACTGGCGGCGGCCATGTTGCAGCTTCTGGCCGACCGCGAGACCGCGGCGCGCCTGGGCCGGCAGGGGCGCAGCCGCGTGCAGGAATTCAGCGCTGAAAAAATGGTGCAGCAGCACGATCAACTTTATCAGGAATTGCTTGCTGCCAGCCGCGCAGCACAGGGCGGCGGGGCGGCATCATGAAGGCCTCGCCCGGGGAGACCTTTTTCAAGGTTGCCTGATCATCACCGCTTGTGTGGGAACATCGTCGCATTGACCCATGCGCTACCTCATTTACCTGCATCTCTTCCTGTTCGCCCTGCTGCTGGCCCTGCTCTTCGTGCCGGTCGCGCGCCAGCTCGCCCTGCGCCTGGGTGTGATTGATTGGCCGCAGGGCCGCAAGGCGCACCGCCAGCCGACGCCTCTGCTCGGCGGACTTGCGATCTACGCCGCCTTCATGCTGGCGGTGCTGCTGCATCTCGCTGCCTACTTCAGCATGCAACAGGCGGAGTGGTTCGCACAGACTTTTCCCTTTCTGCCCGCGGAAGCCGGACGTCTGGCGGAAACACTGCCGAAACTGCTCGCCATCAGTGCGGGCGCCACGCTGATGGTGGTGCTCGGCTTTGTGGATGACCGCCGCGGTTTGAATTTTTCCTACAAGATCAAATTCGCCATTCAAATTCTTGCCGCCGGCCTGCTGGTGGCCGCCGGCGTGCACACCGATCTCATGCCCTCGCCGCTGTTGAACACCCTGGTCACGGTGGTGTGGGTGGTGGGCATCACCAATGCCTTCAATCTCCTTGACAACATGGATGGCCTGTCCGCGGGTGTGGCGCTGATTGCCACTGCGATGTTGTTGGTGATCACCATCGCGCAGGATCAGTTTTTCTCCGCGATGGCGTTGAGTGTGCTGGCCGGTGCCCTGCTGGGCTTTCTGCGCTACAACTTTCCGCCGGCGGGCATTTTCATGGGTGACACCGGCAGTCTGTTCATCGGTTTTCTGCTTGCCGCGTTGTCGATCACCAGCAGCTACGTGGTGCCGCAGAGCGCCTCGATGATGCCGGCATTGATGCCGCTGCTCGTGCTCAGTCTGCCGATCTTCGACACGCTCTCGGTCATCGTCATTCGCCTGCGGGAGCATCGCCCGGTCTTCCAGGGCGACCGCCGTCATTTTTCCCACCGCCTGGTGGATCTCGGCATGACGCCGCGCGGCGCCGTCGTTTTTATTTATCTCGTCACCGCCACCATCGGCATTGTCGCGGCACTTCTGCCGTATCTGCCGCTGTGGGGCGAGATTTTGGTGCTGCTGCACACCGTGCTGGTTTATGTGATGATCACGGTGCTGGTGCACGTCGCGCGGCGGCGCCGGCAGGAGGGGGCCCCGGCCTCCTCGCGCCAACCGCTGCCTTCGGCCCAGCCCGAGTGACGCGACGGTGAATTTCCCACCCCGGTGAAAAATTATACCGAAAAATCTTTTGGAATTTTGCCAAAGGTTTCTAGGTTTTGCCGCACTGCCAAACAGCGACACGCAGGTCTCTTTGCCGTGCCGCCGCCGGCAAGAGCGGGAAGGCGAAGATGCCGCGAGCGAACGGAAAACATCAACAAAAATGTGCAAGCTGGCCAGTGGCCGAAAGGAGATGCTGGATGTCTCATCCCGTTGTTCTGAGTGACAGCACATTTGAGAAGGAAGTGTTGCAATCCAACATACCCGTGCTGGTGGACTTTTGGGCGGAGTGGTGCGGTCCGTGCAAGATGATCGCGCCGGCGATCAACGAGCTTGCCGGCGAATATGCCGGCCGGGTCAAAATCGCCAAGCTGGACGTGGACAGCAATCAGATCATCACCAGTCAATATGGCATCCGCAGCATCCCCACCTTGTTGATCTTCAAGAACGGCCGCGTGGTCGATCAAATCGTCGGCGCGCTGCCCAAACAGAGAATCAAAGAACGTCTGGATGCCACGCTGTAAAATGCCAAACGAGTGAGGCAACGGAAAAGCATCCGCGCGGGCGGGTGCTTTTTTGTTTGGTGGAATGGCTGATGCAGACGAGCGAAACAGATGAGTCGCCCCCAGCAATATGATGTTGTGATCGCCGGTGGCGGGCCTGCCGGCCTGAGCGCGGCCATGACGGCGGCGCAGAGCGGCCTGCGCGTGGCCGTGCTGGAACGCAGCAAAGAAATTGGCTATCCGATTCACACCAGCGGTGGCAGTTGGATTGAAGATTTGCGCCGTCTCGGCATTCCCGACCGCTTCATGCATCCGATTCGCACCGGCCGTTTTCTCGCCCCCGCGGCCGAAGCCATCTTTCATTATGACGAACCCGTGAGTTGCATCCTCGATGTGCGCGGACTTTATCAGCATCTCGCCGTGCTCGCCGCCCAAGCCGGTGCCGAAATTTTCCCGGCGACGCGCGTCGAAGGCGTGATCCTGGACAGGGACAAGCCGTGTGGTCTGCGGGCCGGCAGGGCCGGGAAATTCTTCGCACCGCTTCTCATTGACGCCACCGGCATGGCGGGGTTGCTTGCCAGAGAGCTCGGGTTGCGCGAGCCGCCGCAGCGTTACGGCCTGGGTGCCGAATGCGATGTGGTGGCCGGGGAATGGCCGGCGGACACCGTTGCCCTGCTGGTCGGCAGTCTGGTTGGGCCGGCGGGATATGGCTGGATCTTTCCGCACGCTGACAACCGCGTGCGCATCGGGGTGGGCCTGCTGCATCCCGACACCGCCACGCCGCCGGAGTTTGCCCTGCAAGCATTGCTGGAGAAATTGCGTCAGGGCAGGATTCACAACCTGCGGCTCAGCACCGCTGCGACCCTGGAATACCACACCGGCGCGATTCCCGCCGGCCCGCCCTTGCGCCGGACTTCCGCCCATGGACTCTTGGTGGTTGGTGATGCCGCCGGTTTGATTTCCACGCTGGTGGGAGAGGGGATTCGGTTCGTGATCGAACTGGGCCGCCTCGCGGGCACGGTGGCCGTTGAAGCCCATCGTCGCGGCCGCTTCGACGCCGGTTTTCTCGCGCGCTATGACCGGCAGTGGCGGGCACGCTATGGCCGGCTGTTTCAACGCATGGCACGCGCCAACCGCCGGCTCGCCGGTTACACTGATGAAACATGGAACGAAAAGATTCAACTGCTGGCGCACTTTCCCGCAGCGGTCCTGCCACCGCTGTTGCGCGGCGAATGGCACGCGCCGGTGTTGCGTCAGGCATTGTGGCAGAACCGGCGGCATTTGCAACGTTCTGTGCTGCAACGATGGGGCGCCAACTTGCGTGCACGGGCCCGGCGCACCGGATAAACTTCTTGATTTTTTGGAACCGGTTGTCTACATTGCGCTCGTTCCAACACACGACCGGCCATCATCACGCCGCTTTTTCAGAGAAGATGCCCGCACGGCGCAAATCTTCTTTTCTTTTTTCAGGACGGACACAACCGAGGACTGCATCATGGTAGCACTGATCATGGCCGGCGGAGCCGGCACGCGGTTTTGGCCCAAAAGCAGAGAGAAACATCCGAAACAACTCCTTCAAATCATCGGCGCCGGCACCATGTTGCAGAACACCGTGCGTCGATTGCTCCCAATCATTCCCCCGGAAAAGGTTTTCATCGTATGCAAGCAAGCGCACCAGCAGGAGATTGCCCGGCAATTGCCCGCCGTGCCGTACGAGAATATCATTGTCGAGCCGCAGGGAAAGAACACCGCACCCTGCATCGGCCTGGCGGCTCTTTTCATTCATCGGCGGTTCGGCGATGAAGTGATGATCGTGCTGCCGGCCGATCACCTGATCGAAGCCGAGGACAATTTCCGCCAGACGCTGCTGGATGCCGCCAAAATCGCCGCGGACAGGGAGGTGCTCATCACCATCGGCATCAAGCCGACTTTTCCCGCGACGGGCTATGGTTATATTCAGTTCAGTGACGAAACGGTCTCCGTGGGCGCAGCCACCGCCCGGCGCGTCAAAACCTTTGCGGAAAAACCCAATCTCGAAACCGCCAAAGTCTTTCTCGCCAGCGGCGATTTTCTGTGGAACAGCGGCATTTTCGTCTGGCGCGTGTCGGTGATCCGCGAACAGTTCGAAGAGCATCTGCCGCACCTCAACGACGGGCTGCGGGAAATCGCGAATTCGCTCGGCACCCCGGCGGAAGCGGAGATCATCACCCGCGTCTATCAGCAAATCAAAAGCATCTCGATCGACTACGGCGTGATGGAGCATGCCCGCAACGTTCTGGTGCTGCCCGCCAATTTTGGATGGAATGATCTGGGGAGTTGGGATGAAGTCTACAAGCTCATGCCCAAAGACAAAGACGGCAACGCCGTGGCGGGTGGCGAGCACGTGCTGGTGAACAGCTCGGGCTGCCTGGTGGAAGTGCCCGGCAGGACCGTCGCGGCAGTGGGGATTCACGACCTGATCATCGTGGAAACTGATGATGCCCTGCTGCTCTGTCCGCGCGACAGTGCCCAGGAGGTCAAAGAAGTGGTGGAGTGGTTGAAGCGCCGGAAAAAAACGAACCTGCTCTGAGTCTATGAAAGAGGAAGAAATCCTCTCCAGCCTGGAGAAGTTGCTGGACAGTCTGGGTATTGAATTGCGTTATGAAAAGGGCGATTTCACCGGCGGCTATTGCCTGGTGAAGGAGAAACCGATGATGATCATCAACAGTGCCCTCGCGCCGGCCCAGCGCATTCGCATACTCGCCCGCGAACTGGCACAGATGAAGCTGGAAAATGTTTTCATCGTGCCGGCGCTTCGCCAGGTGCTGGAAGACGCCCTGGCGACAAACGCAGCCAGCCTGGAAGGCCAACCGCAGAATGGAATCTCACTTGAAAGCGTTTAGGAGCATGTATGGACAAGCTGGATCTGGTGCCCTATTTCAATGAGGCCTTGTTCGTGCCCGCGCTGCAGGCCAAATCCAAGGATGGGGTGCTGGAGGAACTGGTAACTTGTTTTGTCAACAGCGGGTTTGTCCGCAATCCCGCCATCGTGTTGGAGATGATTCACCGCCGCGAACAGCTGGGCAGCACCGGGATTGGCCGTGGCATCGCGATTCCCCACGGCCGCACCACCGCCGCGCCCGAGCTCATGATCGCATTTGGTTGTTCCAGGAAGGGGATCGAATGGGAGGCGATGGACGGCGAGCCGGTGCATCTCGTGTTCATGGTGATTGCGCCCCCGCAAGAGCAGGACAACAAATATCTGCCGGTCCTGGGCCGGCTCGTCGAAATCCTCAGTCACTCCCGCGAACGCGAAAAATTCCGCACCGTCAATTCCTTCTCCGACTTCATTAAACTGCTCAAAAACTAATGGCTGAAAAAATCCAAACCCAGATCGAATTCCTGGTGGCGCTGCAGGACCTCGACATCATGCTCAAAGAGATCGAGGAAGTCAAAGCGCTCGGCTTCGAGGTGGACAACGAGGGCAAGACCACGTTGGGCCGCGCCCGCGAAGAGCTGGCAGCCAAAATCAAAAGGCAGTTGTTCAACAATTATGAGCGGCTGCGTTCCCGCTACAAACGCGCGATCGTGCCGGTCAAGGACGACACCTGTCTGGGCTGCTTCATGCGCGTGCCGACCGCCCTCACCACGCACGGCCGCACCGATCAGGAAGTCCTCACCTGCGAAAACTGCGGCCGTTTCCTCTACTGGCTCTCCTGAGCAGCGCCCGCGAGAAGCGCTTGCTTCCGACGCCGGCCTCCCCACCTGCGGATCAGCAGCCGCGCTGAGCCACGCCCGCACCGGCGCGCGACCGGCAGTACTGCGTCCATACGTTTAAAGCGGCTTTTCGTAAAGGCGGTACTTTTTGTAGAGTTTGGCCCCCAGCAGTTGCATGCCGCGATTGATGGGAAGGTTGGTCTCAAGCGTCCAGGAAAACTCCCCGCTGTCGAATCCTGCTGCAATGCCCCGCCGGTAAGTTTCCATGTAAAGCGCGGAGCCGATACCGCTCACATTCTGCAGCCGCCGGATCACCCCGAGTGTCAACACCCGCAGGGTGCGGATCCGGCGGGCGTGATAAAGCACCTTGAAGAGGCCAAAGGGCAACAAACGGCCGTTGATCTTGTGCAGCGCCAGATTGAAATCCGGCAGGGAAAGTGAGAAGCCCACCGGTTCACCCTGCTTCTCGGCAAAGAGCACGAGTCGCGGATCCACCACCGGTTTCAATTCCCGCGCCATGAACTCGAATTCCGTGTCGGTCATCGGCACGAAACCCCAGTTCCTGCTCCAGGCATCATTGTAGATTTTCTTGACGATTTCCACTTCCTGCCAGAAGCGCCGGCGGTCCAGAGTGCGAATGGTGAGGCCCTGTTCGCCGAGCACTTTCTCGCCGAGGCGCTGGATTCTGGGATTCAGCGGCGTGCTTTTGTCCATGTACCAGGCATAGAGCTCCATCGCTTTGCGAAAGCCGGCCTGCTCCAGCAGCGTCACGTAATAGTCGGGGTTGTAGGTCATCATGATCACTGGCGGCCGGTCGAAACCCTCCACCAGCAATCCCCAGGTTTCATTGGAAGAATAATTGGCCGGCCCGCGCAGATTCGTCATGCCCTTTTGCCGCGCCCAGTTGGCGGCGGTGTCCAGCAGGGCGTTGGCGACCTCCTGATCCGGGATCGTTTCAAAAAAGCCGAAGAAGGCGCAGTGCTCCTGGTGAAAGCGATTGTGGTTGTTGTTGAGGATGGCGGCAATGCGGCCGGCCAGTTCGCCCTTGCGGCGTGCCAGGAAGAACTCCGCTTCGGAATGTTGAAAGAAGGGATGCTTGTCGCGGTTGAGCAGGTTCTTCATGTCCATGATCAGGGGGGGCACCCAATGGGGATTGCCGCGATAGATCTGCCAGGGCAGCAGGATGAACTCCCGCAGCCGGCGGGCATTGTCAACAGGAACAATCTCGATGGTTGGCAAGGCTCCCTCCGCGAAGTTGGCCGAGAGCGTTTCGTGCTCGCAGCAGGGCGTGACAACCTGCAGGTGGAATGTGTCTGCTTCCTGGGGCTTACAATCCGGAAAAGCGGGAACTCTGCCACGGAGCGGCCGTGGCAGAAAAGGGTGAGCCGTCTGCCGGCGGGTTCAGGGAATCAACCCGAACTGCCGTCCCACGCGCGCGCAAGTCGCGATGATATGATCGAGATGCTCATCGGTGTGCGTCGCCATGTAGCTGGTACGAATCAAGCCCTGACCGGCGGGCACGGCGGGGGAGATGACAGGGTTGGTGAAAATGCCGTTTTGGAAAAGCAACTGCCAAAAGTCGAAGGTCTTGCGATCTTCGCCCACGTGAATGGGGATGATCGGCGTTTGGGTGCGGCCGGTGTTGAAGCCCAATTCGTCGAAGGCACGCTTCACTTTGCGCACGTTGCGCCACAGCCGTTCCAGCCGCTCCGGCTCCTGCTCCAGAATGGTCAGCGAGGCGAGCACCGCGGCCGTGGCGGCCGGTGGCATGCTGGCGGAAAAAATCAGCGAACGGGCGTGATGCTTGATGTAGTCGATCACGTAGGCATCGCCGGCGACAAAGCCCCCAATTGAGGCAAAGGACTTGCTGAAGGTGCCCAGCACGAGATCGACTTTATCCTCCAGGCCAAAGTGCTCGCCGGTGCCGCGGCCGTGTTTACCCAGCACGCCAATGGAGTGCGCATCATCCACCAAAATGCGGGCCTGATATTTCTCCGCCAGTTGCACCAGACTGGGCAGGTCGACAATGTCCCCCTCCATGCTGAACACGCCATCGACCACGATGAGCTTGCCCGGCGCATTTTCATGCTTGCGCAGCAGCCGCTCCAGGTCTGCCATGTCGTTGTGGCGATAGCGGGTGACATGTCCAAACGACAGCCGGCAGCCGTCGACGATGCTGGCATGGTCGGCGCGATCGGCCAAAATCACATCACCTTTGCCCACCAGGGTGCTGATCACCCCCAAATTGGTTTGAAAGCCGGTGGAAAAGCACAACGCCGCCTCCCGTTTCATGAATTTCGCCAGCCGGCGTTCGAGTTCCTCATGCAATTCCAGCGTGCCGTTGAGAAAGCGGGAGCCGGTGCAGCCCGAGCCGAATTCTTGCACCGCTTTGATGACGGCTTCCTTGACGCGGGGATCCTGGGTGAGTCCGAGGTAATTGTTGGAGCCCGCCATGATCAGACGGTGGCCCTTGATGGTGACTTCGATATCGGCGCCCGAGGAAATGGCTTGAAAGTAGGGATACCAGCCCTCCGCAATCGCTTCTTGTGCGCGGGTGAATTTGCGACACTTGTCAAACAAATCCAATTCTTCTTCCTCCTCCCTTGAGATTTCAGACAAATCTGCTTATGCAAAAACCAGGACATGGAACGACGGTGCGCACTTGCTGCCATGGGCGGGTGGTTTGTGGCCGTGGCCGGTCGGCAAAGCTCGTGCAGCGCCTGGCGCGGCGGCCCGCCGGCTCACCAGATTCGTCCGCATTCACCATTTTGCCGGCGTATTCGCTTCGTGGCGGCGCACCACACGATCGAATGGCAAAAAATATAACCAGGGAGTGCCTCGAAAGCAAGCTTTAATCTGGCATGGCACTTGGCATCGTACTGGCCGTGCGTCCGCCCCCGGCAGCGTGGCCGGCTTGTCGTTTCGCGTCAGCGCCATTCACCCCGCAACTCATTCGTGATCTCGCTGTAACCCTGGTTGACCTCCCATTTCGCAAAATCGAGCTCGAGCCACTGGTTGTTGAGGCGCAACACCAGCCGCCGCTGGTCGGGAAAGTAGCGCATGAACTGGCTTTCGAACAGGGGGCAGGTTTCCGCCGTTACCGGCAGGCCGTTGAGCAGGCGGCGCACGGCGCCGGTGGCGGCATTGTACGAAAACAACATGCGGTCGCCATAGCTGGTGGTGTATCGCACCCGGGTGGCCCCGGCGTCCTGGTCGACCGTCAGGTTGGCCACTTCCCGCACCCGGCGTTGAAACTCTTCAAAGCTGGCATTCTCCAGCGGCGTGCTGACTTCGATCACGAAGCCATTGCGGGGGCCTTCGGAAACAAACAGCCGGCCGCCCGCAATCTTTTCAAAACGAAAAGGCTGCATGGGCAGCACCGCGATGAAAGTCTCGGCTGCCCGGCAGAAAATCCATTCTCCCGGCAGCAGGCTGTTGCCGCCGCCGGTGGTCACGGATAGATCCTGCAAATCGTCCGAGAAAAAGCCGTGCAAACGCACCTGACGCAGTGAGTCGGGAGTGTCATACAGGCCGAGCAGGACATTGCGATGCTGGAACAATCTTTCATACGCCGAGGCACCGGTCAAGCCTGATTCCTGGCTGCGGCGGTGGCGCGGCGAGCCGGCTTCCGCCAGCAGCACGCGCGGCTCGTCGGCATGAAACAGCGCCAGCTCAGAGGCACTGGCGGAAGGACAGGAGATGAACAGGGTCGGCCGCTCGTCGGTTTGGGCGAGATAGGTAAGACCCCAGGAGTGTTGGTGGGCGGGGTAAAATAAACCACCCTGATGCGAACCGAGAATGTACTGCCTGGTGATGTAGTTGTATTTGCACACCGTTGCTTCCTGATGGGCGGGGGAGCGCAAAAAACGGGCGGCGCGTTTGCGCTCGCGATGCACATAGCCGCCCAGGGGGTCGCGGTTGGTGGCCAGTTCCCGAATCACACTGGCCAGCTCGAAGCTGCTGAGCGAGGCAAACAACAATTCCGGGCTGGGCACCATTTTGCCGGCGCCGAAATAGAGCCAGGCAAAGCCCGCACTCAACGCCTCGCGCGGTGACATGATTTGCGCCTCGGAGATGCGGCTGTGCGCGCCGGCATACAGGCCGTCCAAATGTTCCGAGGCAAAATCGAGCATGATCAGATTCAGCACCACTTTGAGGCGTTTGCGAAACAGATCGTCGCGGGTGAATTCATGCATGAGTGCGAGGGTGGCAAAGAAGGCGGGCATGAACTGCGGCGAATCATATTCGCTCTGGCCGTTTTCCACCAATTGTGTGATCCAGGCGTTGAAATAGCTCTTGGCTTCCAGCAGATTTTCCGCGGAAGATTTGCCGTTGAACCACTGCTCGGCCGGGGTGTCCGGCCAGGTCTCTGCCGCCAGCAGCAGCGCCGCATGATACATGTGCCACTGGTGTTCCGCCTCTCCCCGCCGGGTCGGCACCTCGGCGAGCGAACGCTTGATGCTTTCAGCCAGGGCATAAGGCAGGTTCTGGCGGCCAAAGAGATAGATCGCCACGCGATAAAAGGCATCCGCAGGCGCGGTCGAAGGCCGGGCCAGCAGTTCGCCCAGCATGCGGTGCGCTTCGGAAACGCGCTCGCCGGTGGCATAGCGGGCGGCCACGCCCGCAAAGCTGGGCTGGCGCTCCTGTTCGACAAAATGCATCAGCAGCAACTGGCCGCGCAGTTCAATCTCGTTTGTCGCAGCGTTGCCGGAATCCGGTTGTGTCTGCGCCTGGCAGAAGGCGGTGAGGATGAGCGCGCCCACAAGCAGGCTGGCGGCGCATGTGATTTTTGGAGAGTGGAACGGCAGCCGCTGCAAATTCCTTGCAGCCATGCCGGCCGAGGCAAGCGTTTGCATGTCGAGTCCTTCTGATGCTGTTGCAAGAATAATGTGGGGAGATGATCCGTCCCGTCACTGTGGCTGGCGGCGGGCGCAATCCGAAAAAATCACCCAGTGGCGGCTGCCGCTGGGTGGGCAGTATTTGCGGGGCAAAGCCCATTGCAAAGTTTCCACGAAAATGCCGTAGCGCAGGTTTGCAGTCTGCCGGAAGACAAGATGTCTGCGCTGCATTTTCATCATGCGGCCTGCTGCGCACGGCACGGCAAATTACGCGGAAGAAACGATCATGCCTGCGAAGCTTTTTGGGACACAGATTTTCGCCGACGATCGCAGACACAAAAGTCAGCGGTCATCAGCGTTCATCTGTGTCCCCCAAATACCACGACTATGCCTGCCGGCAGACGAGAAGTCTGCGCGACGTTTTCCTCCCGATGGATGCCCATCCGGGCATGACAAATTCCCCCGCCCCACCTGCCATGACTGCGAAGCTTGTCGCCGCACAGGCCTCCTGCCCTGCATGGGCAGGCAGGCGGCCCGCGTCACGGATAGATGCCGCGCAGGCGAATGGCCTCGGTGACGCGGTCGATGCCGAGGATGTAGGCGGCCAGCCGCATCCCCACCTGGTACTTCTGCTTCATCTTAAGAACATCCTGGAAGCTGGTGACCATGACCTCACGCAGGTAGGAGGTGACATCGCTCTCGCGCCAGAAGAAGTGGTAATTGTCCTGAACCCACTCAAAATAGGACACCGTCACCCCGCCGGCATTGGCAAGAATATCGGGCAAAATAAAAACCCCCTTTTGTTCGAGAATCTTGTCCGCATCCGGCGTGGTGGGGCCGTTGGCCGCCTCGGCAATGATGCGGGCGCGAACACGGCCGGCATTGTGCCGGGTGATTTGATTTTCGGTGGCCGCCGGTACCAGCACCTCACACTCGAGGGTGAGCAGCTCGTCCGTGCTGATCGCCTCCGCGCCGTCGAAGCCTTTGAGCGTGCCATGCTTCTCCTTGTGAATGAAAGCCCGCTCCAGGTCGATGCCGTTCTTGTTGTACAAACACACCGAAGAGTCGGAGATGCCAATGATGCGCATCTGATGCTCGTATTGCAGGTACTTTGCCGCCACCGTGCCGGCATTGCCAAACCCCTGAATCACCGCGCGGCCGTCTTTCAGATTCAGCTTGAGATGGTTGGCAGCCTCGGCGATGGTGAAGACGCAGCCGCGCCCCGTGGCTTCGTTGCGGCCGCGCGAGCCGCCGATCGACAGCGGCTTGCCGGTGACCACACCGGGCACGGCGTAACCTTTCATCATGCTGTACGTGTCCATGATCCAGGCCATCACCTGCGGGTTGGTGTAGACATCGGGCGCGGGAATGTCGCGCTCCGGGCCGATCATCGGGATGATCTCGGTGGCGTAGCGCCGGGTGAGACGCTCCAACTCGCCCATGTCCATGTTTTTGACATCGCAAACGACGCCGCCCTTGCCTCCGCCAAACGGCAGATTCACCACGGCACACTTCCAGGTCATCCAGGTGGCCAGCGCACGAACCTCGTCGAGTGTCACCTCGGGATGATAGCGGATGCCGCCCTTGGCCGGGCCGCGCGCCGTGCAGTGCTGGACACGATAACCGGTGAAAATTTGGATGCGGCCATCGCGCATGCGCACGGGAAAGTGGGTGGTCAATTCGCGCTCGGGCAGCCGCGCGCGCTGCCACAAATCATACTGCAAGTCCATGATTTTGGCGGCTTCGTCGTAAACCGTCAGAGCGGATTGCCAGGGATTGTACTCGGGTTGTGCAGTTGGTGCCATACGAAACTCCCATCATTTTGCAGTGCAAGGCCAAATTGTTGCTTGATAACCGGCGCTTCGCCCGTGTCTCGTCACGGAAGACCCCGGCCCATGCAGCGCAGGGTTGCGCCGGGGATCACCGCGCTGGCAAGAGCAGCCGGCGGTGCCGTGCGTTCCCGCCCCGCAGTCAGCAGGTCACCTCTCACGAGTCCAGGAGTCGAATTGCCAGTATGATCTTCGTTCGCAGTGTCATCTCTCATTTGGGCCGCGCCCAGTCGGGGAATTGTTCCCATGAGATGTCAAACACCGGCACGGCGCAGGTATAAATCACCAGCGTGACGATGACCACCCCGGTCAAATTCAGCCAGAAACCGGTTTTTGCCATTTGCGGCACGGTGACGTGACCGGAGGCAAAAACAATGGCATTCGGCGCCGTGGCCACCGGCAGCATGAAGGCGCAGGAGGAGGAAATCGCCACGGCGATCATCAACGGCAGGGGATTGATCTGCATCGCCTGCGCCGTGGCGGCCGCAATCGGCATGAAGATGGTGGCCATGGCGGTATTGGAATTGATTTCGGTGAAAAAGGTAATCGCCAGGCAGACCAGCACGATCACCACCAGCGGCGGCAGGCCGGCGAGCAGTTGCAGTCGCTCGCCAATCCAGACGGACAAACCGGTGCTGACAAAAGCACTGGAAACCGCCAGCCCGCCGCCAAAAAAGAGCAAAATTCCCCACGGCACTTTGGTTGCCGTCCGCCAATCGAGCAAAAATTCCCCGCGCTTCCAATCGGTCGGAATCAGGAACAGCAACAGGCCGGCCGTCATGGCGATGGTGGAGTCCGTCACCTTTTTATGCAATGCAAGTGCGCTGGCCCACCCGGGCAGGCGAAACACCCCGAGATCAATATCCACCCGAAACACCCACGCCAGCGTCGCGCCTGCGAAGATGAGCAGGGTGAAGCGTTCGCCACGCGACATGCCACCGAGTTTGTGCAGTTCGGCGGCAATGACTTCCCGGGTTGGGGCGGAATCCATCCGCCCCACGGGAAACAGCACACGTGTCATCAACAGCCAGGCGATCGGGAGGAACAGAATCACGACCGGCATGCCGAAGCTTAGCCACCGGATGAAGTCGATCGGGGGACCCTCGGGAAACAGTTTCTCCACATTGCTGGCAAAAATCAAATTGGGCGCGGTGCCCAGCAGGGTGCCCATGCCGCCAATGTTCGCGGCATAAGCAATGCCCAGCATCAAGCAGGTTTGCAGATGACTTCTGGACTCCTGCGGCGCTCCGCTTGCGCCCTCCTCCAATTGGGCCACAACCGCGGCGGTAATGGGATACATCATCATGGTGGTGGCACTGTTGGAAATCCACAGCGAAAGAAAGGCAGTGGCGCACATGAAGCCCAGGACCAGACGCATGGGGCTGGAGCCGATCCGCCGGATGATGTGCAGCGCCAGGCGCTTGTGCAGGTTCCAGCGTTGCATGGCCATCGCGAGAAAAAAGCCGCCCAAAAACAGATAGATGATCTCGTCGCTGTAATTGACGGTCACCGCCGCCATCGGCAGAATGCCGAGGAAGGGGAAAAGCACCATTGGCAGCAGGGCGGTGGCCGGCATCGGGATCGCCTCGGTGATCCACCACACTGCCATCAACAAACTGGTGGCAAGCAGGCGGCGCGCCTCCGGCGAAAGTCCGGGGGTCAGTGCCGGCCACAACAGCAGCGCGAACAGCATGGGGCCGGCAAACAACCCGATTTTGCGGCGGCGACCAAATGGTGCGCCGGATAACTCATCGTGGACAGGCGGCGGTGCTTCCATGATGTCGTGGCGTTGGTGCCAACCGATTCAGCACGACCTTCACGCTTCTTCCGGCTGGCGATGAGCAGGCACATGATGCCGGAAATCTTGCATGCAGCTTGCAGGCCCGGACAAAAGTGCGTGCTGGCGCCGGAGCAAGCTCCGAAACGGCGCCGTGCCGTGCATGCTGCACTCACTCGGGCGAACGCTTTATCTTTCTCCATCTCCAGCCGAAGAGGCGGGTGCCGAGTTTTCGCGACCAGCGGTAACGTGACGCCAGACGACGCAACAAATGATGGTGATGCTCATGGCCATGATCTCTGCCCTGGTGCCTGGTCTGCACCGGCGTGAACCGCAGGCCGGCAAGCGTTTGCCGCACCGCCCGCAGGCGGGCCTCCTCTTTCAGCAATTCGGCTTCCGTGCACAAGCCTTTTTGGACGAGAACATTGATAACGGCTTCGAGTGAAAGTTGATCCTGGGTGAGGGTGGTATGCGGCTTCTCCAGCCAGCGCTCGTCGTTTTCATCCGCCGCAGCAGGGGGGGAGTTGCGATCCTCGCGCGGGACTGAGTTCGTGATGTCTACCATGTGCTGATCCTTGCGCTGATGATACCACTTCGAGGAACGACCAAATGTATTTTTTTTTCAATCAAAACGCAAGCGCCAAAAGTCCGGAAACTGTTGCTGATGACGGCCGCTTAACACTTGCCCATCTCTCCCCGGCAATCTGACCGACCGTTTCGGCGTGATGCCCGCCGGTGAGGTGGGGCCGGTCTGCCTGTGGGCATGGACTTTCGCACCAGCAGGAGAAGCGGGCAAAAGCAGAAGCGCGGCATGCCAGTGAAAGTTCAAAGGGCAAGGTCAATTTCTGCGACTGCAAACAAGCCGCGGTGCCTATTTTGATTTATGTCTGTCCGAAAAGGCTCACCCGACTGAGCCGGGGTGCTCACAACAGCCGGGCGAGGGAAAGATCCTGGGTGTTTGAAGCACCGGCCAGCCGTTGCGGGGGCAGTCGGCGCAAAGCCGGTGATTTCGAACAGACACCCATCGCATAAAAAACTTTCGCAAGCAAGAAGAGTGCTGAAAAAAAAAGAGCGAGGACACGTGGTGTCCCGCTCCAGGGGTGGAGTGGTCAAACTTCAGTTTACGATGCAGCAACGTTGTCGCGGTCAAACGGAAGCCCGGCACTCCCGAGAATGATCAATTGGGTTTGCACGGACATCTTCGCCGGCGGGTGCAGGCGGAAATGTCTGCACTGTGAACGACTTCACCAACAGCACTTTAATGCTGCGGGTTTGCGTCGGCATGCGCAATTGCACAAGATAGACACCCGTGCTGAGATTGTTGCCTGCCTCATCACGACCGTCCCACACCAGCCGCTGCTCGCCGGCTTCCTGCCAGCCATCCATGAGCATGCGCACCTGTTGTCCGGTGGCATTGTACACGGCCAGCCGGACACGCGCCGCTTGCGGCAAATGGTATCTGATCATGGTTTCGAGATTGAAAGGGTTGGGATAATTCGGCTCGAGACGGAATTCGCCGGCCGCGGTGCCTTAGCCGCAGCAAGCAGAGCTGCAAGCGATGACCCCGCCACTTTGTGCGTCGCCCGCACCGGGGAGGCACCGGCTGCCTGGGCAACGGTCTCCACGATCAATTCCAGCGGATGAGATCCCTCCCGCGCGCTGAAAACATCCACTTGCGAAGTGGAATTGATAAAGCTGAAGGAATAGGTGCCTTCTGCCATGACGTGGGAACTCACCTCCAGCTCGATCCAGTTGTCCGAAACAATCGCTGTCGGGGTGGAAGCGATGGCCATGCCGTTTTTGTCGGCATTGTTCCAGGTCAAGCCGGTTTCCTGCCAGGGGGTGTTGCTGCCCGCGTAGTTGTTGGAGGCGGAATAGAGGGTGCCGGTATCCCCGGCGCCGTTGGTCACATAAAGGCGCAGGTGCGCACGCTGTATCGTTTCCTGCAAGCCGGTGACTTGAAATTTCAGATATGCCAGCAGGCTGGCGGAATTTTTCCGCTGGCTGCGCAAGTCCGGCGCGGTGCCGAAATTCGCTGTTGGTTGCGTTTGCACAACATGGGTGTCCGCAACCGGGAGGAAAGTGAAACCCCGGGGCGCTGCACTCACGGTGATGCTGACGGTGGCGAGGTTGGAAAGCGCGCCCTCATTGTCCCGGACTGTGTAGGTGAAGGTATCGTTGCCACTGAACCCTGCCGCCGGGGTGTAGGTGATGATCCCGCTGCTGTTCACGCAGGGCGAGCCGTGCTGCGGAGCACTGGCAATGGCCACCGTGGCCGCCGCCAGCGTGCCATCGGGGTCGCGATCGTTGGCGAGCACCGCGATGTCGACTGGCGTGGCTTCAGTCGTCGTCGCCGCATTGTTGGCGGCAATCGGCGGCTGATTGATGCCATCATCGCTCACCCGGATGATCAACTGTGGCGGGTTCATGCCCTCACGTGACTGCAACACGCCCGTGTTGGTCGCATGGTTTTGGAAGTTGAATGTATAAGTGCCTTCGCCCGTCACTGTGGAGATGACGCAGGCATTGTCGGGCAGCGGCGCAAGCGAGGCGATCGCCGTGTTGTTGCGATTGGCATTGTTCCAGGTGAGACCGGTTTCCGTCCAGGGATTCGTCGAGTTGGCGTAGTTGTTCGAACCCAAATAGAGCGTGCCAGTCTCATCGTTGGCGTTTTCGACGAACAGCCGCAGTCGCGCGCTTTGCACCGCACCGCCCAATCTCGTCACTTCGAATTTGATATAGGGCAAATAGACCCTGCCAGCTGCGCTGGCGGAATTGCAGTTCATCCGTGGTGCCGTAGTTGCGGCTGCTGTTGGATTGCGAAATGCAGGTGTCGGCGACGGGCGTGCAGGTCTTGGTGATGCTGCCGGCCTGCGCGGTCACGGTAACGAAGACAGTGGCGGTATTGGAGTCGGCGCCGCGGTCATCCCGCACAGTATAGTCGAGGCTGTCTTCACCAGTGAACCGGCAGCCGGGGTGTAGGTAATCGCGCCCGTATTGTCGTTCACTTGTGCCTGGCCATTGCCGGGAGAACGCACGATTGTCACACTGCCGGGATCGAGTGAGCCGTCCGGATCCGTGTCATTGACGGGAACGGCAATGGTGACCGCCGCCGCCTCAACAGTTTCGGCGAGGTCGTCTTCCGCGAGTGGTGCCTGATTGGCAGGCGCGGGCGAGGCGTCATACAGTGTGCAGTCATCCGTGCCGATTGCCACCAGCGCTTCCCCGGGCACCTCAACGCCGGCCGTGGTGTTGGGTGGGGCACCGGGATTGGTGAGAATCTGGCCGTTCGCTTGCTGCTGCGCTTTGATGAACTCAATCCCGCGCCGGATGTTGTCGGCATAACGTTCCGCATCCCAGGCTTTCAACGCCATCATCGCCCAGGAGGTGGTGCTGACGTCGCCCACAAAGAGGGCGGCCCCCATGCCGGTGTCATAAGGCCAATCACCACCCCGGCGTTGGTAACTCACCAGGAAATCGACAAAATCCTGCGTCGTATTGAAGTCCGCCCAGCGCCCGGTTTGCGGATCGAGATTCACCCCGGTGTGTGCTGAGGCTTGAAGCGCACCGGCAATGCCGGTGAGATCACCGTCGCGATCGTTGGCGCCGGTTTCCTCCAGCTTCTTGATGATGCTGGCAAGCAGATCGGCGCGATGCGCGCTTTCGCCGGTGTAATGCACCGCGATCGCCGGCATGGAACGATACACCGGTTCCATTGCCGTCCAATGGGAGAAGTCCTCGAAGACCGGAATCGTCTCCGCCCATTCCGCGCAGTTTTGATCATTGCGCTCGCCACAGGTGCCGGCGGCGAGTTTGTTCCACGAGTTTGCCTGCAAAAAGTCGGCGTATTTGGCATCACCGGTGAGCAGGCTCAGCTCTTCAAGAAAGAGGACATCGAGCGGTGCGATGTCCGGGTCGCCGTCGGAGAAGCGTCGTGGCGGCGTATTCACCAGATAATCTCCCGTCCTGCGGGCGGAATCCAGATAGCGGCTGTCGCGCAAAACGTCATAGGGGACCAGCAGCCCGCGTGCAGTAGTGCCCCGGGTGTCCTCGCTGATCGGCCCTCCGACTTCCCAGGGAGAAGCACCCTGGGCATTTTTGTTGCGTCATCAGCCATTCGGCGCCGTCGCGCAGCGCCTGTTCATCGGTTTGGTTGGCTGCGCGTGCGCTGCGGCGCGGTGAGAAGAAGGCCGGACCGATATCGCCGCATTGCCATTGCCGCGGCATGGTCTGGACGGTGGGCTGAGCCAGCGTGGCGGCGGCCAATCCCAAGACGCAGGTGATCAGCAAAGTCAGAGACGCAATTCTGTGCATTTCGCCTCCCGGGGCGAGCTGGTTTGGGGTGAGTTTCAAAGTGAATTTCGTGGGACAACCACGGACCGCCGCAAAGAATTTTTGCCATGGTGGATAAAACAGCGAGCCTGCAACGTCATATCCCGATTGCGTGTATGGGACGCCGCCCAGGCACCTTGTCTGCAGGCAGACATGTCTGCGCCGCTCCACACGTTCACTCAGGGATTACCCTGCAAGAGAAAGTCTCTCTGCACAACGGTTTCGCTGCAAGTCGGGATGGATCCGGAAAAACTTCAAACTGGAAAGCAGGGCAGGCGCGACGGGCAGCGACTCATTTGCCAATCGTCATCGCCGCACCTGCCCGGCAGGAGAATCCAATGGAAATCTTGCGTGATGAGTGACCGCTACTTCGTCAGCACGAGCTTGCGCCTGGCGATGAAACCGTCGGTCTGCAACAAGAAGAGGTAGACACCGCTGGTGACACGTGTGCCGCGGGTATCGGTCGCATCCCAGATGAGTTGATGCCGGCCGCGTTCAAAAATGCCATGCGCCAGTTGTTTCACGAGCTGCCCCGCGGTGTTGTAAACCGTCAAGTTCACTGTGCTGCGGGTGGCCAGGTCGAAGGTGATGGTGGTGGCCGGATTGAACGGATTGGGATAATTCTGCTTCAGCTCGAAATGCTCGGGCATGATTGCGGAGACCGGGGTGCCGGCACTTTGTTTGGCACTGCCGGCATAGCATTCCAACTCGAAGATCTGATTGTTGTCCTTGTTGTTTTGATCCATGCGGATGCGAAAATAACGCGCCGCAAAGGGGGAAGTGAACGTGACGTCCTGTGTGCCGGCGGTGCCGGCATTGTTGGTGTACACCGTGGTCCACTCGTTGTCAGAGCTGCCGCCCGTGTTGGAGATTTGAAAACGGTAGCGCGCGGCATAATAGCTTTCTTTCCACTTGACCACGGTGCGCGACAGAGAGTAGGGCCCCTCGAGATCAATGCGCAACCATTGGTTGGGTGAGGCCTTGCTCGACGCGCCGCTGCGCCAATAGGAAGTGGCGCTGCCATCCACTGCGCGCTCGGTGCCATAAGGCGTGGTGGTACTCGCAGCGGTTGCGACCTTGCCGCGTGCCAGGTTGCCCGCCGGCACGCTGTTCACGGTGATGTAGTCGATCTTGGTTTCCGAGTCGAAATTGCACGCGCTGGTCGCCGTCAGTTTCACTGTGTACGTGCCCGCCAGGGCATACTGATGGCTGGGATGCTGCTCGTTCGAACTGGTGCCGTCGCCAAAATCCCAGCTCCAGGAGGTGGGATTGCCGCTCGATTCATCGCGAAAATCAACCCGCAGCGGTGCGTTGCCCGAGGTGGGGGAGGCCGAGAAGTTCGCCGTGGGCGGCACGCAGGGATCGACGTGAATGTAGTTTGCCCGAATCGTGCTGTCCGAGCCGCAGGCATTGCTGACCACCAGTTTCACGGTGTAGTCGCCGGCGACTTGATAGGTGTGGGTGGGATGTTGTTGCGTCGAAGTGCTGTCATCGCCGAACCCCCAGCGCCATGTCTGCGGGCTGCCGGATGACCGGTCCGTGAAGCTGACAGTCAACGGTGCATTGCCTGAGGTGGTGGCGGCCGTGAAGCTGGCCGCGGGCAACAGGCAGGGACCGACGTGCACCCGGTTCACGGCAATCAAAGTGTCCGTGCCGCACTGGTTGGTGACGATCAGTCTGACAGTGTAGTCACCGGCAGCCGTGTAGGTGTGCGTCGGGTTTTGCTCTGCCGCGCTCCGGCCATCGCCAAAATCCCAGTGCCAGGAGGCAGGACTGCCGCTGGACTGATCGCTAAAGGTGACGACCAGTGGTGCATTGCCGGAGTCGGGTGAGGCCGCGAAAGCGGCGTTCGGCGGCACACACGGCCCCACATGAATGAAGTTGTGCTGCACTTTGGTTGTTGAGCCACAACTGTTGGTGGCCGTGAGTGTCACGGTGTAGTCGCCGGCAACGGTGTATTGATGGGAAGGATGTTGCTGCGTCGCGCTCGCGCCGTCGCCAAAATCCCAGCGCCACGCCGTGGGATTGCCGCCGGACTGGTCGGTGAAAGCCACTGTCAGCGGCGCATTGCCGGAAGTCGGTGCCGCCGTGAAATTCACCCCCGGCGGTTGGCAGGGCGCAACGTGGATGTAGTTGGCCTTGGAGCCCGTGCTCGTGCCGCAGGTGTTGCCGGCAGTGAGTTTGACGGTGTAGTCGCCCGGGGTGTTGTAGGTGTGCGAAGGATTGCGCTCGGTCGAACTGCCACCATCACCGAAATCCCAGTTCCAGGAGGTGGGATCGCCGCTGGATTGATCGCTGAAAGTCACGGTGAAGGGGGCGGTCCCGGAAGTGGCGGAAGCGACAAAATTCACACCGGGCGGCAGGCAGGGGGCGCTGGCATAGCACTCCAGTTCAAAAACCTGGTTGTTGTCCTTGTTGTTTTTGTCCATGTGGATGCGAAAATAGCGCGCCGCAAACGGGGCGGTGAAGGTGACATCCTGGCTGCCACTGCGGCCGGCATTGTTGGTGTAGACCGTCGTCCATTCGGTGTCGTTGCTGCCGCCGCTGTTGGAAATCTGAAAGCGGTAACTTGTCGCGTAGTAACTCTCCTTCCAGCGAATCACCGCGCGATTAATGTTGTATGCCGCGCCCAGATCGATACGCAGCCAGGTGTTGGGCGTGTTTTTGCTCGTGTTCAGGCTGCGCCAGTAGGTCGTGTTGTCGCCATCCACGGCGCGCTCGGCGGCATAAGGCGAAGCGGTGCTCGAAGCGGTCACGACTTTGCCCGCCGCCAGATTTCCGCCCGGCACACTGTTGACCGTGATGTAATTCGTCTTGATCTCCGCGTCCGTCGTGCAGGCGTCACTGGCGATCAGGGTCACGGTGTAAGTGCCGGCTGCAGTGTACTGGTGGGTGGGATTCTGTTCGGTCACGGAGTTGCCGTCGCCGAAATCCCACAGCCACGAGGTGGGATTGCCGGTTGTGAGGTCGTTGAAATTCACCAGCAGCGGGACATTGCCGGAGGTGGCGGAGGCGGAGAAATCCGCGGCGAGCGGCGGACAAGACTGCACTTGTATCAGATTCGTTTGTGTTGCAGGCGTTTGGCCGCAGGCATTGGCGGCGGTCAAACTTACGGTATACTCACCGGCGGCGGCATAGGTGTGAACGGGATGTTGTTCGTTTGAAGTGGTGCCGTCTCCGAAATCCCATGACCAGTTGGTCGGATTACCGGTTGATTGATCGGTGAATGTCACCGTCAGCGGCGCGTTGCCTGCGACGGGTGCCGCGGTGAATGCTGCCACCGGCGAAGGGCTGGCCGAGATGTAATTGTCCTTCACCACCGCGTGGCTGTGGCCGGCACCATTGCTCACCGTGAGCCGGACAGTATAATTGCCCGCATTGGCATAGGTATGCACGGGATCTTTTTCCGCCGAGGTGTCGCCATCTCCAAATTCCCACAACCAGGAGGCCACTGGGCCGCTGGATTGATCGGTGAATTGCACGGATAGCGGTGCACAACCGGCCGTCATCCCCGTGGAGAAGTCCGCGGTCACGGTATCCACCACTGTCACATAGTTTGCCTTGCTCACCGTGTCGCTGTCACAATCATTCCTGACCGTCAGAGTGACGGTGTATTCGCCGGGCGCGAGGTAGCGATGCACGGGGTTTTGTTCCGTCGAGCTGTTGCCGTCCCCGAAATCCCACGACCAGGCGGTTGGAGCGCCGGTCGAGCGGTCACTGAAACGGACTTGCATTGGCACACTGCCGAGCGTATCGAGAGCGGAAAAATCCGCCACCGGTGCAAGACAGGGGTCAATGTGAATGTAGTCGGTCCGGCTGACGGTGCTGCTGCTGCAGGCGTTGCTGCTGGTGAGCATGACGGTGTAGTCGCCGGCCATGGTGTAAGTATGCGACGGATGCTGCTCCGTGGAACGGCTGCCATCACCAAAATCCCACAACCAGGAAGTCGGGTTGCCGGCGGATTGATCCGTGAACGGCACCAAAACCGGCGCATGGCCGGTGGTTACGCTGGCGGAAAACTCCGCCTGCGGCACGGGATAAACTCTGACGTATGTCGTTCGTGTGGCCACGCTGCTGTCATTTGCAGCGTTCTGCACGGTGAGCCGGACGGTGTAGCTGCCGGTGTCGGCATAGGTGTGCGCCGGATGTGATTCGGTCGAAAGTGTGCCGTCGCCAAACTCCCACCGCCGGGAGGTGATTGGTCCGCTCGACTGGTCGGTAAACTGCACCGTCAGCGGCGCGCAGCCCGCAGTGTCGCCGGCGGAGAAAGCCGCGGAAATCGTATCGACAACCGTCACATAGTTTGTTTTGCTCTCCGTGTGGGTGCCGCATTCATTTGAAACCGTCAAGGAAACGGTGTACTCTCCCGGCGCGGCATAATGATGGGTGGGATTTTTTTCGGGCGAAGTGCCGCCATCACCGAAATCCCACAACCAACGGCTCACCTCGCCGGAGGATTGATCCGTGAATGTGACGGGAGAGGAAACACTCACCCGCGTTCGCGTGGCCTGGAACGCGGCCCCGGGCTGCTCTGTGACGATCACGAAGTCGCTTTTGCTTGTGGTATCAGTGCCAACTGCCGAGCTGGCTGTCAGCGTGACAGTGTAGCGCCCGGAGGCGTGGTAGGTGTGGGAGGGATGCTGCTCGGTCGAATTCGTGCCATCGCCGAAATCCCACAGCCAGGCAGTGGGGCTGCCGGTGGAAGAATCACTGAACTGCACGGTGAGCGGGCTGCAGCCACTGCTGTCCGAGACGGCGAACGCCGCCACCACCGGCGAGTTGACGGTGATGAATTCCGCCTTGCTTGCACTGTTGCTGCCGCAGGAATCGGAGACTGTCAAGGTCACCGAATAAACTCCGGCCCTGGCATATTCATGCGTGGGATGTTGCAACGTCGAAGTGGTGCTGTCGCCAAAATCCCACAGCCACGCGCTCACGTGGCCGGTCGATTGATCGGTAAACGCCACAGTCAGCGGCGGGAAGCCGGTCTGCGGTGCGGCAGTGAAATCGGCGGATGGCGCAGCCCCGACGGTGATGCCGGTGGTGCGCGTATAGGAGTGACGATAACCGGAGGCATTGGTGGTGGTCAACATCACCGTGTAGACACCAGCGGAATTGTAGGTATGTGTGGGGTTTTGCTCGGTGGAGGTGGTACCGTCGTTAAAATCCCATTCCCAGGCGGTCACCGGGCCGCTGGATTGATCCGTAAAGTTGACGGTCAGCGGTGCGCAGCCGGAAGTCGGTGTCGCGCTGAAAGCAGAGGTGATGCTGCAGGTCGTCAAGAAGTTCTGCGCAATATCCTCCCAGGCAAAGAGTTTGAAGTTTTTTCCGGTGCTGTGGTGTTTGACGAGAAAGCCGTGGGGGAAATTCGGACCGGCCGGCTGGCTGGTCACATCCAGGCCGTCGGTGCTGGTGGCATCGGGGGTGTGAATCGTGGTCACGAGTGTGTGGCTGTGGGGATTGCCAGGATCACCCTCGCGGCGGTATACTTTCACCCGCTGGTTGCCCTGGCTGGAGAGCAGCAGGTAGCCGGTGCCTTCCGGACAGGCATAAATGCCCAGACCCTCGCGATCGGGTTCGATGCTGTCGCCATGGGCAAATTCCGCGAGCTGCTGATTGCCCATGTCGGGGTCAGCGTGGAACTTGTGCACACAGCAGTCTTCTTCCGAAACGTACACATAGCCCAACTCATCGTCTGCGACGATGCCTTCGGAATGCTGGCCGTTGACGTCGCCGCCGACCGAGCGCACGTGCACGCCCTGCACGCGGCCCTGGCCATTGTCGCTCAGGTGGTACTGCTGCAAAACTCCGTGCACGCCACCGTTGCTGGTCATGAAGGCATAGATCGCGCCATCACGCTTGCGGCGATAGAGGGCGAAGCCATAAGGCTCCTTGACCTCAGGGGTCAGAATGCCGCCGGCAACGGTGATGTCGCTGAGCTGACGGGTGTCGGGATCGATTTTGTAGACCATGATGCGGCTCGGTGCGTCCACGCCCACCGCGTAGATATCGACCGGGACGCCGCCGAGCATCAGCCCTTTGCGCACGTCGCCATTGTTGGGCGTGCGCGCCAGCGCGATGCGCTGCAACTCCACGCCGTTGACGTCCCAGACATAGATGAAATTCCCGATTTTGTCCGTTCCGATAACCAGACTGAGAGCTGGATCGTCGGGGTGGATCCAGATCGCCGGATCATCCGCATCGCCACTGACCGCACCGGTACTCACGCGTGGCGACACCTGAATTTCGCCGGGAATGGTCTGCGCCGGCAGCATCCCAAAGCCGAGCAACAACAGCAACGCTCCCAGTGGCATGGCATGACCGGTGTGCGCAAGCTGCAGCATGCCCCGCCGCAGTTTGTGGAAATCTGATTTCAACGCTGCCGCCTCCCACTTTTAACTCTATCAGCCCTGTGTAATCGAAACCTGGTGGACTTGTTGGCGCAGGCAGAGATGCCTGGGCTACTCCACACGTCACTGGTGCCCTGTAAACGTGAATTCTGTAGTCCCCGCCCCTGGTGGGCGGCTGTTCAAAAATGAATTTTTGCCACTCCAGCAGCGACCCACGAGAGGCCGGGACTAAAAAAATCAACGTAACAATGCACTAGGGATTACCCGCAAAACCCGCCGGCTGCTCACTTCATGTAAACCAGCCGCCGCGTCTGCGTGAAGCTGCCGCTGTGCAGAACGGCGACATAGACGCCGGTGGGCAGCGCCGAAGCGTCGAAAGTGACGTGATGCACTCCCGCTGGCACCCAGCGATTGACCAGGGTGGCGATGACTTGCCCGGCGAGATTATAGACCTGCAATTTCACCATGCCCGCTTCCGGCACCCTGAAAGTGAGCGTTGTCGTCGGATTGAACGGGTTGGGATAATTCTGTTCCAGTTGCAACGCTCCGGGCGGTTGCAGCGCCGCGGCTGCTCCCTCGCCGGCGCTTGTCACGCCTTGAGCCTGACTGCCAGGCGCGGCAGACTGAATTTCCAGCTCAGCGATGCGATAGCAATTCTTGCGATTGCCCGTCATGTAGACACGCACATATTGTGCGGTGATCGGCGGCAGTTCCAGACGCACGGTCCCGCCGGTGCCGGCCTGCTCCGCAAAAACCGTCTGCCAGCCCAGTTGGTCCATGGAAAGTTGGATTTCATAGGCCGTCGCAAAGAAGTTGCCGTCCCACTTGATCGCCACGTCTGTGAGCACTTGCGCCGATTGCAGATCGACCATGAGCCATTGCGTGGTCGAAACCGTGGTGAGCGGACCACTTGCCCAGTAGCTGCACTCACTGCCGTCGACTGCACGCGCCGCGGAATTGCCGCCGTTTGTGCTCGAAGCGGTCGCAGTTTTGCCACAGGCGGCATTCACGGCAAAGGCCTGGCTGTCGGCCCGCGCGGTGAAAAGCAGCACGGTATCCAGTCCGGCCACCCGGGCCTGCACTTTGGTGACGCCGGGCTCCGGGCCGAGCGTGAGGCTTGACGCCGCACGACCATTCAAGCCGCTGCGCACCGGCTGGGCGGGGCTGAGCGTGCCGGCGCCACTGCTCACTGTAAAGGTTACGGCGGCCCCCGGCACCGCATTGCCATTGCGGTCGGTAACTTTGACTGTCAGTGCAGCAGGCAGCGTCGTCCCCGGCCGGCCGCTTTGGCAATCGCCGCCGGTGACTTTCATCTGCGCCGGCGGTCCGATGATTTTGAAGGTGGAATCGCCGGTGTCAATGGGATAGCGGTCGCCGGCGTCAGCGATGCGGATCAGTGCCGTGGAAGTCGGTGCGGTATTCACCTGCCAGAGATAGCTACCGGTGTTGGGCGCGTTGGCGGCGAGCACCTGCCAGCTTGCGCCGGCGTCCGCAGAGTATTCCACCCGCACCAAACTGCCGGGATTGATCCGGCTGGCATCCCAGGTGATCGCATAACTCGAATCCACCTGCCAGGCTTCACCACCGTTCGGGGATTGGAGAAGGATGGAGTCGCCGGCCGCGGACTGCGCAATCTCCAGCTCGGCAATGCGATAGATGTTCTTTTTCGCCTCTGTCATGTAGACACGGACATAGCGCGCCGTCGCCGCCGGGAAAACGAAACGTTCGGTTCCGCCCGTGCCGGCCACCTGCGTGTACACCGTCGTCCAGTTCACACTGTCGCTGGAGAGTTGCACCTCGTATTTGCGCGCAAAGAAACTGCCATCCCACTTGATGGCCGCACGGTCGACCGCAAATGATGCGGCCAAATCCACCAACAGCCACGCGGTTTGGCTGCCGTTGCCGAGCGCACCACTGGCCCAAAAGCTGCAATCATTGCCATCAACAGCCCGGCCCGGAACGTTGTTGCCGGCGGTGCGGGAAGCCTGCGCGGCTTTGTCCCGGGCAATGTTGTTGGCGAATTCCTCCACATCCGCCTGGGCTTCGAAAGTGACAATGGTATCCAGCGTGGTGACGCTCGCTGTCACGCGGTTGGCCCCATGATGCGGGCCGAGCGTGAGCAGCGTCTGGGCGCGGCCATTGAGCGCCGTGCGCACCGGCCCCGTGGTCGACAAACTGCCGTTGCCAGCGGTAATCTCAAAGGTGACGAGGGCACCGCTCACCGCATTGCCGTTGCTGTCTGTGACCTTGACCTCCAGCGCAGCGGGCAGGTTCGTGCTCGGCCGGCCGCTCTGGCAACTGCCGCCGGTGATCTTGATTTGTGCCGGCGGCCCGATGATTTTAAAAGTCGAATCACTCATGTCGCTGGGCCGACCGTCGCGGGCATCTGCAATGCGCAGGCATGCGGTGGAAGTGGGTGCCACCCTGACCTGCCAGGTGAATTCACCATCGTTTGCCGTCTGCGCCGCCAGCACCTGCCAGGTCGCACCGCCGTCTTGCGAATATTCGATCCGCACGGTGTCGGCGAGATGAGCATTTTCCGCCGTCCAGGTGATGGTGTAGGTGGAATCCACTTGCAGCGCCTCACCGCCATTGGGCATTTGCAAGGTCAATCTGGCTGCCGGCCGGTGGTGGTAATCGACAAATGCCGTCTGCAAGCCCAGGGCGCTGGCGATGGCGCCCCAGTCGTAGCAATGGGCATTGCGGTCGGTGTTTTGTGCGAAGAGCGAGCCATTGGGCAGATTGGAGAGCGCCGTTTGCACGATCTCGATGCCGTCGGTGTCGCGCGTCGAACCACTAAAATTGCCCAGACAGGCAAAGGTCTGCCGGTCGAAAACTTCATACTCCGTCGGGCTGGCGATTTGATCGGAGACGACAATGTAGCCCGTGCCGTTGCCGGTGTCGTAAATCTGGATGCCCTCCGGCTCTCTGACGAAGTGGCCGAGACCAAAACGCTGCAGCAAATTGCCGGCGAGATCGAGCACCATCACCTCGGAGCGCGCTTCATCGCACAACAAAATGCGGCGGTGATATTGATCGATAGTGAGCGACTCCAAAATGGTTTGGGTGGCAATTTTGCGCTGCAGCACCCCCTGCACCCCCTGGCCCTGTGGCACAATATTGAACACGAACACGTCGTCGGTCGGGCCGCCGTTGTCGGTCGCGAAAACCTGAAATTGATCCTCGTCCCAATAGGTCGCGACGCCGTAAGGCTCGATCATGTCGGGGTGACTGACGCTGCCCATGTAGGTTTCATCCGGCACCGACCAAATCGCCAAACGGTTGTTGTCACGATCCGCCACGATGAGCAAATCGCGCTCACCGCTGCCGGTCGGCACGTTGTAACCGACGTCTACGCCGTTGGGATAGCGCAGTTGCCCGGGACCGCTGCCCGTGCTGCCCAAATAGCCGAGGAATTTGTTGCGAACAGGATCGTGTTTTTCCAGACAGTTTTTGGTCTTGTCCGTGATGTAGAGAATACTTTGTTCGGGATTGGGCGCAACCCACATTGCAATGGAATCGACCCGGCCATGGCCGGCGACGATGGTGGTTTCATAAAAGAGTGGCACCGTGACGGTGGCACCCAACACCAGGCCGGCAGCCAGCACCACTGGCATGACGAACCGGGTTGCGCCACGAGAGCCTTTCCCTTTCATCAGACGACTCCAGGAATTACAGAGAACAGAAATGATCTGATCTTGCGACTGGCAGGCGTCCCTGTCAGGCCAGTGCCAGCATTCATCCAGAGAGATGACACATGTGAGAAAACAGCCAAAAGGGGAGGTGACACAATCAGATGGGGGAGGAATTGCCAGGCCTGGCTTGGCCAGCCTATGGGACGAAAATGCAGCACCGACCGCTTGTTGGTATGCGGGCTGGCAGCCTGTGCCACGGACCGCCGCTGTCACGCGGCCGTGTGGGCCCGGGGGAGAATGGTGCAAACACAACCGGCAGTCATGACCTGAATTTTGCATGGGTGGTGTTGCCCTCACCGCCTGCGATTGCAATCGCAGGCTCCCGATTGATGGGCAGCCGCCTGCAAGGCGAAAGGTGGCAAAAAGAAGGTGCAAAATTCAGGTATGAAGCGCGGCGTGGTGTGCCAGATTTGGCGTGACCCCGACCGGCAGAAGTCCGGTCAGTTGGCTACGGTGTTGCCTTCTGCGATTTTCACCGCCTCCCATTTGCCTTGAAACGGGCGCCCGCCCTCCCGGCCGTGAAAAACACTGAGAATCTTGTCGCCGCGTAAACGCGCTTCATGGCTGTAGGTCACCTGCAGTCCGCGCGTCGATTCGAAATTGAGCTGAAAGGTGAGCACGCCGTCTTGCAGACGAACCTTCTTGAGATTCTGTTTTCCCATTTCGCCGCCCTGATCCTGCAGGTGGCCGGTCAGGCGGTTGTTGCGGATTTCCAGCGTGAGTGTCCAGTCACGCACGGGATCCATGCGATTTTCGCGGATGCCCTTGCCCTGCCAGGTGCCCACCCACTGCTGCAACTCCGGCAGTGTTGCCATCTGGCGTGCGCCGCCACATCCCCACAAGCAAAGCGCGGCGAGCAGGGGAAAGATGTACCGCATGAGGAGGTGCCTTTCGTGTTGGTGTTCACGAATGATAACAAGGTGGAGAAACCGGGCGGCGCCGGTGTCCACTTTGCAAAATTACGTTTCTGATCGGGAAAGTACCGGCAAGCCCGGCCGGTTGCGGTTTGCCGTGGCAAGGAACAGGTGGTTAATCCGGTGAGACGGTGCGGATTTGGGCCTGGGCGCGGCCGCGGGCAAACTGAATGCGGACGGCTTCGGCAGGCTGCAATTGTCCGGCCTGCCGCACAAGCGCACCGTCCTCCTCGCGGTACACCAGTGCAAAACCGCGCTGGAGTATGTTTTCGTGGCTCAGGGCCTGCAGACGCTGGTGGGTGGTTTCCAGCTCACGCCGGTGCCGCTCCAGCAGCCGTTCGAAGCTGCGCAGCATCTGGCGATGCGTCTCGTCCAGCGCCTGGCTGCGCTGGTGGATGAGATCAACCGGACGGCGCAGGCCATAGCTGGCAGCGATGCTGCGCAGGCGCTCGCGCTGCCTTTGCAACAGGCGTTGCAGGGCAAGATGGCCGCGTTGCAATTGCTGCCGGAGATGGCGGCGGACCTCGGCGGCGTCAGGCACCACCAACTCCGCGGCCGCCGAGGGGGTGGGGGCGCGCAAATCCGCCACAAAATCGCTGATGCTGAAATCAATCTCATGGCCGACCGCCGAGACCACCGGCAGCTCGCTGGCATAAATGGCGCGTGCGACTATCTCCTCGTTGAAGGGCCAGAGATCCTCCAGGGAGCCGCCGCCGCGGCCCACGATGATCACATCGACACCGCCATAGGCATTGAACTCCTGCAGGGCCCGGGCAATGTCTTCCGCCGCGCCCTCGCCCTGCACCCGCACCGGCCGCAGAATAATCTCGATCGGCGGCCAGCGCCGGCGCAACACACTCACCAAATCGCGCAGCGCCGCGCCGGTGGGGGAGGTCACCAGGCCCACGCGCTGCGGAAACGCGGGCAGCCTGACCTTGTGTGCCTCATCGAACAAGCCCTCGCTCTGCAAGCGCAGCTTGAGGCGTTCGAAGGCGAGCTGCAGCGCGCCCTCACCCGCCGGCTGCATGGTCCAGACCTCGAGTTGATAATAGCCGCGCTTTTCGTAGACGGTGACCTTGCCCTGCACGACGACCTGCATGCCGTCGCGCGGCAGGAAGCGCAGGTGGCGATTGCGACCCGCCCACATCACGCATGGAATCTGTGCCGCGCTGTCCTTCAGGGAAAAATAAAAATGCCCGGAGGTGTGATGTTTGAAATTGGAAATTTCCCCGCTCAACCAGACGGGCGGCAGGCCGTCCTCCAGCAGGGTTTTGATGACCGCGGTGAGCGCGGAAACCGTCAACACGTGGTCGGCGGCAGAGTCGTCGAAAACAGCGATATTCATGAGGCGGGGTCTCGCGGCTGGGCATCGGGAACAGGGCGAGCGGGCGGTTCCACGTCGAAACCGGCATCGAATTTTTCCGCCGGCGAGCGCTTCTCCAGCGGCAGGTCGACGGTAAAGATCGTGCCGCTGCCGGGCGCCGACTGCACCGCGATTTCACCGCCATGATCATTGACGATTTGCCGGCAAATGGCCAGACCGAGGCCGGTGCCGTAGGTCTTGGTGGTGAAGAAGGGCTTGAAGATGTCCTCGATGATCTCCGGAGGAATGCCGCTGCCGGTGTCGCGCACCGTGATGCGGGCGAAGCGTTTGGACCACAACAGCGTGCGCACCTCCAGCATGCCGCCGCCCTTCATGGCCTGAATGCCGTTGCGGAACAGGTTGACGAGCAGTTGATTGATTTGAATGGGATCGATCCACATCTTGGGCAGGCCGGGTGCCAGGTTGCGCCGGATTTCCACCTGCCGCTCGCGCGCCTCATCGCGCAGCAGGCTGCAGACTTCTTCGATGAGATGATTGAGATCGGCCAGTTGCAGGGAAGGTTTGGGCAGCTTGGAAAAATCCAGGACATTGGCCAGAATCTTCTCCAGCCGGATGACTTCTTCCATGATGACGGTGGTGATCTGGCGGGCCGGCTCATGGTCCTGCAATTGCCGGTTCAGGGAGCGTGCAAAACCGCCGATGGTGACCAGCGGGTTGCGAATCTCATGCGCGACATGGGCGGCCATGTTGCCAATGGCTGCCAGACGCTCGGCATGCACCAGGCGGTCATGGGTGGCCTGCAGCTGCTCGTAGGCATGCTCCAGCTTGCGCTTTTCCAGCTCCAGCCGGCGATAGGCATCGGCCTTTTCGATGGCCTGCGCCGCCTGGCTGGCAAACAACTCGAGCAGCGCGATCAAGTCGGCTTCTATGGGCTGCGAGCGGAAGCGGTTGTCGGCCAGCATCACGCCCTTGAGGCGGTCTTTGGCAATCAGCGGCACGGCGACAAAATCCTCGAGCTGCAGGGCGCGGAAGACCTTGCGGCAACTGGGGTGATCGCTGCGACCGGGCAGCCCGCGATAGGTGTGTTTGCGCAGAATCTCGCGGACGAAATCCGAGTCGTGAATGCCGAGCGGCAGAATCTGCTCGCGCACGATCAAATCCAGGCGGGAAGGGATGGCTGGCCGGTGTTTGCCGTATTTTTCCAGGAAATCTTCGAGCGAGAGATGCTCGCGTTCAAAGGTCTTCCAAATCTCCTCGGCTTCCCTGGCATCGAAGGGCCCCACTCCCATCTTGCCCGCCAAATGCTGGCCGGAGGGATCGGTCAAAAAGATCATGGCGCGGGTGAAGCCGAGGGCCTGGCCGGCGGTGGCACTGGTGAGAATGAGATGCAGCAGGTCGTCGAGATCAAGCAGGCTTTGCAGCGCCAGACCGATGGTGGAGAGCATCTGCAGTTGCTCATCGCGCTTGAGGGTTTCCGTCACGTCCTCGACGATTCCCACCACGCCTTCGAGCTCGTCCGTGGTTTTTTTTACCGGCACGCAGTGAATGTTCAAGACCCGGCGCCGTTCGGAGTGTTTGCGATGGTGAAAATAGCGGATTTTCCACGCTTTCCTGCCGGTGAGCACACGTGCCACGGCGGTGCGCAGGAAAGTGTCGCGCAGCCGCGGGTCGTCGGTAGCGGAACACTGGCGCAGCTCGTTGGGGCTGTCGAAACCCAGCAGGTGCGCCAGCACGTGATTGATGTGCTGGAGGCAGCCGTTTTCGTCGGTGGAAAAAATGCCGATGGGTGCCGTGCGCATCACCAGTTCGAGATGATCGCGCGTGCTTTCGACTTCCGCACGCAGTTGCTCGTTGCGCCGGCGAATGTCGTGAATGATGAAAACGTTTTCGATGACGTTGGTGAGCTCGCGCAGGCCGAAGGGCTTTTGCAGGTAGGCGCTTACCCCGCGTTCGAGCAGGGTGGTCTTCATCACCTCGTCGCCGCCGCGTGCGGTGAGCATGATCACCGGCGTGTCCTGCACCGTGCGATAGGCGGGGTTGCTGATCAGTTCGTTGAAGGCGCTGGCACCGTCCATCGCCGGCATCAGGAAATCGAGCAGCACCAAATCGGGGCGCTGTTGCACGAGCATTTGCAGGCCGGTGGCCGCGTCGTAGGCCGAAAGCAGCGTATAGCCTGATTTTTCGAGATGCGCCCGCGTGAGCTCATGCATCGCGGCATCATCATCGATCAGCAAAATGGTGCGTGCAGGGCTGCCAGCCATGGAAGGTTCACAGGGATTGTACTGCAAGACAAACGGGCGTCCCGCCTGGCACCGCCTGCACGAAGGTTGCTGTACCGCCCGGCAGGACGCCCGCTGCGGTTAACGGATTTTCTTCTTGTGCCGGTTTTTCCGCAAACGTTTCTTGCGTTTGTGAGTAGCAATTTTGTGCCGTTTGCGCTTCTTGCCGCTGGGCAAATGGCTTCACCTCCTTTGCGCGTGGAATGGATGATGCAGTTTGTGACATTCAATGGCAGCCGCAGGTGCCGCCGCAACAATGGCCGCCGGAGGGGAGATCCGCCGGGGCCGCCGTGGCCCCCGCAGCCCCCGTGCTGGCACCCGTCGCAAACACCGAAAGCAGCCGGTTGACCTCCTGCGCGCCGCAATGCGGGCAGCGCAGAATCAGCGCCTCACCGTCGCGAATGAGCTGTTCGAAGCGCGTTTCACAGTTCTGGCAGCGGTATTCGTAGATTGGCATGTTCACCTCAAAGTATCATTTGATAGCGCAGGACCGGCAAAGTCTGCAGGCGGAGGAGATGCTGCTCGATATCGCCAAAGAGCAGGTCCCAGATCGTGGTCTTGCGCTGTGGTGGCCTCACCACCCGCGCCTTGCCCGTGATGCCGCCGCGTTCGCCGGCGAGTTTTACTGCATCCTCGTAAGTTCCCAAAACATCGATGAGCTTGTGCGCGTGTGCCTGCTGGCCGGTGAAAATGCGGCCGTCGGCAAATTTCAGCACCTCGGCCTTGGGGAGGTTGCGCTCGCGTGCGACCACCTCCACGAATTGCTCATATGCGTCGTTGACATATTCCTGCAGTTGACGGCGATCCTCCTCCGTCATCGGCCGGAAGGGCGAGCCGCTGTCCTTGTACTTCCCGCTTTTGATGATTTCGAAGCGCACCCCGATCCTCTCCAGCAGTCCGGTGGCATTGATCATTTCTGCGATGACGCCGATGCTGCCGGTGGTGGTGCCGGGGTTGGCCATGATGGTGTCCGCGCCGCAGGCAATGTAGTAGCCGCCTGAGGCCGCCACCGAGGCCATGGAAGCCACCACGAATTTGCCACGCTCGCGCACGCGCCGCACCGATTCATAAATCTCCTGGCTGGCGGCCACTCCCCCGCCCGGGCTGTCAATGCGCAGGACAATCGCCGCGATATCCTTGCGGTCGGCGAAACGTTCGAGATTCCTGATCGTGGTTTCGGATTCCAAAATGACGCCTTTGATCTCGATCAACCCGACACGTTTGCCGCCCGACAACGCGAAGCCGTCCTCCTGGCCGGAGCCGGAGATAAAAAGCGAGGCGACGAAGAACAGAAAGATTCCCGCCGCCGCCAACAATAACACTCCCAACAGCCAGTCTCTGCCCCGTGCCATAATTGGGTATTACTCTGGAAAAACTATTAGCACGACTGCGAAGTTTTTGTAGCGCAGGCATCCTGCCTGGTTTGCAGACTGGAAGTCTGCCTCGCGTCGCTTGGTCTGCAAAATGGATGATGCGGTTCAGACTCGCTGCTCCGCAAGCTTTTTCTGACAAGCGGCCGCAGTATAAGAAAATTCCCGCCCAAAGTCAACCGAGGGGATCGCGGGAGCCGGGCAGGTGACCGGCCACAAAGTTGCAGCCGCGACTGGGCCAGGGTTGGGGAAACTCGGGAAGGCAAGCGCGGTGGGGAAGTGTGAGGCAGCCGCCCGGTCGTTGCCAGGGAGCTTGACACGGAGTTGTGCTCGCTGCTCACCACTAATCGGCGATAACCGCGACCTTCGCGGTTTCGATCAAGGCGCCGGCGCGAAACCGCAAGAAGTACACCCCGCTGCCCACCGGTTGGCCCGCGTCATCGCGGCCGTTCCACGCCAAATCGGCATGAAAGCCGGCACTGCGCGAGCCCAAATTGAACTCCCGGATCACTTTGCCATCCTCCCGCAGAATTGCGGCCTGCACGCGCTCGCGCGCCGCCAGGCGGTAGGGGAAGATCAAGACCTTTCCGGTGCTCAAGCGCAGGGGGTTCGGCCGCGGCTTCTCCAGCACGCTTTGCAGTTGCGCCTGCACCCCATATTTCACCTGCAATTGATATTCGGCGGCAGGTGCCTGACCCGGCGCCGGCGGTCCGCCAATGTTGGCGACCACGACCGCGACCGTGTCTTCAGTGGTGCTTGCCGGCAGCATGATCGGCGCCATCGCCTGATCCGTGAGCAATCGGAAACCCTCGTCCGGCGAGCCGGTGATGGCTGTTATCGCCCAGCGGCCGGGATCGGCGCCGACCTGCAGCAGCAGTTGCAGGCTGCGTGCGGTGCGCACGAATTGGTAATAGTGTGCCGACAGGGGAGGCAACTCGCCGGTGAAGGTTGCGTCCTCCGCCGTGGTCTGCACTCCCTTGAGCTGAATGCGCGGGTAGTCTTCGCCGTCCGGATAGTAGAGATCGGTGTCGGCGCGTTCCTGTGTGAAGTAGTTCCAACTGCAAAATTCCTGCATGGCCTGGCCAAAGGTGAGGGGATGGTTGCCCGCACCCAAGACACTCTGCAGCGCAGCGATTGCCGGCTCACGCAGAATGCGCTCCCAAAACTCACGGATCACCCCGGGCTGCAGCCGTTTGGTGAGGTAATGCAGCCAGATCGCCGAGCCGTATTCGTGATAATTGCCGGTGGCATACAGGGGAAGCTGGGGATTGCGAAACCAATAGCGCAAGTATTGAAAGTAATCGTTGACGTCGGGATGTGCCAGCTCTTCGAACCAGGTGGAGGACATTTCGAAGAAGAAGATGTCTTCGCCGCGGTAGAGATAGCCCAATTGCACGGCGTGGAAATACTCATGCGCCACCGTTACCCGCAGACCGTCCAGGCCGCGGCTGAAGAAGGCCGGGCCATAATCATTATCCAGACGAATAAACGAAGGCCCGCTGCCGCCGGTAAATTCGGGATTGGTGTCGCCATACAGATTGCCGAGTTCGAGCAGATAGAAATCATACTCGGCGCCATCCTGGCCGTTGTCACCGGGCGGCGGCCGCATGCCGAGCTCTTCCACCAGCAGGCGATGCGCCTGCTGTGCGGCCACGCCGGCTTCGTAAACAAAATCCGGCACACCGGCAGGGTTGGTGGAGACCGGGCTGACGGCATTCGGGCCGCTGGTGGTGTAATGAAAGCGGAACTTGCCGTCGGCGGTGACATAGCTTTGCGGCAGGGAGGGGCGGGAGCCGGCAGTTTGCCACAGCGCCTGCCAGGCCGCGTTGCTCCGGCTTGCCGCATGCAAACCGGCCAGTGCGGGAAAACCGCACTTCACCGGTTCAAGCGCCAGGCCCACGCGCGCCTGTTGATATTCCGAGACGAGGTGTTCCACTTCCTCCGGATGCGACTGACCGTGCGACGGCAGGGCAAACAGACCGAGCGTGAGCAGGCAGACGGAAATGCAGGGGGTGAGGGTCTTCATTTTTTGCGAAACGTGAATGTGATGGGAACGCCCCGAAAGCCGAAACGGGCGCGGAAGTTCTTTTCGAGATACTGCCGGTAGCTGCGCGGGATGGAGGTGGGATGATTGCAGAAGATCGCGAACACCGGCGGGTTGTTTTTCACCTGGGTGCAGTAGTTGAGTTTGATTTCACGCTGATCCATGGCTGGCGGCTGGTAGCGTTGCATGGCCTCCTGCAGGAAGGCATTGAGCTCGCTGGTGCGCACCTCGCGACCGCGTTCCGCCTGCACCTGCAGCGCCAGCTCGAGCAGCTTGAAAACCCGCTGGCCGGTCAGCGCCGAGACGAACAGCAGGGGAATGTAGTTGTAGATGCGCAATTCAGCGTAAATCCTCCGGGCATATTCCCTGGCCGTGTTGGCGTCCTTTTCCACCAGATCCCACTTGTTGATGGCGAGGATGATACCCTTGTGCAGTTGGGCAATCTCCGTGATGATGTGGAGCTCCTGGTCCGTGAGGCCCTCGGTGGCATCCACCACCACCACCGCCACTTCGCAGCGGCGGATGGCGTCACGCGTGCGCACCGTGCTGTAGAATTCCACCGCTTCTTTCACGCGCGCGGCTTTGCGCAGCCCGGCGGTATCGATGAGAACGATGTTGCGGTTCTGGTAGCGCAGCAGGGTGTCAATCGCATCGCGCGTGGTGCCGGGGATGTCGGTCACGATCACCTTTTCCTGGCCCAGCAGCGCATTCACCAGGGAGGATTTGCCGACATTGGGCCGGCCAACAATCGCCAGCTGCAAAGCACCGGCTTCAACCCCGGCCTCGCGGCCCGCCTCCGGTTCCGCCGGCGGGCGTTGCGCGGGCGGCAGCTTCTGCACCAATTGATCGAGAAAATCGCCCACACGCATGCCGGAGACGGCTGAAATCGGAAAGGGCTCCCCCAATCCCAGGCGGTAGAATTCGGTCAGCGCCGGCAGATGGCCGTTGTCATCGATTTTGTTAACGGCGAGCAGCACGGGCTTGCCGCTGTGCCGCAGCATGCGTGCGATTTCCTGATCCATCGCGGTGAGGCCGTTGCGGCCGTCGGTCACGAACACCAGGCAGTGCGCCTCCGCCACCGCTTCGTCAATCTGACGCAACACCGCCTGGTTGATCACGTCGCTGCTGCCCGCGAAGAAACCGCCGGTGTCGATCAGAACGAATTCATGTCCCGACCATTCCGCCTCGGCGTAGTGGCGGTCGCGCGTGACCCCGGGCTGATCGTGGACGATTGCAACCCGTTTGCGCAGGATGCGATTGAACAGGGTGGACTTGCCGACATTGGGACGGCCGATGATTGCGACCAGCGGTTTTTTTGCGATGCTCATCGGAGCGTGAACCGATTCATGCGAGGCCTCGGCCCGGCGCGGCCGGGTCAAGCCGCGGCTCATGCGACCGTGGCCGTGGCTTTCCGGCCCGGCGGCCGTCGCGACCGGGAGGCGTTCCGCCCGGCCAGCACCGGGAAGATCTGGCTGAAATCATTGGCCAGGGGCACCACCGGCACGGCCAGGCGTTGCGACAGCTCGAGCAGCTTCCAATCGTCGAGAAAGACGTGGTTGTCATTCAAGCAGTTTTTGGGCAGAAACACGGCGGCGCCCAGGTCCCGCCCGGCCAGCGCGTCATGAATATCCCGGCCGGTGAGCAGGCCGCTGACGGTGATGCTCTCGCCGTAAAATTTGTTCTCGACCACCACCAGCTCAGCAGTGAAATTTTTGATCTGCGCCAGACGCGGCATGATGTTTTCCTGCAGGAAACCGCCCGCCAGCGTGGCGGTCACCAGCGTCACTCTCGCCGGCTGCGCCAGGACGCGCGGCAGGCGGCGGATCTGCCGCTGGTGGAAATTGTTGAGCAGATCTCGCAGCATGCCAACGCCGTTTTCCATTTGATCGAAGGCATCGTAACGTTCGGTGGGAGGCAACGGCTGGCGCGCCAGAATGTAAAATTCATCCGCGGCATAAACGAAGTGCGAACCCAGTCGCGGCCGGAACTCCGCCGCATAGCGATCGATCAGGTGCAACGTCTGCCGCGCATATTCCCCCGTCACCGGCTGAATCGGCGTCAGGCCCTGGCGGTGTTTCGTGAGACCCACCGGCACCAGGGCAACACTGCGCACCGCAGGATAAAATTTTGCCAGATCCCGCAGGGTTTTGTCCAGCACCGCGCCGTCATTGATCCCCGGACACAGCACGATTTGGGTGTGCAACACGATGCCGTGTTGGGTGAGATACGTGATCTTGTCGGGCAGCCGGTCGTCGAAAGTGATGCCCAGGAGAAATCTGCGTACCGCGGGATCCGTGGCATGCACCGAGATGAACAAGGGCGACAGGCGCTGCTGCACGATGCGCCGCAGATCGGCCTGGGAAATGTTCGAGAGGGTGACGTAATGGCCGGCCAGAAACGACAGCCGAAAATCCTCATCCCGAAAATACAACGGCCGGCGCATGCCGCTGGGGTTTTGATCGACGAAGCAAAACACGCAATCATTGCCGCATCCGCGGATCTTCAAGGGTTCGAAATTCACGCCGAGGCTGTCATCCTGATCCTTCTCAATTTCATAAATGATGGTTTCGCCCTGGCGCCGAATTTCGAGCACCACTTCCTCCGCCGCAATGAGGAAGCGATAGTCGATGATATCGCGCACGCGTTGGCCGTTGATGCGCAGCAGTTCATCGTTGGGTTGCAGGCCCAGCTCCGCGCCGGTGCCGGCCTGGTCGAGGGAGATGATTTTCATGCAAGCGTTGTGATTGCCAAAGGTGAGCTCCGCCGCCGCATGGCACCGCGGGCGGGCGGCGGCGCAACGATCCAAAAATAAAACGCCCGTCAATTTCTTGACGAGCGCGCGCAATATAAGCATTCAGGGGATGGCAGTCAAACCAAAACTTCAGCGCGGCTGCTCACGATCACGTTGCCGGTTCCACTGCACCCAGTCATTGCCGGCTTCGGCGGTGGTGTCGATGCTCGCTTTCGCGTAGCGGCCGTTGGGCCGGATTTCGATTTGAAAGCCGGCCACCAGCCGGATCCACCGGTCGAACGAGACTTCATACGGGCCGGGGATTTCGGTTGGCCCCGGCACCTGCCGCGGCGGGCCGACCGGCCGTGGTTGTTGCTGCAGCCGCTGCCGCAAATTGGCTGACGGTCCAACCTCCACCTGGCCGTCATACACGGCCACGCGGGTGGTGCTGTCCGCTTCCAGGCGGTAGATGGTGCCGCGCACCGCACACACCGCAGTCGGCGATTTGATCTCAAAGCGGTCGCGGCCCCACTTGAGCTTGCTGACCCAGGCCCACAACTTGCCGCTCATTAAACTGCCCTCCACCTGCCGGCTGCCGGCAGAAATTTGCGCCTGGTCGAAGGCAAAATGTGACCGCTCCCCAAGGCGCACCAGGCTGCCGTCATGAAGTTTCACTTCGCAGCGGGCCTCCGCCGCCGTTTGAATCTGATCCCCGGATTGCAACGGCATCTTGAGCTGCGCCGGCTGCCATTTGCTGCTCTGGCGCCGCAACACCGTCACTTCCTCCGGTCTGCCCAGGATGAAACTGATGGTGCCGATGCTTTCCGGCACCGGCAGGCGGGCACTGCCACTTGCCAACAGCGCGGTTGCCAGGGCAAATATTGAGAATCGCAGTTGTCGTCGCATGATGTCTGGCCTGAGCGGGTGAGTCAGCGCGGCATGGACGGCTTGACCGCCTTGTAACCGGCGGGCACGGTGAACAGCGTCGCGGGGTAATTGCCGTTTTCGTAGGCGGTGGTTTCGACCGTGGTTTCGTACAGCACGCCGCCCGCCTCGTCGGAACCCGGCTGCTTCATGAATTTGCCCAACCCGCCGAGCAAGCCGCCTCCGGCGGGCGGTGCCTTTTTCGCGCCGGCCGCCGGCGTGCCGGTTTGCGCCTGGGTCTCGAACTTGCTCTCCACCAAAACCGCAAACCCCTGCATCTTGCGGCTCTCTTCTTTGAGCTTGGCGATGGCCTTGGCAAGCTGCGGGTTGACAGCCTGCAAACTGGCCAGCATATTCTGGCCGTCGCTCATGTTCATGCCCATCTTCTCACTGAACAAGCGCCAAAACGCCATCTGCTCCTCGTGGCCGCTGGCGTCCCTGGTCAGCCACATCGTCGAGGTTACCACCATCCTGCCGGAGCCGCCTTGTTCGGTTGCGGTGGCGGCTTTCTCACCGGTCGCAGTCAGCGTGAGAACGACTTTCTCGGTGTGGAAGCCGGCGATGGTTTTGGTCTCACCAGTGCGGTTGACTTTCACGTCGAACTCGACTTTGACGTCCGCGGGTTGCTGCCCGCCCTCCTGCGCCGGAGTGCCGAGCTGGCTTTGCAACTTGCGCATCATCTCCTTGAATTGCGCGAAGGTCATCTCGCTGTACTCTTTTTTCTTGTGGTCGATGGAGATGTACACCTCGCGATCGAGGTCAATGATGGTGGCGCGCGTGAGGGCGCCTTTCTCATCCCGGTCTTCGGAGCAGTATTGGTGACCCTGTACGTAGGTGGTGCTGCTGTGCGGCTGGTCCGCACCGGCCATTTTCATCACCGTGCCCAGGAAACCGTGAAATTTCATGGTGGTCACCGTGCTGTGTTTCACTCCCGGAAGGGCGCACCAGGCGAGGGCGGGGAGAAGCAGGAAGGGGGTGATAAAAGTGGCGGAACGTGTCCGTAGCATGAGAGGCTCTCCTTGGGTGATGTTGGTTTGCGAAGCTGTGAATGACTTTGCCTCCCTCTCCCGTCCGGAGTCAGGTCGGGCAGGCCGGCGACAACCGGCCCGCAACCCAACTATGGCACTGCGTCAGTCTTTGTTTTTGCCTTTTTCCTTGACGAGATCGCCGGCGGCAAAGCCGCTGCCCTTCACCGTCATGCAGGCTGACGCCCGGCCCTTGCCGCCGAAGTTGTTGTCGGTCACTTTGATCTCGCCGATGGTCTCCTCGGAGGCGCCCAGCGACTCGCCGGTGTCCGGATCGATCAACTCTTCCCCGGGCCGCACCACCACGAAGACATCGCCAATATTGACGCCGTTTTCCCTGCCGGAATTGATGATGATCTGCCCGTCCTTCACCGTCACGATTTTCGCCGACCACGCCCCGCCGCCCTGCTGGCCGAGCAGCTTGACGATCTCTTCGATGGCCTCGCGCGTGGCCTTGCCCACCAGCGACTGATCGAATTGGGTCTCGCTTTCGAAGCGCAGATCGGGCACGTCCACGCCGATGTCAGCCTTGGATTTTTCCTTGCGCACGTTTTCCGCTTTGATGATTTCGCCGCTGTTGACATCAACGAAGCGGACATCCACGGCGACCACTGCACTTTGTTTGCCCACACTCGCACCGATGCCGATCTTCTTCAAGGCACCACCGGTCGACATTTTCTTGTAGCCGAATTCCGTGACCGCGCCGATGATCGCGATCTCCACGCCCAGCATCTTGCCGGCCTGGGCCGCGGACTGCGGCGTGACCACGCCCGACATGCCCAGCCCCTGCTCCTGCAGCAGTTTGTCCATTTGGGTGCGTTCCATCACCCGGTACTTTCCGCTTTTTACCAGGGTGGTGATCAGCATGTCGCTCATGCCTTCACCCACCGACTGGCCGGTCCACCAGTACCAATGATGACGATGATCGGTTTTGTCTTCGAATGCGAAAACCGCCACACGTTTCTTGCCGCCGGTTTTCTCCTGCGCGCCGGCGGTCGTGAGGGCCACTGCCAGCACCGCAAGAAGCAGCACGCCGGTTCGCCTCATTGTTTGCATGTTCATGATGACTCCATGGATTTTGGTTTTGCGGGAATTGCTTCCTTGCGCCTGCAGCCGTACTGTCGGCCCGGTCACCGGCTCAGCGCCGCCCCTCGGGCCACTCCCCTCAATCCCCCGGCCCTGCTGCGCAATGATCAATCATGCAATGAATCCGACACCACTCCCGCCGGTTCGCCAGTCTGCACCTGCTGCTTGATCCTCACGTCGATCCGGTTCGGCATGACTTTCACGACATTGACGGCAAAAGGCGAAAGGTCCTTGTGGGCCAGCTCGCGGGCAAGCTGCGCGGCCGTACCGAGTATCTTGACATCGAGCATGGCCACCCCGCCCGCGGCGTTGCGCTCATAGACGTTGCGCAAACCGCGCAGGTTGAGCTTCAGGGTGCTGATGAACTGCTGCAGCTCGCTGTAGTTCTGATGCCCCTGCACCTGCACGCTCACGTTGTTTTCGTTGTAGAAATTCTTCTGCGCCTCGGCGACCACCTTGGCCAGCAGGGTTTCGCTGACTTTTTTGGCGGCCTTTTCGATGGCCTTGGTGCCGCCGGTGACTTCATCGATGTGGGGCACCGCGGCATTGTCGCTGGCGGTGGCGATAATGCGGGCATCGCCGGCGCGCACCACCCGCGCCGTGAGGTTGGCCTGGCAGGATTTCATGCCGCCGAGATTCACCGTGGTTTTCGCCACGGTGGCCACCGCCTTGCCGGTGATGATCAGCTCCGCCTGTTGCGCGGTGGCGATGGCCGCCGCCATGCGCGCATCGCCCTCGATCGCCGCCAGCACCTGATCGCGGTTCTGGTTTTCCTTGGCCTGCGCCGGATCGACGACTTCGAAACCTTTGTTGCGGAAGGCCTCGATGATCGCGGTCTCGGCCGCCGTCATGTCAACCTGAAAATAGTACCAGCGGTCGCTCTCCCCGATGTTTTGCTCGGCAATCATCACCATCACGCGCGGATTCTCCTTCTGCAACAGCTCCGCCAGCGCGCTGTCGTCATTCTTCAGATCGCTGAGATTGACAGTGGCGCGCATCTCGACTTCATAGGTGTCGTACTTGCCGGCTCCTTCGCGCAGAATTTCGTATTTGCTGACATAACCCGCCGACCACGCCAGGATGCGGTCTTCGACCATTTGATAATTCTGCACCAGCGTTTCCGACTTGATGTTGGTGCCGAGTGCCTGCTGCACTGCCTTGCGCATGGCGTCGTCAATCGCTTTGTCGCGCGCCGCCGCCATGTCGCCCGCCAGTACCGCGCCCAGGCCGACCACGGTGATTTCGGCGGTTTGTGCCTTCGTCGCCCGCGGCCAGGCCGTCAGCGCGACGCCCGCCAGCGCGAGCGCCACCAGCGCTTTGCCCATCCGGTTTTGTGTGGCCACAGTTGTTCCCTTTGCTCGAAAAAAGGTTCGCATGCGCCGCTTGCTGAGTCACGGCGGCTCGTTTCACCCGCCCCAGCGGAAAAGCCTCAGCCGGTTCCGCAGGCTGCTGATAACAGCAGAAAACCCCGGTTGAAAGCAAATCCCGCCGGCAATGCCAGGCCGAGCTTCCCTTCCCGCCGAGGTTTTCGGTGCTGCACGCGCCGTCAATCAGAAGGTCAGGCGCAGGGCATTTTGAAAATCGCGGATCACCAGCAGCGCATCCGCGCCGGAGATGTGACCCTCGGGATTGAACGCGCCGGTGATCTTGTCCGCACTCATGATGCCGCGCTCCGCCATCAACGCCGCGGCATTGTATGCGAAGTGGTCGCTGCGCATGTCCGGAAAGCGCGACTGGCCGCCAATATACTTGGTCTTCAGCGATTGATCGCCGGTCACCGCGATCAGGATGGCCTGCATGGTCTGGGCGTAGTTGGCGCGCGTGATCTTCACGTCCGGCTGGAAGGTGTGATCCGGGAAGACTTCCATCCCGCCGATGCGCACGATGTCCTGGATCCAGTTCCGCGCCCAATGATTCGCCACATCGGTCACCGCCGGCAGGGCTGCCACCGTGGGCTGCTCCATCTTGGTCGGATCGGTGGGTGCCTTGAAGCCGGTGTCATACGTGGGCTGCTGTTTCTTCTTGAAAACTTCTTCGAGCTTCAATTCCTCCAGCAGCAACACCGCCAGGTCCGCGCGGTCGATTTCCGGAATCAGGGCGATCTTCATGCCGATTTTGGTGCCGGGTGCCGCGCGCTGAATCTTCTGCATGGTGGCATATTCTGCATCCGCACGGCCGGCGTATTCGCCCTTCAGCGCAATGGCCCTGCTGTAGGCTTCGGCGGCAGGGCCGAATTGATAAGCGGTTTTGTAGGCCTCGCCCTTGTAGAAGTGCGCCTTGTCGCTGTTGGGATTCAATTTCAGCACGCGGTCGAATTCCTCCACCGCGTCCCTGGTCCAGTCGTTGATCTTTTCCTGATTCTTTTCGGGATCATTCTGCAAGCCGGCCACCCGCATCGTGATGATGCGGCCCTTGATGATGCGCGCTTCAACGGACTTGTCATTCTTGCCGAGCGCCTCATCGACCGACTTCATCGCCAGATCGAAATTGCCTTCATAGGCATAAACCAACCCCAGGCCGGCGTCGGCCTCGGCGTATTTGGGATCGAGCTGCTTGGCGCGCGTGAAAGCCTGTCTGGCCTCCGCAAGATTGCCACTGTCCAGCCGGCGCATGCCGATGCTGAAATGATTCTCGGGCGTATCCAGCACCGACTCCTTCTTGATGGCCTTCGGGCCGCAGGCCCATTGGCCGGCACACAAAATGGCAACCGACAAGGCGGGCAGCCAGCGTCGGGAAGCATTCCTCATAAAACCCTCCTCATTATTTTTCTTGTATTTGAAGCATTCATGATCGATGTGTCCAATGATGGCAGCAGCCCCGTTGCGGTGTTGGGGGTCGCCCCTGGTTGGCGGGCGGGCCGGGGTGAGACCGCGGACGCAGCGGAAGCCGGCTGTGCAACACGGTTCAGTCAACCACCACCATCACCTGGCATTTGGTGAGGAAGCTCTCGCTTTCCGCGCGTTGCTTGAGCATTTGCGCATCCTGATTGGAGATCACCACGTCGGCTTTGTTGTTGCCGACTGCTTTGATGGCCTTCACCACAATGGGGTTGGGTGCCACGCGTTGATTGGTGCGCGCCGACGGCACATCCTTGGCATACCCCACCATGCCCTGCTTCACCGCCCATTCGCGGTCAACGTACTTCGAACCATAAACTTCGTTGCCGTCTTCATCGAGCACTTTCGGCGCCATGGCGGGCGTGACCGACAAGCCCTTGGCGTCGATGATCAAGCCGGTGGCGGCTCCGGAGACCGGCGCGGCCGCAGGCGCGGCGGGATAGCCGGCGGTTCCAGGCACGGCAGGCGTGCCACCCACCGGCATCACTTTGCCGGGTGGCAGCAGCAACTCCGCCAGGCCGGCGAGTGGAACTTCGACGTCGACCTCCACCGAGGTGTCGCTCATGTAGCGCGTATCCACCACCGTGAAGCCGCGCACATAGCCCTCCACGCGCGTGCGGATTTCATCATTTTCCAGGATCATGTTCTTGACGGTCGACTCCGAAGTGATCGCCATGCCGTTTACCGTCTGCACCAAATTGCGCAGAGCCACCAGCTTGGCGGCCTCCAGCGCGGCGGGCCGCTGCGCACCGAACGGCAGGTTGGGATTGGGCGCAGCGATTCCGGTGGCGCGGATTTTTTGCTGACTCCAGTCCACGGCACCGCTCGTGCCCACGGTTTGCACCACCTGTGCGTGCAGCGTGCTGCCGGCGAAGAGCAGGCACACTGCCAGGCTCAAAGCCGCAAGCCGTGTTTGACTTGTGAACATAATGCTTCCTCCATGCATGTAAAAACTTGGTGAAGAAACGCTCGAGTTCGGATTACTGAAGTTGAATCGGCGGATGACGGTACTCGGTGAGGAGGCGTCGTGACTGCAGATCGCGATTGGAGCTCGGGAAATGGAGGTGAGATGATCAATGTGTCATTGCCGGGCGCGGAAACCACCGCTTCGTTCATAATCGCAAAGTCCTTTGACCCAAAACTGCCTTCCCCGGTCACCTTTCATGCCTTGTTCCTCCTCCAACCGCTTTATCTCTTCTGGGGGGCACTAATTGGTGGAATGGTGCAGTATCTTGGAGCGAATGACGGGGATCGAACCCGCGACACTCGGCTTGGGAAGCCGATGCTCTACCAACTGAGCTACATTCGCTTGTGGCGGCAAACGGCCAGTAAAATAAGCTTCTTTGCCTGAAAGTCAAGAGGAAAAAAGGCGCATCTTCACCCGCTGCGCACGAAAGTGCGTCTGGGGAAAGTCGTTGGGCTTGCCTGATGCAAGGCTCTGTGTTAGAGCCATTATGCCCGTCAAAAATCAGCCCGTCTTGCTCCCGCCCCGGCCGGCATGGTCAGTGATTGCCCGCAAAATCAATTCAACCGCCGTCTCGGGCAGCGCCTGCTCCTGCAATGTCAGCCACTCACAGTTCGGCCGCCGGCGAAACCAGGTCAACTGCCGTTTGGCATACTGGCGGGTGTGGCGCTGAATCAGTGCGACCATTTCGGCATGTGAGATTTCGCCGTTGAGAAATTGGAAGGCCTCCTGATAGCCGACGGTTTGCAGGGCGTTCAACTGCGGCGAATAGCCAAGCGCCAGCAGGCGGCGGCATTCTTCGAGCAGGCCGGCTGCCACCATTTCCTCGACGCGCCGGTTGATGCGTTGATACAGCCGGCTGCGTTCCAGGGCCAGACAGAAAAAACGATAGCGAAAGGACGGCGGCTCGCCGGCCTGGCGCTGCAGCTCGGTAAGCGTGCAGCCGCTGAGTTGATAAACCTCCAGTGCACGCACCAGGCGATGGCCGTCATTGGGATGCAAGCGCGCGGCGGCCGGCGGATCAATGCGCGCCAACTCCCGATGCAGGGCGGGCGCACCCTCGTCCCGCAATCTTTGCTGCAGTTGTGCGCGCAACCGCAGATCCGAGGGCAGGGCGGTTGACAAGCCCTGCAGCAAGGCTTGCAAATAAAAGCCCGAGCCGCCCACGATCAGCGGGGTTTTGCCGCGCTGCATGATTTCGACAACCACCCTGCGCGCAGCCCGGCCATATTCACCCGCGGTATACCACTCGTCGGGATTGCGGATGTCAATGAAATGATGCGGCACCTGGCGGCGCTGCGCCGGCGTGGGCTTGGCCGTGCCGATGTCCATGCCGCGATAGATTTGCCGGGAATCGGCGGAAACGATTTCCGCCGGCAGGCGGCGGGCGAGCGCCAGCGCCACTTCTGTTTTGCCCGAGGCGGTCGGCCCGGCGATAACAAGGGCGGGAGGGTTGGGAAAAGCTTCACTCATGTTTGCGCGCCACCAGGCTGGCAACCGCTTTCTCCCGGCAATCGGCGCAGCCGCGGATGACAGCCTCGCGATAGTGCAGGATGCGCAAATCGGAGAAAGCGTGCAAGAGTTCGTTGGGCTGGAGCAGAAACTCGGGATTGAATTTGCCGCCCGCCAGCGCGAGCTGGTCCGTGGTCATGGTTTCGAAGAGCAGTAAACCGCCGGGTTGCAGCGCCTGTTTGATTTGGTGGTGGAGCCGGCGTTCGAGATAATTGAAGTTGATGATGACTTGATACCGCGCGCTCGGCAGCGCGGCTTCGGCGAGATTCATCACCACCGGCAGGATGCGGGCGCCCCGCTGCCGTGCCTGTTCGGCAAGCCAGGCGAGGGCGACATCCGAGAGGTCAACGGCCTCCACCGTGAAACCGAGCTGCGCCAGATAGAAGGCGTTGCGCCCGGCACCGCACGCCAGATCGAGGACCAGCCCGCCGGGCTGCCGGCGCAGCAGGTCTTCATGTTCCACCAGCCACGCGGCCGGCTCCTGGCCAAAGGCATTCATGCCGCGGCGCAGGAATTTTTCGTTCCAGCGCAGCCGGTCAGGATGATGCAACCATTCACTCATTTTGTCCCTTCAACCGCCAATGTAGGACATTTCCACTTTGGGCAGCGCCGCGGTGGCGGCGCTGCGCATTTCCGAATACCGGTCACGGCGTTGCCGCCAAACCGCGGTGATCGCCGTGCGCAATTCGGCATCGGAGGCGCCGCGGCGCAGCAAGGCGCGCAAATCATGGCCGTGTGTCGCAAACAGGCAGGTGAAGAGTTTGCCGTCGGTGGAGAGCCGCGCGCGGGTGCAGTCGCGGCAGAAAGCATGCGTGACCGAAGCGATCACGCCAATTTCACCGCTGCCGTCACGGTAGCGGTAGCGCTCCGCCACTTCGCCAGAATAGTTGGGGTCGAGCGGTGCGAGTGGCATTTCGGCGTCGACGGTGGCGATGATTTCCGCGGCCGGCACGACGTCGGTCAGGCGCCAGCCGTTGCTGCTGCCGACGTCCATGTATTCGATGAAGCGGACGATATGCCCGGTACCCTTGAAATGGCGCGCCATCGGCACAATACTGTCCTCGTTCACGCCGCGCTTGACCACCATGTTGATTTTGACGGGCGTCAAACCCGCCGCCGCCGAAGCCGCGATCCATTCCAGCACACGATCGACCGGAAAGTCCACGTCATTCATCTTTTGAAAGACGGCATTGTCCAGCGAATCCAGACTCACGGTCATGCGCTGCAGACCGGCGTTTTTCAGGGAGAGCACCCGCTTCACCGGAAAGGAGCCGTTGGTGGTGAGCGTCAAGTCGACGCCGGGCAGGGCTGCCAGCATCTCGATCAGCCGCTCCAGGTCATGCCGCAGCAACGGTTCGCCACCGGTGAGGCGAATCTTGCGGACGCCCAGCGCCACGAACAGCCGGGCCAGGCGGTAAATCTCTTCGAAGGTGAGCAGCGCGGCGCGCGGCAGGAACTGATAACCCTTGCCGAAAATCTCCCTGGGCATGCAGTAGACGCAGCGGAAATTGCAGCGGTCGGTCACGGAAATGCGCAAATCACGCAAGGGGCGGCCCAGTGTGTCGCGCGGAGGAGTGGGGTCGGATGATGGTTTCATGGGCAATTCCTGTGGCGTAGCGAAAACCTCGGAATCTCGCCCGCGGCTTCAAAATGTCGCAGGCGCGGTCCGCTCGGGCATGAGACAAGCCGTGACGGGGGTGTTGCCCTCACCGGGGCTATCAGGTTCGGCCGAATCTCTTGTCCAGCTCTGCCAGCGGAATGTTGATCACCACCGGCCGGCCGTGCGGGCAAAAATAGGGCGATTTGGTCGCGAAGAGCTGGTCGATGAGGGCATTCATACTCGCCCGGGTCAGCCGGTCGCCGGACCGAATGGCGGCATGACAGGCAAACGAAGCCGCAATGTTTTCGCGAATCTCCAGCTTGTCGCGCTTGCCGCGTTTGTATTCGTCGATGATGTCGAGAATCACCTTGCTGTCCTGCAGGTTGGCGGTGTAGCGTGTACCGGGCGGCACGCCCTCCAGCAGCAGGGTGCGATGGCCGAAGGGCTTGAGTGCAAAACCGATTTTGGCCAGGAAGGGCAGCATCTCGAAGGCCAGGTCATAATCTTCCGCGCTCAATTCGACGACCACGGGAAAGAGCAGGCGCTGCGTGGCCGGCTCTTGTTTGCTGAAAGCGGCGAGCGCCTGTTCATAAAGAATTCGCTCGTGAGCGACATGTTGATCAATCACCACCAGGCCGCTGGGGATTTGCGAAAAGATGTAGCGGTTGTGCACCTGCCAGACGTCGGTGCCTTCGTAAAGGCGGCCCTGGGCCTCGGGCACGAGCTCAACGGGTGGCGCAGTGGCGGCGGGCGGCAGCGGCAGTGCCAGGCCGAGTTGCCGCCCTGGATGTTTGACGCGGAAGTCGGCGGGCGCAAATGTGGCCGGCGTCTGTTGGGCGGCCGCAGTTTCCCCTTCGCTGGCGGGCACCTCCGGCGCCGCCGCCCAGGACAGCACCGGCACGGCCCGCGCAAAGTCGTTGGCCACCGGGATGACGGAGTTGTTGTTGAGCGTTTGCCTGACCGCCGTGCGCAACAGGGCGTAAATCAGCCGGTCATCGGCAAACCTTACTTCCATTTTGGTGGGATGCACGTTGACATCGACGCGGCTGGGATCGACGCGCAGAAACACCGCAAAGAAGGGGAAGCCGCCGTGTGCCAGCATTTCGCCGTAGCCGGAAATCACCGCGTGCTGCAGCGAGCGGTCGGAAATGTAGCGGTTATTGAGAAAGAGAAATTGTTCGCCCCGGCTGCTGCGCACCGTGCTTTGCTTGCCGAGCACGCCGCTGATTTCACACACCGGGCCGCGGTCCTGCAGCGGAACCAGGGCGTCATACATGCGGCTGCCATACAGCGTGGTCACGCGCTCCGCCAGACTGCCGGCCGGCGGCATGTCGAGAATGACTTCGTCGTTGTGCACGAAGGTGAAATAGATGTCGGGATGGCCGACACAAAAGCGGTTGATCACCGCCAAAATTTGGCGGTATTCGGTGGTGGGCGACTTCACAAACTTGCGCCGGCCGGGGGTGTTGAAGAAGAGATTTTTGACGGCGATGCTGGTGCCGGGCGTGCCGGCGGCGATGCTGAGATGCGTTTGCACCCCGCCCTCCAGCTCCACCACGGTGGCCTCGCTCGCGCCCGGCGCCATGGTCTTGAGCACCACCTGCGACACCGACGCAATGCTGGCCAGCGCCTCGCCGCGAAAGCCCAGCGTGCGGATGCACTCCAGATCGGCGGCAGTGGCGATTTTGCTGGTGGCGTGGCGTTGAAACGCCATCTGGGCATCTTCACGGCTCATGCCGCAGCCGTTGTCCACCACTTGAATCAGCGCCCGGCCGCCGTCTTTCACCACCACGGTGATTTGAGTGGCGCCGGCATCCAGCGAATTTTCGATCAACTCCTTGACCACCGAAGCCGGGCGCTCAACCACTTCGCCCGCCGCGATTTTGTTGGTGAGATCCGGTGGCAGCAGTTTGATTTTCGAGGTGGCCACAGGCACGGCAGCGACATCCGGCAGGTTGCTCACAACAAACCTTCCTCGGCAAAGCTCAGATAGCGGTCTTTGCCAATGATGACATGATCGAGCACGCGCAAATCAACCGCTTCGCAGGCGCTTTTGAGTTTTTTGGTCGTGCGCAAATCCTCCGGGCTGGGCGCCGGCTCGCCGCTGGGATGATTGTGCACGAAGATGATGCCGGCCGCCTGTTCATTGATGGCCAATTTCACGACTTCGCGGGCGTTGACCATGCTTTCCTGCAGCGAGCCCTCGAACACTTTGCGTTCGCGCAGCAGGCGGTTGCGGGCATTGAGCAGCAGGATGAAAAACTGCTCGCGCGGCTGGTTGCACAGCCGCAGGTGGAGATAGTCGAACACATCGCGGCTGGTGCGGATGTAGGGCTGTTCCTCGTGCTGCGCACGCGACAGCCGCTTGCCAATTTCCAGCGCGGCTTTGAGCTGTGCCGTCTTGGCCGCGCCCATGCCATGGATTTGGCAAAGCTCCTCCGCGGCCTTGGCATCCAGGCCATGAAAGCCCCGCGCTTCCACCAGCAGCTTGCGCGCAAGATCCATCACCGACTGGCCGTGGTTGCCGGTGCGCAGGATGATGGCGAGCAGCTCGGCATCCGAGAGGCTTTCCGCACCGTGCTTCAGCAGGCGCTCACGCGGCCGCTCGTTCTCCGGCCATTCGGCGAGGCGCAACGGATATTTTTGCATGTCACCCCCGGCAAAGAGATTGACAGACGCCCCGGCGGCGGGGCGATGGCCGGAACGTAGAAACTGCGCCGCAAATTTTCAACAACTCTTTTGCGGCGATTTCCCCATCGGCGCAAACAGAGCGGCAGCAACCGCGCTGGCAACTCCGCGACAGTTCACCCGCCGGCACTGCCGTCCCCGCCGCCCTGCATGCCGTGGCGCCACCTTGCCCTCAACTTTGCCACAACAGCATGCCCAAAATCACGAAGCCGAGCACGATGCGATACCAGCCGAAGGCCTCGAAGCTGTGTTTCTTGATAAACGCCATAAAGGCGGCGATCACCCACCAGGCCACCAGCAGGGAGACGAGAAAGCCAACCGCAAAAATGACGGCGTCATCGGCAGTCAGCAGGGTGAAGCGTTTCGCCAGACTGTAGAGCGTGGCGGCAAAAATGGTGGGGATGGCGAGAAAAAACGAAAACTCCGCTGCCGCGGCGTGACTCAAACCCAGCACCAGGCCGCCCATGATGGTCGAGGCCGAGCGCGACATGCCGGGGATCAGTGACAGACACTGCGCCAGGCCGATGCCCAGCGCCTGTGCCCGGGTGATCTCCTCCATTGTTTCCACTTTCACGCGCAGGTGCAACTGTTCGATCAGAATGATGCCGACCCCGCCGACGATCAACGCCGCGGCCACGGTTTTAGGGTTGAATAGCAACTCCTCGATCAGGTCGTGCAGAAAGAATCCCAGAATCGCGGCGGGTACGAAGGCAAGCATCACACCCGCGGCGAAACGCCGGGCCTGTTCGGTCGTCAGCCCGCCGCCGGGCGCCGGCTTTCCCCAAATGGCGCTCACCAGCCGCCAAATGCGATCACGAAAGTAAATCAACACTGCGATGATGGCACCGAGCTGGATGAAGATTTCAAACGTGTTGGCTTTTTCGCCGGTGAATTGCAGCCAGTTGCCCACCAGGATGAGATGCCCGGTGGAACTGACCGGCAGAAACTCGGTCAGCCCCTCGACGATGCCAAGGACTACCGCAACCAAAATTTCGTTCATTGACGTCCTTTCAAAGTTGGAATGGCGTGTGGCTGGCATGAACGGCCAGAGATATACCGGCGAACCCGCCCGAATCCGTAACCCGCAACCCGGCCTGTCGCGTGAGTTCTTTGCTTTGCGAGAGCGGCATACCCGTTGTTTTTTTGCGGGCGTTCTGCTTTCGGTGGAAGTTTTTGGGGTGTGATCCCGACGCCGTCATCCCGTCCCGCCCCGGTGACGAATTGAAAGCGAAGGGCAGCGCCCTGGAAAGTTTCTACCTGAATTTTGCACCCAGATTGATCCCATCAGCAGGGAACGCCGATTGGATCACGATGCCCAACCACCCAGGGGGTGGGGTACAAAAATTTTGCAGGCAAATATGCTGTTAACTCCAGTCGGGGGGTACTTCACACACGCCATTTCTTCCGGGCAAGGGCAAGCCCGCCGGCAAAATTCAGGTTCCATCCGTTCTGCAGATGGAGCTACACCGCCCTCTCGCGCCGGCCCTTGAACACCAGCACCGCGAGCGGTGGAAAAGTGATTTCCATTGAGTAAGGCTGATTGTGATGCGGCTGCTGCTGCGCGTGCACCTCTCCGGCATTGCCGACATTGCTGCCGCCGTAATGTGCGGAATCACTGTTGAGGATTTCCTGATAGCAGGTGAGGAAGGGCACACCGATGCGGTAGTTGGGCCGCGGGACCGGGGTGAAATTGCAGGCAAAGATCAGCACCTCATCGGGGTTTTTGCCGCGCCGCAGAAAGGAGATCAGGCTGGCATCGAAGTCCTGAAAGTCGATCCACTGGAAACCCTCCCAGGAGTAGTCGATTTCATAAAGCGCCGGCTCCCGGCGGTAGAGCGCGTTGAGATCTTTGACATAGCGCTGCAATTGGCGGTGATATTCCGTTTCGAGCAAATGCCACTGCAGCGAGTCCGCGTGATTCCACTCCCACCATTGCCCGAACTCGCTGCCCATGAAGGTGAGTTTTTTGCCGGGATGACCGTACATGTAGCCGAGCGCCACGCGAAAATTGGCCAGCTTTTGCCAGAGGTCGCCCGGCATCTTGTCGAGCAGCGAACGCTTGCCGTGCACCACCTCGTCGTGGGAGAGCGGCAGGATGAAGTTTTCCGAAAAGGCATAATACAGCGAAAAGGTGATGAGATTCTGGTGGTACTTGCGGTGAATGGGATCTTCCCGCATGTAGCGCAGGAAATCGTTCATCCAGCCCATGTTCCATTTGAAAGTGAAGCCCAGACCGCCGAGGTAAGTGGGGCGTGACACCATCGGCCAGGCGGTGGATTCCTCGGCGATGGTGATGGCGCCGGGAAAGCGCTCGTGCACCACTTCGTTGAGCGTTTTGATGAATGCGATGGCTTCGAGGTTTTCGCGGCCGCCGAATTTGTTGGGCAGCCACTGACCTTCTTTGCGGGAATAATCCAGATAGAGCATGGAGGCCACGGCGTCGACGCGTAGGCCGTCGATGTGATATTCCTCCAGCCAGAACAGGGCGCTGGCGATGAGAAAGTTGCGCACTTCGTTGCGGCCATAGTTGAAGATGAGCGTGCCCCAGTCGGGATGTTCGCCCAGGCGCGGGTCAAGATGCTCGTAAAGCGCGGTGCCGTCGAACCAGCGCAGGGCCCAGTCATCTTTGGGGAAGTGCGCCGGCACCCAGTCCATGATCACGCCGATGTTGTTGCGGTGCATGACATCGACGAAATAGGCAAAATCCTCGGGCAGGCCGTAGCGGCGGGTCACGGCAAAATAGCCGGTGACTTGATAGCCCCAGGAGGGGTCATAGGGATGCTCCATCAGCGGCATCAGTTCGACATGGGTGTAGCCCATGTCCTTGACGTAGGCGGCCAACTCTGGCGCGATTTCGCGGTAGGAGTACCAGTCGTTTTCGCCGGGGCCTTTGCGTTTCCAGGAGCCGAGATGGACTTCGTAGATTGACATGGGGCGGTCGAGCCAGAGCGTTTCCCGGCGCGCCGCCATCCAGTCCTGATCCTGCCACTGGTGTTGGTTGCGTGCGGTCACGATTGAGGCATTGTTGGGGCGCAGCTCGCCGGCGAAGGCATAGGGATCGCTCTTAATGCGCAGGTGGCCCTCGCGGGTCTTGATCTCGAACTTGTACAGCTCGTTGGCCTGCAGGCCGGGGATGAAAATTTCCCAGACGCCGGTGAGATGCACACGCATGGGATGGCGGCGGCCGTCCCAGTTGTTGAAATTGCCGATGACGCTCACGCGCCGCGCGGCCGGCGCCCAGACGGCGAAATGCACACCCGCCACGCCCTCGACCGTCATCACGTGTGCACCCAGCTTGTTGTAAATGTTCCAGTGGTTGCCTTCGGCAAAGAGATGGAGATCGAAATCGGTGAGGATGGGAGAAAAGGCATAGGGATCCGCAGCGCGGCGGAGCTGGCCGTAGTGGTTGATGATTTCCAGCTCATAGCGAAAGCGGCCGGTGCGGTCGGGGAAGAACGCCGTGAAAAACCCCATGTCGTTGACCTTGCTCATCGCCGTGGTGGCGCCGCTCTCGAGATCGACGACCTTCACGGTTTCCGCCTCGGGGGCAAACACGCGAATGATCAAGCCCGGGCCCTCGGCGAGCGTGACGGGGTGCGGCCCCAAAATGGAATAAGGATCATGATGATCGCCATGCAGCAGACGGTCGAGGTCTTTGGGCGGGATTTCAGGAGCTTGTCTGTTCTCGGAGCTGTGAATGAGATTCACGGCCACTTTTTCTCCCTTCATCTTTCAGGGTGAGTCCTGCCGCAGACGCCAGCGGGCCCGTGCAGGCCACTTTTGATTGAAAGTGGGCGGATGATAGCAAATTTAAGATTGAAGCGCAAGCCCGCCAACGGTGTGTCGCGAGCTGCCTGGCACGGGAGAACCCGTCTGGCCACTGCGTTGGCGCGCGCCCTTGCATGGCTGGCTGCCCGGGCGGGTGCTGGTTGCGCGGCGAAATTGTTCAATCAAACACTTGTATTTTGCAAAAATAAATCCTATTTTGCCGCCGAATTCGAGTGATGGTGCAAACCCCGGCAGTCGACCCACTCTTTGAAGGAGACGTTCCATACCATGCCCAAAACCTCTGCTGACCAGCTTATTGGTCGGGAAATCGAAACTCGCTGCGGCAAGTGCAAAACCGACACCTTACATACCATCATCAAAGTCAAAAAGGACGGCAGCATCGCGCGCGTGATGTGCAACGACTGCAAGAGTGAACACATTTATCGCGACAAAAGCGCCGCTGCAAAGGACAGCGTGAAAAAGACCGCCCCCAGGGCCACACGCCGCAAGAAGGATTATGATTCCCTGATGGCGGAGATCTCCGAAAACGACGTCAAAGACTACACCAGCGCGGACGATTTCACGGAAACCAAGGCCATCCGGCACCGTTCCTTCGGCATCGGTGTCATCACCAAAATCCACAACAACACCCGCATTGAAGTCCTCTTCAAGGATGGACCGCGCCTGTTGGGCCAAAACATCAACATGGCCGATTTGGAAAGCACGATGGCCGACGCCTGAGTCCGGCGGGTATTGCCCAGCGACTGCAACGCCGCATGTTCCCTGGCGGGAGCGTGCGGCGTTCGTGTTTTTGAACTCCGCCATACCTCTTTCGCTCAGTCCAAATCCTCCCACCGAAAGAACAACTCCCCACGGCCGGGCTGCCGGGGCAGCATGAGAGCGCCGCGTGGTGCTTCACCCATCCGGCACTGCCGGTCATCTGTCAGCCGTACAAGGCGCTGCCTGTCCGCAGCTTTGGTGCAAGTCGGTACATACTGCCAGATGCCGGCGGCATGCTTAGCCAGCCTGACAGACTCGAATTAAAGCCGTGTTTGCCTCTGAAACAGTGTCCGTGGTGAAACAAATCAATGCCATCTTCCCTGCGCTTTCTGCCGTAAGGGGCGCATGTCATTTCATCTTTCGCGCCAGGGAGCAGCGGCCGGTTGGGTGTTGCAGCGGCGCCCCACCAATCTCGCAACGGATTTCTGCCGGCAGATTTGCCAAGCCCGGCTAGCGACAAAGCGTGATTATCGCGGTGTGCGCCGTGCACGCCGGCGCGCGGATCGACTCATGCCATCTGGCATGAGCCTTGCGTGAGGGCGGCCGCGTCAAACCTTTCGAGCTTTCTTGACGATTCGAGGGCATCAACATCTGGAGTGCTGCATCGTGAGAGCAACTTGGATCCTGCGAGCAGGCGCGTCTGCCTGTGTTCTGCCATTTTGCCGCCGGTGGTTTGTCTGTCCACGTTTGGCGATTCTCTGCTTCCTTCTGCTTGTCTGCGGCTGTTTCTGCCGCGTGGTTTACGCGCAGTCTTCAGCGTCCACGCCTCCGGTGATTCAGGTGGAGGAGTTCAAAGACACCTTCAACCGAACCGGACCCTCGCTGGGCGGCAACTGGGATGCCCACGAGGCCATGCAGATTCAGAACAACCAGTTGGTGAACACTTCGACGGTGGATCAATGGAACGGCTTTCTCGCCATCGCCAAGGTCTTCACCAATCCCACCGTGGTCAAACTGGTGTTTGGCAACCGCTCCGACAGCCTGGGCCGCGCCTTCACCGGCGCCGCGGTGCGCTTGAGCACCACCAATTACAAAACCACCAAAGGCTACCTCGTCGTGCACAACGGCGAACGCTTGAAACTGTTCGAGCTCTTCGACGGCGTGCCGCAGACGCCGGCGATTGTGGATCAGGCGGCACTGGCGCCACCGCCCAAGATCGGTGACACGTTGCGCGTTGAACTCGACAGCGACGCCTCCGGGCACAAATTTACCGTTTACATCAACAACACTTTCGATGGCATCCTGCTCGATCCCAACAAAGTGGCGGGCAACAACGCCGTCCTGTATGCCGGCGTTCAAATCCACGGCAATACCAATGACGGGGTGGATTTTGTCTCGTTGAGTACACCCTCGGACATGGTGCCGCCCGCGGCTATCACCAACTTGAGTGTGGTCGGAGCCAGCTCGACCACTTTGACGCTCGAGTTCACCGCCACTGGTGATGACGGCAACTCGGGTGTCGCCAGCCGCTATGACGTCCGCTACTCGAACGCCACCATCACGGAAGCCAATTTCACCAGCGCCACCCCCGCCAATGTCACCGATCAGCCCGCGCCCGCGGGGACGGTGCAGCGGGTCACCGTCTCCGGCCTGAGCACAGGCAAATCCTATTTCTTCGCTCTCAAAGTGCTCGACGAGGCCAACAATGCCTCGCCGATCTCCAATGTCGTGCAGGGTTCCACTGCCCTGCTCTCGACTATAAAGGATGATTTCGAACGCGCCGGCCCCGGCCTGGGCGCTGATTGGGCCGCCGGCACCAATCTCCAAATTGTTGGCGGCGAAGTGAAAAACACCAGCCCTGCTTTCGGCTGGGAGCGGGCGGTGCTCAAGACCCGGCGCAACGCGCAGGAAGTCACGATGAAATGGGGCCCCACCGCCACTCCGGAAGCGATTCAGCACACCGGCATTTTCGTGATGGCCAGCAGCGGCAGCAGCACGGCCTCCGGCTACTTGATTCAGCGCGAAAACGTCAACGGCGGCCGCACCAACCTGTGGCATGTCAAAGCCAACGGCGAGTTGGAGCAAATCGGCGGCGGCCTGTCACAATACAGCGGCCTGGCGACCGCCGGCTCGGTGATGACCGTCAAGATCACGGTTGCGGAAACCTCCAACATTTTCGAAGTCACGGTGGATGGCCATTTTGACCGGGAATTTGCCGATGATTTGAAACGCGAGAGCGGCAGCTTTGCCGGCTTCATGCTCAACGGCGGCAATCCCACTGCCACCATCGGCGAGATCGTGATGGCATATCCGGTCAAACCGGCCACCAGCCTGCGTATTGATTCCGGTGACGGCCAGATTGCCTCTGTCGGCCAGTCACTGCCCGAGCCGTTGGTGGTGGCGCTCACCGATGAAGACAGCAACCCCGTGCCCGGCCAGCGCGTCGATTTTACCGTGTCGCCGGCGGAAATGGCCGTGCTTTCCGCGCCGCCCTCACCCGATGGCAACCTGCGCATTGAAGCCGAATCCGGCAATTTGCAGGCGCCGCTCACGATCCGGACAGATGCGGCAGCTTCCGGCGGCAAGTACATCAACTATCCCTCCGGCAACAGTCAGGATGCCAAGGCGGTTTACACCTTCCAAATCCAGGAAGCGGGAACCTACTACATCTGGACCCGCAGTCTGAACAACTATGGCGCCCCCGTCAGTTGGGACATCAAGGTCGATAATCTCGACGTGTTCATTTATGATGTCTTCAAAGGACAGGTAATCAACACCTGGACGTGGGACAAGCTCTCCGATCGCGGCAATGACATCACGCGGGGCACAAACCCGCAATTTAACCCGCGTTTTTTTGAATTCACCCCCGGCACCCACACCATCGAGTTTCGCGTGCGCTATGCCGAAGCCTGGCTGGACAAGTTTATCATCACGCGTGACGTCAATTTCATCCCGGAGGGCACCGAAGACACCGGCTTCGTAACCGACAGTGAAGGCAAGGCGCGGGCGGAAGTGAAGCTCGGCAACAGGGCGGGCCAATTTTTTGTCGATGCCACCCATGGTTCGTTGCCGCCGGCACGCTTCACCCTCAATGCCACGGGCGGCGCGGCGGCACGTATGGAAATCACCGCCACCAACAACGGCAACAACCAAACCGGTCCCGGCGGACAGGCCCTGCCGAAGCCGTTTTCCGTGACGGTGCGGGATGCCAATAACAACCCGGTCGCCGGGCATCAGGTGAGTTGGGTGGTGCTGGAAGGGGAGGGCAGGTTGAGCAGCTATACCAGCGTCACCGATCTGAATGGCGTTGCGACCACCACGCTGACGCTGGGCAGCGTTCAGGCCAATCACCGCGTGGAGGCGCGCAGCCACAATGCCAGCGGTCTTGCGCTGGCCGGCTCACCGGTGGTGTTCACCGCCACCGCCAATGCCAGGCTCGCTGCCTCGATCACACGCGTGTCCGGAAACAACCAAAGTGCGCAGGTGCGCACCAGGTTGCCGCAACCGGTGGTGACCAAAGTGGCCGATGCCGGCGGCGCGGGCGTGTCGTGGTTTTCGGTGGAATGGGAGGTCGCACGCGGCGGCGGAACGGTGAGCTTGCAGCCGACGCTGCGCAATCCCGGTTTTGAAAGCTTCACCGGCAGCTTGCCGGCGAATTGGACGCTGGAAGGCGCTCCCACCGGCAATGAAGTTTCGCTCAGCACGTCCTCTCCGCGCAGTGGCAATCGCAGCCTGCAAATCAACACCAGCCGCACCGGCGTGGGTGTAAGCCAGAGTTTCGAATATGCCGCCAACACCAACTACACCCTGTCCTTCTACGCCAAAGTGTTGAGCGGCACCGCCCGTGTCGTCTGGCGGGTAAACGATGCCAACGGCAATATCTCCGAACGGGTCATCGATATTTTGCCTTCGGGCACCGGCAACAGTTGGGTGAAATATTTGGCCGCCGCGACCAACGGCCAGGCGGGCGAGCGCGCCCTGATCTTTCGTTCTTCCGGCGCCGCCAATTTCCTGATCGATGACGTCAAGATCACCAGCAGCACTGACAGCAACGGCGAGCTGACAGCCACCTGGACGCTGGGCGATACTGCCGGCACGCAGGAGGTGCGGGCGCGCGCTTTGGCCGGCAGTGCCAACCTCTCCGGTTCCCCGCTCGCTTTCACCGCCACCGCCAAAGCCGGACCGGCCGCCACGCTGGCGAAAAACAGCCCCACCAGTGGCGACGGCCAGGTTGGCTCCGCCAATCAACCACTCAACCAGCCGTTTGTGGTGAAAGTGACGGATGTGACGGGCATCAATGTTGTCTCCGGAGTCAATGTGACGTTCAAAGTCATCGCCGGCAACGGCAAACTCGAAGGTGGCGTGACCACGCTGACGCGCGCTACCGGCGCAGATGGTCTGGCCGCTGTGACGCTGACGCTTGGTCCGCAGAATGGCGCCACCAACACGGTTGAAGCCTCTGCGGCGGGTTTGGCGGGCAGTCCCCTGACCTTTTCCGCGGTGGCAGCGGTGCCGGCCAGGTTTGAGATTGCCGGTGGCGCCAACCAGCGCGGCTCCGCCGGTTATCTGACCAATGCGCCGCTTGCGCTTCGCATCACCGACGCCAGTGGCAGGGCCATTTCCGGCTATCCGGTGCTGTTCGAAGTTTTGGAGGGAGGCGGCACGATCAACGGCAAAAGCACGATCACGCTCAACACCGAGGCCGATGGGGTGGCGCGCGCGCCGTTCAAATGCGGCCCGATTCCCGGTGCGCTCAATCGCATCAAGGCAAGCGCCAGCGTGAATGGTCAGCCGGTTTCCGGCTCGCCGCAGAGCTTCAGCATTCGCTCGCAAGGTTTGAACCGCATCAAGCTGGAGAGCGGCAACAATCAGGAGGGGGTGGTGGGCGAGTTGCTGGCAGAGCCGTTCAAAGTGTCGATCCGGGATTCGGCCGGCAAGGGGATCGCCAATCAGGAGGTGACCTTTAAAGTCACTGCCGGCGAGGGGCAACTCGAGGGCAACCTCACGCAGAAGACCGTGAAGACGGACAGCAGCGGATTTGCCAGCATGCCGTATCGCTTGGGCACCAAACCCGTTGAGAATCGCGTGACCGCCACCAGCAATCCCGCCAACTTGCAGGGTTCGCCGATGCTGTTCAAGGCCATCGCCAAAGTTGGGCCGCCGGAAATTCTGGTGAAAGCCGGTGGCGACAGCAGCAAGGGCGTGGTCGGCAATCCCTTGCCGACACCGTTGGTCGCGCAGGTGACCGACAAGCATGGCAATGGTATCCAGGGGATAGAGGTGACCTTCACGGTCAAGAGCGGCGGCGGCAATCTCGAGGGTCAGCAAAGCCTCAAGCGGGTGACGAATACCGAGGGCAAGGCGCAGGTGACGCTCACGCTGGGCACCACTGCCGGGCTGCTCAACAACGTGGTCGAAGCCGAAGCCAGGAACGGCTCCGTGCCGTTGAAGAATTCACCGGTGCGCTTTCGCGTTTCGGCGACGGCCAGCCGCGCCGTGACCATCGTCAACAACGGCGGGTCGGGGCAGAGCGGCCGTGCCGGTGACTTGTTGTCGGAGTTTTTCCGCGTGCGCATCAACGACAAGGACGGCAATGGCGTGGAGGGGCATCCGGTGCAGTTCAGCGTCAAGCACGGCGGCGGCGGCTTCCATCCCAGCGGAAGCAAAGACACGACGGTCGTCACCAATGCCAGTGGCGTGGCGCGCATCCAATATCGTCTGGGCGGCGTGATCAAGCCCGACAGCCAGCTCGTGCAGGCCACCGCCAATGATGGCATCACCGGCGATCTTCTTGGTTCACCGATCAAGTTTGTGGCGTATGCCACCCCCGGCCGGCCGTGTGACGGCAAATCCTTCGTGACCACCGCAGCGAGCCGGAACCCGGCGGATGGCGTGACGCCGGTGCCGGTGACAATTTACGTCCGCGATTGCTTCGGCAATCCGGTGAAGGGGGAGAGTGTCATCATCGAAGTGACCAACGGCCCCAATGACATCACACAGCCGGTGCAGGTGACCAACAGCAACGGCATCACCACCGGCAGTTTTACCTCGACGCGTTCCGGCGAGAAAGTGGTGACCGCGCGCATTCCCAGCGGCATTGCGATCACCGCCGGCGCCACGGTTACTTTCACCCCGCTGGCGGCGCAGCAGATGGCGCTGCGCGGCGGCAACAATCAAAAAGGCAACGTCAATGCAGCGGTGCGTGAGCCGCTGTCCGTGAAGATTTCCGACCGCTTCGGCAACGGCGTGCCGAACCATCCGGTGACGTTTGTGGTGAAGCGTGGCAATGGCCGGATGTTTGGCGGCTCGCCCGGGGTGCAGGTGTTCTCGGATGAGGCGGGCATTGCACGCGCCTACTTTATCGGCGGTGCCAGTCCGGGGGAAAGCCAGGTCTATGCCGAATCCGCCAACCTCGACAATTCCCCGGTGATTTTCATTGAAAACACGGAGGACAATCCGGCGCGCAAACTGGAGTACGTTGGCGGCAACGGCCCCACCGGCACGGAAGGACAGACCGGCGTGGCGGGGGAAGTGCTGCGTGACTCGATTGCGGTGCGCGTGACGGACGCCAACGGCCGGCCGGTTTTCGGTGTCCCGGTGCACTTCACCATTGCTTTTGGCGGCGGCAGCGTCAATCGACCGGTGGTGAATTCCAATGTCTTTGGCGAGGCCAAGGTCGCCTGGCGGCTGGGAGATCAGGCCGGCTTGAACACGCTGCGCGTGAGCGCGGAGGGATTGCAAGGCTCTCCGATTGATTTCTCGGCCTACGGCACTGGCGGCCAGGCCTGTTGTCTGACAACTTTCGGCGGCGTGGTCAACGGTTATGTGGGCGGTCTTTCGGATCCGATTCGCGTGAAGGTGAGTGACCGCAACGGCAACGGCGTCGACGGGCAGAAGGTCACCTTTGAATTGGTCGAGGGCAGTGGCAGTCTGACCGCCACGGAGAGCTACACCAGCAATGGCGGCATCGCCAGCACCCGTCTGAACAACAGCGACAATGTCAGTGGTTTTCGCACGGTGCGGGCGAGTGCACCGGGTTTGACCGGTTCGCCGCTGTTGTTGCAGGTTTATGTCAAACCCTCGGCGGTGGTGAGCATGAGCGCCGTGCCGCGCACCAACAACCAGGGCGGAACCATCAACCGCCCGCTCAATTTTCCGCTGCAGGTGAAGCTGCTGGATCGTTACGGCAACCCCACGCCCAACGAGGCGGTGAGTTTCGTGATCACCGGCGGGGGCGGCAATTTCAACGGCCTGCCCAGCATCTCGGTGTTGAGCGACACCTTTGGCATCGCGCAAACGGTCCTGACGCTGGGCGCCTCGCCCGGCCTCAATCAGGCGGTGGCCATCAAACCCGGTTTGTCGAATGTCGAGTTCAAAGCCACCGGTTACATCAACAAGTTTCCGATTTTCATGGATGTGCCGGATCTGGTGGTTTTTGAAAATCAAACCGTGGAATTCAGCTTGCGCGCCACCGACGATGACGGCGATCCCATCAGTTACGGCGCCTCGAATTTGCCCCCCGGCGCGGTTTTCGATTCACTCAACACCCGCTTTTTCACCTGGCGCACCGACTTCAACACCCACAACAACGGCCCGGTTTATGAACCGTTGTTCTATGCGCGCGATGGCAAGGGCGGGGTGGACATCGAGGCCGTGCGCATTACCGTGAAGAACACCAACCGGCCGCCGGTAGTGATCAGCCGCATTCCCGACCGCCTGCCCGACCGTAACGGCATGGATTCCACGGTGGTGGTGGATTCCACCGGCGTGGCGCGCTTCACCATGCGTGTGGTGGCGGAAGATCCCGACGGTGATCGGTTGCATTACGCCTGGGAGCAAAACGGTGTGCCGGTGGGTAGCGATGCCCCCAGCTATCGTTTCGTGGGCGTGCCGGTGTTTCACCACGTGCGCGTCACGATTTCAGACGGGTTCGATCAAGTGGTTGAAAACTGGCAGATCAAAGTGCCGGTGGTGTTGATCAGTTTTTCGGCGAGCGCGAACGGCGGAAACGGTGTCAAGCTGGAATGGCGCACCGGCGGCGAGAGCCAGAACCTCGGTTTCAACCTCCTGCGCAGCGTGACGCGCGAAGGCGGCTACCGCAAGCTCAATCGCGGGCTGATTCCGCCGCGGCCCGACGGTGAGTATTCCTTCGTCGATACCGACATCACTGCGGGCAGCCGCTACTTCTACAAACTCGAAGATGTCGATGCCACCGGCAACGTGACCACGCATGGTCCGATTCAAATCGAAGCCGCGGTGCCCACCGAGTTTGCACTGCGCCAGAATTTTCCGAACCCATTCAATCCCAGCACCAACATTCAATATCAACTGCCGCGGCCGGCACAGGTGCGGCTGGTGATCTACAACGCCCTGGGCCAGTTCGTCAGGCTGTTGGTGCATCGCGAGCAACCCGCCGGCTTTCATACCGTGGTGTGGGACGGCCGTGATCGCAATGGCAATCCCGTGCCAAGCGGCATTTATCACTACCGTCTGGAGGCGGAGGGTTTTGTGATGACGAAAAAGATGGTGCTGGCAAAATAGCGTCATCTGACCGGCCAGGCAAAGCGCCTGACCCGGCTGCCCCAGCAAAATTTCCGCTGGATTGGCGTGCGGTCAGCATCTGCCAAACGCCAAAGGCATGTGAGGCGCAGGCGCCGGGTTGCCGCCGTGCATTCCGGTGTTTGCCCCTCACCCTCAGAAATCAGCTTCGTGCGCGGTTGCCTTGCCCGGCAGAAGTGGCTGCGTGGCAAGCCCTGCCGGTGAATCGTGTGACAGACTCAGCGTCCTGTCCGAATTCGCAGGAAATCCTCGAGACTCCGGGCGGGGTGCGGAATCCTGCACAGGATTCTCAGTGCAAGACCCGCGGCTTCCCCCATGCCCGGGCGAGGTGCCAGGGCCCCGACACTCAGGCAAAAATGAGTGGTTTGCCGGTGTCGTTTCCGCCGGCGAAGGCGGAGCCGACAGGAGATTTTACCCCAGGAGATGACATTGTGAGCACGTCTTGGATTCCCGTCCTGTTATCCATTTTTGCTCACCTCCGCGAGACTCACCTTGAAAAATTTCACCCGGCCGGCCGGCGCCTGCGCCTGGCGCTGGCGGCCGGGTTGCTGTTCGCCGCCACAGCCCACGGCCAGTTGAAGATCATGCCGCTGGGTGACTCCATCACCGACGGTGACGGTTCTTCCAATGCCGCCGCCTATCGCAGCGGCCTTTACACCCGCCTCACCAACGAGGGCATCGCGTTCGACTTTGTCGGCAGCCTGAGCGGCGGCAGCGGATTCCCGGACATTCAGCACGAAGGTCATGGCGGTTACCGCGCCGATCAAATTCGTGACAATGTCAAGGATTATTTGCAGCGAAACCCCGCCAATTTGGTGCTGCTGCTGATCGGCACCAATGATCTCAGCCAAAATCAGGGGGTCACCAGCACGCATGCCGAAATCGGCGAAATCATCGACAATATTTTCCAGTTCAACGGCCTCATCGAAATCTATCTGGCGACGTTGTTGCCGCGCAAGGACAGCCATCAAAGCGAGATCGAAGAGCTCAACGCCCTGCTGCCGGATCTGGTCGCCAGCAAGCGCACACAGGGGGTGAAGATTTTTTTGGTGGATCTCAATACGCGCTTTCTCGCGGATCCCAACTGGCAGAGCACGCGCATGTTCGACAATGTGCATCCCAATGATGCCGGCTATGACGTGATTGCCCAGGTGTGGTACGAGGAGATTCGCAAGAATCACGCGCCGCAGGTGGTGCGGGAGTTTCAGGACAACTTCAACCGCAGCGGCCCGGGTTTGGGGAGCAAATGGGCCTTCCACAGCGCGATGCAAATCAGGAACAACGAGCTGGTCAATACTTCCAGCGTCGATGCCTGGGACCACTTCCTGGCGATTCCCAAAGAGATGACCAATCCGCGCATTGTCGAGTTCAAATATGGCGCCAACAGCGATGAAGTCGGCCGTGCCTTCACCGGTTTGGCCGTGATGCTCAACAGCGCCGACCCCAACACCGCCGATGGTTATCTCGTGTTTCACAACGTCAACGGCAGCACGGGGGAGAACACCATCCGGCTGCATGAGCTGCGCGACGGCGTGCCGGTCAACCCGGCGATTCACATTGAACCGGCGCGGGCGCCCGCACCCAAAGCCGGCGATCTCTTTCGGGTCGAAATCGCCACCGACAACGACGGCCACAAGTTCACCCTCACCACCGGCGGCGTGTTCGACGGCGTGCTGGTCGATCCCCTCAAGCGCCAGGGCAACGCGGGCGAGTTGTTTGCCGGTGTGCAAATCAACGGCGCCACCAACAACGGTGTCGATGATTTCTTTGCCACCACCGCCAGCGATCTGGCCGCACCCGGCACCATCACCGACCTGAGCGTGCTCGGCAGCAGCTCCGCAAGTGTGACCCTGCAATTCACCGCGCCCGGCGATGACGGCAGCATCGGCCAGTGCACCAGCTACGATGTGCGCTATTCCACCACTGCCATCACCGCGGCGAATTACAACCTGGCGACGCGCGCCCTGGGTCTCAAACCACCGTCGCTTGCCGGCACGCGCGAGAATCTCGAAGTCAGCGGTTTGCAGGGCGGCACGACGTACTATTTCGCCGTCAAAGCAGTGGATGACGGCGGCAACACCGGCGAGATGTCGAATGTCGTGCAGGGCACCACCGCTTTGCTGGCCGCCTATACCGACAACTTCGAACGCCCCGGCCCGGCCCTGGGAGAGGGATGGGTGGTGGGCGCGGGCGTGGCGATCGTCAATGGCGCCATTCACAACAATGGTTCCGGTTATCAAGCCGGAGTATTGAGCACCCGCCGCCATCCGCGCGAAGTTTCCCTGACCTGGGCAGCGACCGCGGTGGCCGGCCCGATCAATGAAAGCGGCATTTTGGTGATGGCGAGCAACGCCAGCAGCCGCCCGAATGGCTATTTCATTCAGCACAACAATTCCTCCGGCAAGACGGTTTTGTGGCGCGTGGAGAACGGCAATCTCACCACACAACTCGACGGTGGGAATTCCTTCGGTGGGCCAATCGGGCCGGGCACCGTCATGCGCGTGGAATACAACATCACCGAGCAATTCAACGCCTTTACGGTTTTCATCAACGGCAAGTTTGACCGGGAATTGACCGACAACCAAAAGCTCGAAAACGGGCCTTATGCCGGTTTCATGCTGGACGCCGCCGGTGCGGACAATGCCATTGATGCCATCACGATTTCGGTGCCCATCAAGGAAGCCACCAGCATCACGGCGGTGTCGGGCAATGATCAAGTGGCTTCGGTCGGCGCAACCCTGCCGCAACCGCTGGTGGTCAGGCTGGTGGATGATGAAGCCAATCCTTCGCCGGGCAAAACCGTGGATTTTGTCGTGACCAAAGGTGATGCCGCGATCACGCCTCCACCCGCCCCCGACGGCCATATTCGCATTGAAGCCGAGTCAGGAACAATTCAGGCGCCGCTGAAAGTGCGCAATGATGCGGAGGCGGCGCGCGGCAAGTATCTCACCTATCCTGCCGGCAACACCGCGGACGCCAAAGCGACCTACACCTTCGATATCGCACAAGCCGGCACCTACATCATTTGGACGCGCAGCCGCAAGAATCAGGCGCCGGCCGGCAGTTGGATGGTCAGCGTCGATGGCGGGTCCGATCAGATTTACGATGTGTTTCAGGGGCAAACCAGCGACAAGTGGACGTGGAATCGCCTGAGCGGCCGCGGCAGCGGCACGGCGGAGAATCCCCAGTTCAATCCCCGCCAATTCAATTTTGCCGCCGGGCGTCATACCCTCGAGTTCAAAGCGCGCTATGAGGAAACCTGGCTCGACAAGTTCATCATCACCTCGGATCTGAATTTCATTCCCACCGGCCTGGAAGATCCCGGCTTTGTCACGGACGGCAACGGCCAGGCGAGCGCGATCGTTACCTTGGGCCAGACTTCGGGGGAGGTAAAGATTGAAGCGCGGCACAAGAGTTTGGTGCCCGCGCAGTTTACCGCCACAGCCGCCGGGGGCGCGGCGGTGCGGTTGGCGGACATGACCAACAACAATCAAACCGGCACCGCCGGCAAGGAGCTGCTGCTGCCGTTCAGTGTGCGCGTTTATGATGCCAACAACAATCCCACCGCCGGGCATCCGGTGAGCTGGGTGATTACTGCGGGCGACGGCCGCTTGAGCAGTTACACCAGCCTGACCGATCGCGAGGGCAAGGCCTACACCACACTGACTCTGGGACATGGGCAGGCGGACAATCAAGTTGAAGCCCGCAGTCACAGCAACAGCGGCACGCCACTCACCAATTCCCCGCGCGTGTTCAAGGCCACGGCGGTTTCCGGTTTTGCGAAGAGCTTGAATCGCACCGGCGGCAACAATCAGACGGCCACCGTGCGCACGACGCTGCCGGAGAAGATCGCCGTGCGGGTGCTGGAGGAAAGCAACGCGGGCGTGCCCAACGTGCCGGTCGAGTTCACCGTGAAGCGCGGCGGCGGCACGCTGGCCGTGCAAACCGGCTTTCGCAATGGTGGTTTCGAGAGTGTCAGTGGCACCACGCCGGCCTCCTGGTCGCTGGTGAATGCGCCGACGGCCAGTGAAGTCACCACTTCCACCAACGCGCCGAAAGCCGGCCTGCGCAGCCTGGAAATCAACGCGGCGCGCACGGGCGTGGGTGTGAGCCAGTCGCCGAAGTATGCGGAAAACACCAACTATGTGCTGACGTTTTGGGCGAAAGTGGTGAGCGGCACGGCACAAGTGGTTTGGCAGCAGAGCAGCAGCACCGGTGAGTTGTTGCAGCAGACGGTTGATTTGCTGCCCGCGGCGACCGGCGAGAGCTGGGTGCAATATCGGCTGTTTGGTGTCAATGGCGTTGCCGGCAGCCGGCCGCTACAATTCAAGACCAGCGGCAGCGGGCATTTCTTCATTGATGAAGTCCAGCTCTATCCCGCCACTGATGCCAATGGCCGGCTGGCGACCACGTGGACGGTGGGCGACACGGTTGGCAGTCAGGAAGTGCAGGCCGTGACGTTGGTGGGCAGCCTGGTGAACAATCCCGTGAGTTTCACGGCCAATGTGACGGCAGGGCCGGCGGCGTTGCTGCGCGCCGAGGGGGAGACCAATCTGGTGGGTTCGGTGAATCAGCCTTTGAGCAAACCCTTCGTGGCGCGCGTAACCGATGTCACCGGCATCAACGGGGTGAGCGGTGTTGCGGTCACGTTCAAAATCACCGCGGGTGGCGGCCGTTTTCAGGAGGGCGGCACGACCAGGATGGTGACCAGCGATGCCAGCGGCCGGGCGGCGATCACTCTGATTTTGGGCGGACAACCCAACGTTGCCAACACAGTGGAGGCTTCGGCGGACGGTTTGAGCGGCAGCCCGGTGATTTTCACCGGCATCGCGGCCACGCCCGGTTCCTTCACCAAAATTGCCGGTGATGCGCAGCGCGGCTCTGCGGGACACCGCCTGAAGACTCCGTTGACGATTCGCATCAAAGATGAAAACGGCAACGCCCTGCCCGGCTTTCCGGTGAAGTTCGAGATCACACAGGGCAACGGACATTTCGACGGCAAAGCCGCAGTCACCATCAACACCAACGCCGCCGGTGATGCCCAGGCTTTCCTGACCTGCGATCCGGCGCCGGGCGCCAGCAATCGTGTGCGCGCTTCGGCCACCTTCAACAATCAACCGGTCAATGGTTCACCGCAAAGTTTTACGGTCGTGAATTATGGTTTGCAGGAAATCAAGCTGGCTGCCGGCAACGAACAGAGCGGCATTGTTGATCAATTCCTGCCCAACCCGTTGGCCGCGGTGGTGCTCGATTCGGCGGCGCAAGGCATCGCCGGCCGTGAGGTCGTGTTCAAAGTCACGGAGGGCGGTGGCAAGCTGGAGGGCGGGGTGACCGAGAAGACGGTAAAAACGGATTCGCTGGGCCAGGCGCGTGTGCGCTGGCGGCTTGGCATCCGGCCGGTGGTCAATCGCGCCACCGCGACCAGCAATCCCGTTTTGCCGGGCTCACCGGTGCAGTTCAGTGCCACGGCGGAGGTGGATGCGCCGGCAACATTGTCCAAGGTTTCGGGGGACAGTGCGCGCGGCGTGGTGGGGAATCAACTCGGGACGCCGTTTGTGACAAAGGTGGTGGACAAACACGGCAACGCTGTCGCCAATGTGGCGGTGATTTTCAAAGTCACGGCAGGAGGGGGCAATCTCAATGGTCAGACCAGTGATACCGTCCGGACCAATGCCGGCGGGTTGGCGCAGGTCATTCTCACGCTGGGGCCGGCAGCCGGCAGCTACAACAATGTGGTCGAGGCGCGCGCCAGCAACGGCGCGATCCCGCTGACGAATTCGCCGGTGCGTTTCGTGGCGAGCGCGGAGGCGAGCAAGGCGGCCAGTGTGGTGGCGGAAAGCGGCGACCGGCAAACCGGCAGCTCCGGTGAGTTATTGGCGCAGCCTTTCCGCGTGCGCGTGCGCGATGCCAACGGCAACGCGGTGAAAAATCACCCGGTGCGTTTCACCGTGGTGCGCGGCGGCGGCAAATTCAGCAGCGGCGCCGTCGATTCCACGGTGATGAGCAATGACAATGGCATTGCCCAAGTGACGCTGCGCCTCGGGCCGGCCGTCCTGCCTGACAGCCAGATCGTGCAGGCTGCGGCCAATGACGGGGTCAATCCCCTGAAAAATTCGCCCCTCCGCTTTGTGGCCTTTGCCACCGGCGGCAAGCCGAGCGCAGTCACTTCCTATGTGCAGGCGAGCGGCGCCGTGCCCGCGGATGGGGTGACGCCCATGCCGGTCACCATTTTCGTGCGGGACGTGTATGATAATCCCGTGCCCGATCAGGCGGTGATCATCGAAGTCACCAACGGCCCGAATGAAATTTCGCAACCAACGAAGAAGACCGACAAAGAGGGCAAAACCACCGGCAGTTTCACCTCGCGGCGTGCGGGCGCGAAAACGGTGACCGCGCGCATCACCAGCGGCATCGCCATCACCAATGGCTCGACGGTGCAATTTCTGCCGCTGGCGGCGCAGCAGTTGTCGCTGGCCGGAGGCAACAATCAAACCGGCAATCTCAATGCCGCCACGCCCGAGCCCCTGCGCGTCAAAGTCGAAGACCGCTTCGGCAATGGCGTTGCCGGGCATCCCGTTGTCTTTTCGGTAAAAACCGGGGAGGGCCGCTTTCCTGATGGCAGCCGCAGCCTGCGGGTGCTCTCCAACACCAATGGCATCGCGGAGACCCATTATGTGTTCGGCAGCACCACCGGCGAGAGCCAAATTTGGGCGGAGGCTGCCGGTTTGAACAACTCTCCCATCATTCTCACCGCCAATGCCGTCAACCGGCCGGCGCGCAAGCTGGTCAGCGTGGGCGGCAATGACCAAACCGGCATTGCCGGGGAGGAGCTGCCGGATTCGATCACGGTTAAAGTGACGGACACCACCAACCGGCCGGTGGCAAACATCCCGGTGAATTTTGCCGTGGCCTTTGGCGGCGGCTATGTGAGCCATGCTGTGCTGCGCAGCAATATTTACGGCCTCGCCACCGTGGCCTGGCGTCTGGGCGAGCAAGTGGGGCTGAACACGCTGCGGGTCAGCTCGGAAGGTCTGGAAGGTTCGCCGCTGGATTTTCGTGCCAACGGCATTGGCGGCCAACCCTGCTGCCTGCAAACCGTGGTCAGTACGCCGCCCTCGGCGCCGGTGGGCGGCACGCTCTCGGTCACCGCTTTTCGCGTGAGCGATCGTTTCGGCAACGGTGTGGACGGCATTCCCGTGCAGCTCGAGCTCGTTTCCGGCACCGGCATGCTGCTCACCCCGGAGGCCATCAGCAAGGATGGCGGCCTGGTGAGTTTCACCATCATCTTTGACCAGGTGAGCGGGCCGCGAAAAATCCGCGCGCGCGTAAGCACGTTTCCGATAGCACCGCTGACGGTGACGGTTTATGCGCGTGCCGCGGCGGTCGCGTCCATGACGGCGGTGCCCCGCACCAACAATCAGGGCGGCACCGTCAAAAAGCCGCTGAACTTTCCGCTGCAGGTGAAGCTGAGTGATCGCTATGGCAACCCGGTGCCGGATGAAGCGGTGAATTTCGTCATTACGGCGGGCGGTGGTTTTCTCAACGGCCAGCCCAATCTTTCCACCACCGGCGCACGCAGCGACAGTAATGGCATTGCCTCGGCGGCTTTGACGCTCGGTCCGAATCCCGGCAGCAATCGCGTCAAGGTTTTGCGTTCCGGCCTGCCGGAAGTCGAGTTTGTTGCCAACGGTTTCACCAACAATTTTCCAATTTTCACCGATGTGCCGGATCGACGACTGACCGAGGGCGAGCAGGTGGAATTCAAGCTGGCGGCCCGGGATGACGATGGCGATCCCATTCGCTTTGGCGCGAGCAATCTGCCGCCCGGCAGCGCATTTGATTCCCTCGCCACCCTGGTGTTCACCTGGGTGCCGAATCTCACTGCGGCAGGGATTTATGAACCGGCTTTTTATGTTCGCGACAATCGCGGCGGCATTGACATTGAAATTGTGCGCCTCGAAGTCTTGAATCGCAACCGGCCGCCCCGCATCATCAGCCGCAGCCCGGTGGGCGACGCGCATCCCAACCGGCCGGACACCACGCTGCTCACCGAACCCGGCAGGCAGGCCCGTCTCACGCTGCGCGTGCAGGCGAAGGATGAAGACGGTGATCCGCTCAGCTTCATGTGGGAGCGCAATGGCCGGCCGGTGGGCGGTGACTCTGCACAGTACACCCTGATCACCGCCGAGAGTTACAACGCCATCAAAGTCACCGTATCGGATGGCACCGATCACATCGCCACCGACTGGCTGATTAAAGTGCCGGTGTCGCTGCTCAGCTTCTCCGCCAGCACCGCCAATCTCAGAGGGGTCCTGTTGAGCTGGCAGACTTCCGGTGAGATCCAGCCCGCCGGTTTCAACTTGCTGCGCAGCTTGTCACGCGACGGCCGGTATCACAAGCTCAATGCCAGCCTGCTGCCGCCGCAGCCGGAGGGGGAGTATTCCTTCCTGGATGAAACGGCGAATGCCGGCCACCGCTATTTCTACAAGCTTGAAGAAGTGGAGGTGGGCGGCAATGTCACCACCCACGGCCCGATACAGATCGAGGTGGCGCAGCCGGTGAGTTTTGCGCTGCGTCAGAATTATCCGAACCCGTTCAATCCCTCCACAACCATCCAGTATCAACTGCCACACCCCGGTCAGGTGCGCCTGACAATCTTCAACACCCTGGGGCAGGTGGTCACCCGGCTGGTGAATCGCCGGCAGGAGGCGGGCTTCCACACGGTGATGTGGCACGGTCGCAATCATGCCGGCGAGCCGGTGCCCAGCGGGATTTATTACTATCGCCTGGAAGTGGAGGGCGGCTTTGTGGAGACGAAGAAGATGGTGCTGGCAAAATGATCGTCCTTGCCGACTGCTCACCGGCGTGAACGTTTGCAGCGGGAACCATCGCGCCGCCGGTTGAGCGGTGGTTGTTTGATCCGATGGCTGCGTCCTTGTGGCAAGTCAGGGCGCAGCCATTCTTTTTTTTCTTTTGTCGTGGCAGCTTCTGCCCAACGCGGCGAGGGGCCGTCAGCCACCGCGAGAAATCGAGTTGCACGGCTGATGCACCGGTGCAAGGGGGAAAGCACAGTTCGATGCTCACGATTTGGGTGTCAGCGGGACAGGCATGGGGCTTGCCGTACGACAGGCCTGCCAGCTTCGGCTGGGTGGGCCTTGTTTGCTCTGAGCCCTGCCAGGAACGCCTGCGCTCCGGGTTTGTCAACTTGCGTAACGCAGACCCCTTGTCTGCCAAGCAATGCCGGCAGGATGATGGTTTTCCCGGAGTCATGCTATCGCGGCATTCAACTGATGAGGGCAACGGGATAATTTGCCACGCATTCCGCAGAACGCTTGTGGTGCGGATATAGTGTGCATGGACTCAGAAAATTTTTCTGGGCTTTGGGCTGTGTTGTCATGTCAAGCCATGCCTGGGCAAGGCGCGACGGGAGAGCTGCGGGGGAGCGGGGCGAGCAACTGGCGGGACATCATTTTGGCATTTTCCCCACAATTTCTCTCCCAATAGCGGGATGACAACGTTCCATTCTCTGCGGGACCGGGCAGAGGATGGCTGTCACGTCACCCCCCCCTGACAACGGAAGCCTTACTCCTCCTCTCCATATCTCTCTACCTCTTTCACATTAAAACCTTCTTGAAAAAGTCACGCCTCGAGGGGCGAAGGCGGAAAGGAAGATTTCACGGTTTTGAACCGCGACTTGTAATTTTCCGCCTCCCCGCGCGGCTGACATCTTGCACACCTGCTTTGCCGTTTTGAGCGATTACCTGGATCAGCTCATTGGTGATACTCATGTAAAGAGTTCATGCGCTTTGTTTAAAGGAGCTTTTATGGGCACCCTCGCTCAGATTTACTCGAAAGCCGGAAGGTTGTGGCTGCTGCTTGTGCTGGGCGGCCTGCACACGAACGCGGTGTTGCATGCGCAGGGAACGAACACCATTGTCCGATCTGTTATTCTCGGCAGCGATGACGCCGGACCGGAACCGGGAGGCTGCGGTTTTTCCACCGGTGATGGCAATATCTATTTTGGCCAGTGTGACAACGGCCGGGAAATCGTCAGCGGATTTCGTTTCCAGGATGTCCAGATTGCCAGCCCCGGTGAGATTCAAAACGCCCACCTGGAGTTCACCGTGGACGGCACATATACCAACCCCCTGACGCTTCGGTTTTACGGCGAAGCGGCGGATAATGCCGCCACGTTCAGTGCAAGCAGCACGCCGGCAGATCGTCCGTTGACCACGCAATTCGTGGAGTGGGCGATCACGGAGGAGTGGCAATGGGATACCAGGCGCGATGGCCCGGACATCACCGCGATCTTGAAAGAGATCGTGGGTCGCCCGGGCTGGCAAGCCGGCAACGCCCTGAGCATCATCGTGAAAAACGTGAGTGCCGGCGGCACACATCGCCGCGTGTATGCCTACGAGCGTGAAGGCTCGGCCAAGTCAGCCAAGCTCGTCATCAACGAGCCGGCGCCGCCGAGTTTTGACCTCTACACGCAGCGCCCCAAAGTGTGGGTGATCAACTTCGATCCCGCCATTCCTTCCGAAGGCAATCGGCGCCTGCACGCGGCGTGGGGCTGGAATGATCCCGACACGCTTTCCGCAGGCTATGACGCAGATATCGAGGAGACCAGCCACGGCCTGGTGCAATACGACATTGTGAAGGTGATCAATGCCGGCACCTTCCCGGTGAAGGAAGACGGTTTTCGCTATACCAACGGCGATCGCAATACGCCGGGCTCGTATATGTACGAATGGTCGGATGGCGATTGCGATCCGCCGAGCGGCATGACGACCGTGGATTACAACGCGATTGTGCGCGACTACGATCTCGCGCGCCGGTTGGAAGCCGGCGAGGTGGATGAGGTGTGGCTCTACGGCGCGCCGTGCTTCGGCTATTACGAGTCCCGCATGGCGGGCAAGGGCGCCTACTGGTGCAATGCCCCGGAAATGCAGCAAGTGAGCGCGTCGAAGATGTTCGTGCTGATGGGCTTCAACTACGAGCGCGGGGTTGGCGAGATGCTCCACGATTACGTCCATCGCACCGAATCGATCATGCAACGGGTTTACGGCAGTTGGACGAACGACTCGACGCATGCGTGGAATCGCTTCACCTTGTATGACGGGAACTGGCCGAATGGCGCCGCCTGTGGCAATGCTCACTTTGCGCCGAACAGCCGGAGCGATTACGACTATGGCAACATGACCTACGTGTGGAGCACACATCGCGACTGGCTTAACAATTATCCCAATCTCACCAATCAAAAAGAATGGGTCAACGCCACCGAGTGGGGCGGCGGCGATATGCGGCTTTACCACAAATGGTGGTTCACGCACCTGCCCCACATGGGCGGAACCGCCACCGAATATGGCATGACGCGCGCCAACAACTGGTGGGCCTACATCCAGGATTTCAATTCCTATCCGGAAAGCGGCTCCACGCGCGCGTCCGGTTATTACAGCACCCCCTTGCGTCCCGAGGGCGTCACTCAGTTGACCAGCAATGCCGTGGAGGATTGGGCGCCACAGATCAACGACGCCGGCCGCATGGTGTGGTACGGTCATGATGGCAACGATTATGAAATCTTCGCGGTCAATGCCGACGGCACCAATTTCGTGCAGATCACCAGCAACAGCATCGACGACGAATATCCCAGGATCAATGCCGGCAACCAGGTGGTTTGGCAGGCGTTCGACGGCAGCGATTATGAAATCTTCACCGCCAATGCCGATGGCAGCGGGCTGGTGCAAGTGACCAACAACAGCCACGACGATTGGCATGCGCGAATCAACAATGCCGGCAGGATCGTGTGGGATGGCTGGGATGGCGCCGATTATGAAATTTTCAGCGCCAACGTCAACGGCACGGATGTCGTTCAACTCACCAACAACCACGCGGCCTCCGGCTATCCGCGCGAGGACACCTGGCCGCAGATCAACAACGCCGGCCGTGTCGTATGGATGGGCCACGATGGCAGCAACTGGGAGATTTTCAGCGCCAATGCCGACGGTACGGGCCTGCTGCAGCTCAGCAGCAACACCTACAACGATGAATATGCGCAGATCAACGATGCCAATCAAGTGGTGTGGCAGAGCTGGCATGACAATACCAACGCCGAAATCCACGCCGCCAGTGCCTCCGGCCCAACCGGCTCGGACATTGTGCTTTCCAGCAACCTGCGGGAAGATTGGCATCCGCGCATCAACAACTCCGGCCTGGTGGTGTGGATGGGCCACAACGGCAACAATTGGGACATCTATCGCGCCGGCTTTGACGGCAGCAACCGCGTACAAATCACCAGCGGCCCGACCGACAATCAGATGCCCGAAATTGCCGACAACGGCATCCTCGCCTGGCAGGCTTTCGATGGCAGCGACTGGGAAATTTTTGTCTTGCAGAACGGCACTATCCATCAAATTAGTAGCAATACCTTTGATGACCGGGCACCGGCACTGAGCAATCACAAAGTGGCCTGGCATGGCAACAGCGGCATGCCGAACAAGAGCGATGTTTTTGTCAGCAATGGCACTTTCTCTGGCATCACGCCGCCGGCTGCCCCCAGCAACTTGACCGCTACTGTCGTGAGTGGTAGTCAGGTTGATCTTTCATGGACCGATAACTCGAATAACGAAGACGGCTTCAAGATCGAGCGCAAGACCGGCGCGAGCGGAACCTATGCCGAGATTGCAACGGTGGGTGCCAATGTGACCAGTTACCCGGATACCGGTCTGGCAGGGGGAACAACCTACTACTATCGGGTGCGGGCTTACAATGCTGGCGGCAATTCGGCGTATTCTAATGAGGCGAGTACGACGACCGCAAGCAATCCGCCGGCCGCGCCAAGCAACTTGACCGCCACGGCCGTGAGCAGCAGTCAGATCAATCTCAACTGGACCGACAATTCCGCCAACGAGGACGGCTTCAAGATCGAGCGCAAAACCGGTGCGAGCGGAAGCTATGCCGTAATTGCAACGGTGGGTGCGAACGTGACGAGTTATGCCAACACCGGCCTGGTCGCGGGCACGACGTATTACTATCGCGTGTTCGCTTACAATACCGGCGGCAATTCGGCCTATTCCAACGAGGCCAATGCAATGACGCCGAGCGGCAACACCAATCTCGCGCGCAACAAGCCGGCAACCGCCTCCAGCTACAGCAGCAGCAAGTATGCACCGGAAAAGGCCAACGATGGCAGCACCAGCAGCTCTTGGAGCAGCGCCAAGCTCGGCAGCAGCAATCAGACGCAGTGGTGGCGCGTGGACCTGCAGGCGGTTCAAACCGTTGCACGCGTCGTCATCAAGTGGAACGGGAAATATTTCGCGAAGAATTACCAGGTGCAAATGTCCAGCGACGGTGTGACCTGGAGCACGGTCTATACCGACAACGCCGGCAATGGCGGCAACGATGATTTCAGCTTCAGCCCCGTTTCCGCGCGTTACCTCCGGCTGTACCAGACCAAGCCGAACAAGTCCTATTATCGCGTCAATGAGCTGGAGGTCTATGCCGGCGGCAGTGCCGCGTTGGTGAAGGAGAGCGCCGCGGAATTCACCGAGGCGATGATTCCGGATGAAATCCAGTTGCAGCAAAATTATCCCAACCCGTTCAATCCCGGTACGACGATTACTTTTTCGCTTCCCGAAGCGGGTCATATTGTCCTGAAGGTTTACAACCTCGCCGGTCAGGAGGTGGCGCGTTTGGCCGAGGGCTATTACGGCCGCGGCGTCCATCGCCTGCATTTCGAGGCGGGCGGCTTGCCGAGTGGAATTTATTTCGCGGTGTTGCAGGCCGGACAGCAGAGGTTGGTGCAGCGGATGATGTTCATGAAGTAGGATTTTGGGGCCCCTTGCCCGGTCACCACCGCCGGCGAACAGGGCACAGTATCATACAAAGGTGACCGGGCAATTGAGCCTAGTGGCAGGAAGGTTGCCCGGCCGCTGCGTTCTCAGCGGCCGGTGCTGCCGAAGCCGCCACCGGCCCTGGCCGTCGCATTCAACTCTTCGGCCTCCACCCATTCGGCATGCATCACCGGCGCAATCACGAGCTGCGCGATGCGATCGTGCGGATGGATGGTAAAGGTTTCGTGGCGGTGATGATTGATGACGATCACATTGATCTCGCCGCGATAGTCGGCATCCACCGTGCCCGGCGAATTCAACAGGGTGACCGCATGCCGCAGTGCCAGGCCGCTGCGCGGCCGCACCTGGGCCTCGTAACCCGGCGGCAATTCCAGCGCGATTCCCGTGGGGATCAACGCCGATTCGCCCGGCGCCAGCATTTGGGCTTCGTCCAGCCGCGCATACAAATCCATGCCGGCGGCGAGTGCGGTTTTGTACTCCGGCAGCCGCGCCGCCGGATGCAGTTTTTTCACTTTGATGCGAATGTTCAAGCGGTGGCAATCCTTTTCAGGTTGGTGAGATTTTCCGACTTCCCCCCGGTTTGATTCCGCCTTCCGTCTAACCGAATACGGCCGCCACTTCCTGCTGCAGTTGTTCGAAAAGCGAAGTGTCGCATCCCTCCGGCAGGTTTTGCATGAGACTCTCCGCGACGCTGCGATAATACCATTCCTGCTGTGCGCGGCCGCGATTGAAGCGCTGCCACACCGCCTCCCCCACACGATGTCTTTCGAGGGCAATGCTGCGCAGATTGTGCAGCTTGTCCGCCGCCACCACCAGCTTGACCGCCGGCGGCGCGGTGGCGAGAAAGCGGATCGTGTGCTGTTTGCGTCTTTCCCAGGGCAGTGATTTGTCCGGCTCGGAGCATAGTGCCACCAGGTCGGCGATCGTCCCGCCGAATTCCCGGCGCAAGGCCTCGAGTGTCACCGGTGTGTCTTCGATGACATCGTGCAGGATGCCCGCCACCACCACCTCGGTCGGACAGCCGGCGGCGAGCAGCAGAAAACCAACGGCGCAGGGGTGAACGATGTAGGGAATCGCGGTGCTCTTGCGTGTTTGTTGGCGATGCGCCAGAGCGGCAGTCGCGAGCGCACGGTCGATCATTGCCCAATCGTGGGCGGGGTTGGCCTTTTCCATCGGAAGATTTTGCATGGGCAACCTTTGCGTGAAACGGCGGGTCAAAATACACAATCACGGCCCTCACATTCAAGGCCGAATTCCGAAGCGCGAGGGCGGGAGATCGCGCTTGACTTTCCATCCGGTGATGTCTACTTTGCCGGGCCGGGCGATTGGTTTGTTGTGCGGCCGTTTTTTCATCATGGCCACGCCGGTTTTCCAAACTCCCGAATGACTCGCAAACAAGCATCGGCATGCGCCGCATCCTCAAGAACACGATTTTCTCCGTTCCCTTTCTGACCTTTCTCGGGGTGACCCTCGTCGACAGCGTTTGGTTCATGATTGCGCGCATCCCCGAGATCGTGCGCTTGTTCCGTGACGGTATGTTGCTGGCGGCCATCATCCTGCTGCTGCCGCTGCGGGAGCGGATCAAGATCCTTTCCGAACGGCGCATTTTCCACACGCTGCGCTACACCTTTTTGACGGCACTGGCGGCGCTGGTGGTGTTGACCATCATCGACCAGTATTTGATGGCAGCCCCGGATTCCCGGTCTCCGGCTTCACGGCTGTTTCTCTCCCCCCGCCACTTCCTGATCGGCACGGCGGCCGCGTTCCTGCTGCTGTTTCTGCACCTGCTGCTCTCCGGACTGCTGGCCAATTTGATTTTCTACAAGAGCAAAGGCTCGACGCTGCGCAATTTTCGCCTGCTGGTGTTCGCCATACTGCTGATGGCTGCAACGGCTTCCGCGCGCGGCCGGGTGAATTTCTTCGCAAGCTTCGAGCAGAACTGGCTGGGTGATGTGCCCGTCATCCTGCTCCTGCTGTTGATCGGGGTCAATGCCCTCCGCCACCGCTGGATCGACTATCTCAACCGCCGCCAGAAGTGGCTGGTGTTTCTGGCGTCCGCACTGGCTTGCGGTCTCGGCGTCATGTTGACACAACGGGTCGCCGGCAGTTTTGTGGCGGATCACAGCATCGCGTTCGCCGCCGTGTGCGCTGCGATTGCACTGTTTTTCAGCGTCTATGCCGGGGTTACCGCCTTTGCCCTGATGCTGCATCTTCCCACCGCCGGCAGCTTCGATGAGAAAATCAACGCCATCAAGACGCTGCAGGAGCTGAGCCAGTCCATCAGCCATTTCATGGAACGCGAGCAATTGATGGCGATGATCACACAGCGCGCGCTGCAGGTCACCCGCTCCGATTTTGCCTGGCTGGAGCTGCTGGAGGAGGCCGGCGCGCCGCCGGTCTTGTGTTCGGCGGTCAATCTTTCCGAACGGGAACAGCAGGAGATGCCGCTGAGCCGTGAGACCGGCATCAGCGGGTGGGTGATCCAAAATCAAAAAAGCCTGTTGATCAACGATGTCACCGCGGATGCGCGCGCCGCCGGTGTGCGACCGTGGAAGAAGGATATTGGCGCCATCCTGGCGGTGCCGCTGATCTCACGCGGTCAGATTCTGGGCGTGCTGTTTTCCGCGAAACAGGATTACTTCGGTTACGATCAATTCGATCAGGACATGCTGCAATCCTTTGCCGATCAGGCGGCCATCGCCTTTCACAATGCCCATTTGCTGGCGGAATCCCTCGAAAAGGAGCGCTTGTCGCAGGAGCTGCGCGTGGCGCATGAAGCCCAGGTCAAGCTGCTGCCCAAAATCATGCCGGCGGTGCCGGGCCTGGAAGTTGCGGGCGTCAGCGTGGCGGCACAGGAGGTGGGCGGAGATTATTTCGATGTCTTCACGCGCGGCCGCAAGCTCGTGGTCGTCGTGGGTGATGTTTCCGGCAAGGGTGCGGCCGCCGCCTTCTACATGGCGCAGGTGAAGGGCGTGGTCGAGGCACTCGGCCGGCATTATGATTCACCGCGCGAGGTGTTGCTGCACACCAACCGCATCCTTCGCCGCAGCCTGGAGAAGAATCTCTTCATCACGCTGCTGTATGCCGTGTTTGACCCCGACCATATGACCATGACCTTCAGTCGCGCCGGCCACAATCCCCTGCTGCAAGCCCCGCGCAGCCGCGCGCCCGCATTTCTGCAGCCTGCGGGCATGGCCATCGGTTTGGAAGACGGGCCGGCTTTTGAAGCCGCGCTGCAGGAAATGACCTTGCCGGTTGCCGCGGGTGACTTTTTCGTTTTCTATACCGACGGCGTGGTCGAGGCACGCAACGACAACGAAGAGGAATATCAGGAAAAATCCCTGCTGGCGGTGGTGCAGCAGCGGGATTATCAGAATGCCGAAGCCTTGAAAGAGCGCATTTTGCTGAGCATTTACGATCACGTCGGCCTCGCCAACACCCACGACGATTTCACGGTGGTGGTGGTGGGCGTCACGGAACAGCCGCGCGGGCCCGCGCGCATGTTGAACACGGAACCCGAAGCTGAAAGCGCCGGAGTGCAGATATGAATGCCTTCGCACACCTCGCCGAACAGAAGATTCTCGAAGCCATTGCCAACGGTGAATTCGACAACCTGCCCGGCCATGGCCGGCCGCTCAACTGGGAGGATGATTCCAACATCCCCGCCAGCCTGCGGTTGGGCTTCAAGATCCTGAAGAATGCCAATGTGCTGCCCGAGGAAATGCAGCTCAAGAAAGACATCCTTGCGTTGCAGGAGCAGTTGCGGGATGCACCCCACGCAGAGGCGCAAGCGCTGCGCCGGCAGCTGCGTGAACTGGAAACGCGCTTTCATCTGCTGATGGAGCGCCATCGCCGCTGTCTTCGCAACCCCGCTTTTCGACATGCGTGAATCCCGGGTCTGTATCATCGGTGCCGGCGCCTCGGGCATCGCGGCAGCCAAAGTGCTGCATGAGAAGGGCATACCCTTCGACGGCTTCGAGAAAGGCTCGAGTGTCGGGGGCAACTGGCGTTATTTGAATGACAACGGCCAGTCTTCCGCCTATGCCTCGTTGCACATCAATACCTCGAAAACCCGCATGGCATTTTCCGATTTTCCCATGCCGGACGACTATCCCGACTATCCCCATCACGCGCAGATTGCCAGGTATTTCGACGATTATGTCGATCATTTCGGATTTCGCGACCAGATCACTTTTCGCACCGAAGTGATCGACGTGGCACCGGCGGGTGAGGGAAGCTGGGACGTGACACTCGCCGGCGGGAAGAGCCGCCGTTATGGTGCCGTGCTGGTCGCGAATGGCCATCATTGGGATCCGAAGTGGGCGCATTTTCCCGGCCGCTTTGACGGTTTGCAAATGCACTCGCACGACTACAAAACGCCCGGGGTGTTTGCCGGCCGGAATGTCCTGGTCATCGGCATGGGCAATTCCGGCGTTGATATTGCCTGCGAAAGCAGCCGGGTGGCGGCGCACACGTTTCTCTCCACCCGGCGCAGTGCGCACGTGATTCCCAAATACATTTGGGGCAAACCGGTCGATCAATTTACCACCCCCTTCACCAGTCTGCTGCCACCGGCTGTGCAGGCGCTGGGCATGCAGTTTCTGCTCTGGCTGACGCGCGGTCCGCAGTCGCGTTATGGTGTGCCCGTGCCGGCACACAAGCTGCATCAGGCACATCCCACCATCTCTTCCGAATTGCTGACGTTGATTGGCCACGGGCGAATCAAAATCAAACCGAATGTCAAAATGCTCGCCGGCGAGCGTGTGCTGTTTGAAGACGGCAGCGCGGAACGGATCGACTGCATTGTCCACGCCACGGGATACAAAGTCTCCTTTCCTTTCTTCAAACCGGAAGTTTTCACGGTGCAGGACAACGAACTGCCGCTTTACCGTTGGGTGGTGCCGCTGCAGCATCCCAATCTGTATTTCATCGGTTTTTTGCAGCCGCTGGGTGCCATCATGCCGCTGGCCGAGTTGCAGGCAAAATGGGTGGCCGGTTTGCTGACCGGCGCATGCAAACTGCCCGGCACCGGGATCATGCAGCGGGAAATCATTCGTGAACGGGAGCGCATGCGCCGGCGCTATGTCGCGTCAACCCGGCACACCATGCAGGTGGATTTTTTTTCGTACAAGCGGCAGATCCAGCGGGAATTGCGCAGGAGATGACGGGGGTGACAACCGGTGGGGGGAGGGCTGTGGCTTCCGCGGCGGCTTGGGATCAGCTTTGGGAGCGGGCTTCGAGCGCGGCCACGCGCGTATCAAGTTCCTCCAGCGTGCGATTCTGTTTCGCCTCGGATCCCTCCAGGACATCAATGCGGCTCTCCAGACGATCATCCCGGGCTGCCAGCGCTTTCTTCTCCACCTCGAAATCAGTGAAATATCTGCTGACATGATCGACCATGGTGTAGATTTGCTCTCTGAATTGCATGTTTTCTTCTCTTTCTTTCTCCACGACATTGTAGACCCGGTTGATCAGTTCCACAGTCCTTTCCCAATACAAATCCACTTTCGCTTCCAGTCTGTCCTGGCGGTCCCTGAGCTCTTTTAAAACAGCCTCGACTTGGCTCATTCTGGCAAGGAGTGACTTTTGACTTTTTTCCAGCTCCCGTTGTCTTTGCTCCAGCTTTTGTTGCCCTTTCTCCAGGCTTATCTGCCCTTTCTCCAGGCTTATCTGCCTTTTCTCCAGGCTTACCTGCCTTTTCTCCAGGCTTATCTGCCTTTTCTCCAGGCTTACCTGTCTTTTCTCCAGGCTTATCTGCCTTTTCTCCAGGCTTAGCTGTCTTTTCCCCAGGTTTACCTGCCTTTTCCCCAGGTTTACCTGCCTTTTCTCCAGGTTTACCTGCCTTTTCTCCAGGTTTGCCAGTCTTTTTCCCTGTTTTCGCTGCTGATTTTCCAGCTTTTGTTGGCCGCTGATCAAGCGTCGAAAGCCTTGTTCAACGCGGCGACTCAAGCGTTTCAGCTCTCGTTGGAGGGCATCTTTGGGTCTGGATTTTTTGCGCGACCGGCGTGGCACGAATTTCTCCCCTGAACGTAGTTTTGCGTTTGGAGTGCAATCATACAAATCGTCGCGCCAAGAAGCAATGCCTTTTTCGGAATTTGGGGTCACCCATTGTGCTTCATTGAAACCGTTGCCGGAAGGCCAGCCATTGTGGCTGTCGTAGTGAGTTGTTTCTGGGAAAGGGAGGCGCAGCAGCAAGTGCTCCACAAAAAAGTTCGATTGTGGATGGCTCGCGAAGTGAATGCAACTGTCGAGGTGCCGTAGTGGTGGGGGTACCACAGGAAGAATGAATCGCACTTGGGCAGGCGCACTCGGCGGGCAGCAACGCTGCGATGCCCAAGTCCGTCACCTGTGACCTGCGTCAATCGTCGCCATCCTCGTCATCATCATCCGCAAAGGCCTTGAGCGAGTTTTTGATATTGTGCTCGATGGCCTTCTGATTCCGGGGCAGGCGGGGGTCAAGATAGCCGCCCGAACTATCGCGGAACCAGCTCGCGGTATCAAGGGCGAGCACAATATTGGCATTCGGGGAATTGGCATCGACCAAAAGGGGTGGCGAAAGCTCCTGCTCCTGTTCCAATCTGATCGCACTGGCAAAGACGAACGCCGACGCACTGTCGCCGTCGATATAACCGCGGACGAGCAGGCTGCGGTTTTGCAGGTCTGGATTGGCGGTGTAGACCTGTCCGGCACTGGCCTGCAGGGGTGCGATTGCAACTTCGATCTCATCATACCTGCCAAACGGAACGGCAATCGCGCCGAGCGTGGTCCTGCTGCCGGTGACATCGAGATTCACCACCAGCGGGCCGCTGGACATGAAATCCATGCTGTCCCGCTCGCTGCTTTCAATCTCGATTTCACCGATGACGATTTGTGCGGCCGTAATGGTGACTTGCTGCACACCGGCCGCCACCTTGGCTGGTGCGGGCACGGCTTTGATACTGAGTTTCAAATTGCCGGTGGTGCCCGACATTGGATTTTTCGCGCAGCTCCACAAGCTGAAACCCAGCGTGATCCCGCTCACAGCAACGAGAGAGAGTAGGGGCCTCATCATGCTTGCCTCGATATAAAAGATTCCCCCCTCTTGCTGGCAATTTTTGCGCCATGCGGGGCGGTTCCTGCGCAACGCGACTGCCGCGAGGCTCGCATGATTTGTATTCACTTGCAGCCCGTCATACCAAACGCGACATCCTGCCCGGCTTCCGTTCTTTCACCTTGGTAATGCCGTCGCGAGTTTTGCAATCTCTTCGGAGTTGAGGTTATACCCCTTCCAGTCCGCCAATCCTGCTCTTTCTGGGCAAGACTATCGTGCCCGGCCATCTCGCTGCCGGGCTCTCTCTCCCGGCGTGCACCTGTCCGCCACGACTGCCACGGCCGGCACTTTGGCGCAGTGGTGTCTCTCCGAAGATGTTCCGACCCCGACTGAGCGGGAGACTCCACAACGGCGAGAGTCTCGCAAGATGCGAGGAATTCACGGCAACGATCAGGCTGTTGCAGAAACCCTTCATCAAAATTTTTGAGATTGCGACCCAACACGTCTCGCGCTGCGCGTGATCGCGGACTGTCGCCGTGGGTGCAGAGCAACCGGGGGGCATCTCGACTGCCCGGTGTTCCTTGCGTTTTGTGTTGCATGGCAATCCGATGGCTTTGCCTGCCATCACCACCTTTGTGCCCGATGCCGGGAGGCTGCCACTGCCTGCTGGTCGCTGATCCCGCCGGCTTTGGCCACGCGACAATTCGCCTGTCCATCGTGCACCTCGCAATCACACGGCGCAATCTCTGCAGAGGTGCAGTGTGCGTTCATGCCACTGCCGGCAGCGCACGCTCAACATCACAGCGGGCCGCAGCGTGAAAGGTGGCGCTTGGCCGGCGGGAAGGAGTCGCTCAGCCACCAGCCCGGGCAGCCGGCGGCTGCCAGCAAGCAACTCATAGGGAGGAGGCCTCAGGCAGTCGCAGGCTGCGCCGGCACTGTGGCAGTCCTTTCTGCAAAAGCTGCGGTTGCATGGTAGAGAAGAGCTGCGCCAAAACTTCACCGGCGCAACCGCCGTTTCATGAGGCCACCCTCTCTTGCCGGTGCTCACGAGATGCTGCCGGTTGGCCCGTTGCATCCACAGCTTTCCGCAAACCCTCGCCGGCGTTGCCTGCTCTTCCGAAAATTGGCAGTGACATGCGGTATGGCATCCGTTGAAACGAAAACAAACCCAATTCTCCCCGCAACCACCGGCTGGACTGTACGCGTGTCGAAGTGCCTGGTTGTTTCCGCTCTTGTTGTTGGCGTGGCAGTTGCCCTGTGGTGGCGTTCCTCCGCGGAACTTCGCGTGCAGCATCTTCGCATTGCCCATCCCGCTTTTGCCGACGTGCTGTCCGGCAAAAAGATTGTTCAACTCAGTGATCTGCATTTCCACCAGCACAGCGCACACACCGCGCAAGCTGTCCTCTCCCGGCTGCGGGAAATTCAGCCGGACATGATTCTGCTGACCGGCGACTACGTGCGATGGTATGGCAGTCAGGATGATTATGAGCATGCGCTTTCGTTTCTCGGGCAATTGCAGGCGCCGCTCGGGGTTTATGCCGTGATGGGCGATGCCGACTACTCGTTCTCACGCGCGAGCTGCCTTTTTTGCCATCGCCGGGATTCCGCCGATCCGCCGGTTGCACACCGGGTCATATTTTTGCGCGATTGCTTTGTCGATCTCGCCATTGGCGGCCGGTGGTTGCGACTGGCGGGATTGGATTGCTGGCCACCGCTGCGGCCCAACCTCGCGCTGGTTGACTCCCTGCTCGCCAGCGAGCATCCAACGATTTTGCTGTCACACACCTCGCTGGCCTATGCCCGCGTGCCTGCATCCGCGCACGCGCTGGTGCTGAGCGGCGACACCCACGGCGGACAGATTCGTCTGCCGGGCCTCCTTTGGCGGATCACTGGACGCAAGCCCGATCCGGATCACCTCCGCGGCTTTTTTCAAGAGGGGAATAAAATGCTGTATGTCACCAGCGGCATAGGTACAACGGATATCCCCATTCGCCTGGGCGTGCCGCCGGAAATTGTGGTCTTCGAATTTGAAAGGAAGGATTAAATGGCCGGTGTGAAGCGGCTGCCGTTCGAACAGGGGAGGCGGGCGTTGAATTTCGCCGGCATCATGATGCTCAGCCTGCTTGCCAGCGCCTGTCAGCGCGACCGGCCTTTCTTTTTCGACTTTGAGAGCGATGCGGAGCTCGACCGGCTCCACTGGGAATGCCGCGCGCTGCTCACCCTGGCCACCGATCCGGTGGCGCATGGCGAACGCAGCCTGCGCCTCGAAATGTTCCCGGGCAATTTCCCGGGGCTTAAAATTACCAGGTTCGATCCGGATTGGTCGGCTTTCCACAGCCTGCACGCCGCGATTTACAATCCACAGCCCGACACGCTGCAGGTGCATTTCCGCATCGATGACCGCCGGGAAAGCCCGGCTTATGCCGACCGTTGCAATCGGCGTATCCGGCTGCCGCCGGGCTGGACGCAATTTGTCTGGCCGCTGGATTCCCTCATCACCACCGGCACGCGCCGCCGCATGCAACGATCAAACATCGAGTCGGTGTACTTCTTCCTGCAGCGACCGGCCCAACCGGTGACCCTGTATTTTGATCATCTGCATTTGGAATAGCAGAAGAAACCGCCCCGGCATTCGGTCCCGAAGCAGGCACCTGTCACCATCAAGTCCACTGCTGATCACGAGGAAACGCCCGGGCGGTGTCGTGTTCAGATCCTTACACGGTTCCCTCCGGGGGGCAGCGGCATCGGGTGAATGCTGCAATGCCCGGAACAGGAATGCCTCAAGCACATGCGGGGACCCAGCGCAGACCTCTTTTCTGCAGGTGAAGAGGGCTGCGCTCCGTCATACGGTTACTGCGGGATTACCCGGAACACCCGCCGGGGCATGGCCTCATTTTAGAAATCGAAACCCAGCGTGTGTGCTTTGCCGTCATCGCGCAGCCGAACCGTGACCGTGCCGGCTTCGGCTGCGAAGCTGACCTCCGCCAGTTTCCTGCCGTCAAGGCTCACCCTTTGCGGTGCGCGGCGCTGGCCGTGCACGATAACGCGGTAATCACGCGCCGGCGGCACATACCTGCCCTCCCGGCCCGCGATGGCGAGCGTGACATTTTTTGCCCGGGTCGAGACTTTGAAGGAAGTCAGGCTCATCTCGCCCCCGGCATAGGCAAAGGAGTGGCCATCATCTTCATACAGCATCGAGGTTCTCTCTGCGCCGGGATAGACGTGCAGATCGATTTGCGTCAGCGGCTTCTCTCCGACATATTGCAGCACCTCGCCCATCGGGATCACCGCGCCGGCGCGCACGAACAGCGGCAGTTTTTCCACCGGCGCGTCGACATAGACGTAGCCTCCGCCTGCATGGGTCTTGTTCTCCCAGAAATCATACCATGTGCCCGCCGGCAGGTAGACTTTGCGAATGCGCTCGCCCGCACGCGTCACCGGCGCCACCAGCAGGTCGTTGCCCCACAGATATGTCGTATGATTCTGGCCCTCATAGGTCTCGGCCTCCTGTGGAAACTCCAGGAACAGGGGCCGCATGATGGGCATGCCTTCGACTGCCGCCTGATAAAACGCCGTGTAGGTGTAGGGCAGCAGGCGGTAGCGCAGCTCGATGTACTTGCGATTCACTTCTTCCGCCCATTCTCCAAAACTCCACGGCTCCTGATCGGGAGAATTGATCTGGGTGTGTGTGCGGAAAAACGGTGTGAAGGCGCCGACTTGCATCCAGCGCACAAACAGCTCGGGCGTGGGTGTTTCCGCAAAACCGCCGACGTCTGTTCCGACAAATGGAATGCCGCTCAGGCTCATGGACTGGCATATGCGGATGCCGATCTCCAGATGCTCGAAAGTGGCAACATTGTCGCCGGTCCAGCTTGCGGCATAGCGCTGCGTGCCGGCAAAGCCGGCGCGTGTCAAAATAAAGGGCCGTTCCTGCGGCCGCCACCGCCGCAAGCCTTCATAAGTGGCCTGTGCCATGAGATGGCCAAAGACATTGTGAATCTTTTTGATTGAGACTTTGCGGCCCTCCTCGTCGAACTCCACCAGCAGGGGCGCCTCGCGGCCCCACACCGCCGGCTCGTTCATGTCGTTCCAAATACCGGCAACCCCCATGTCGAGGAAATCTTTGTGGAGATCACCCCACCAGGCGCGCGACTCGGGCTTGGTGTAGTTGGTGAAATGGCTGGGGCCGGGCCAGACATCGCCGATATAGCGCTGGCCGTCGGGGAACTTGATGAAATGATCGCCCTGCACACCGCTGTCATAGACCGAATAGCCGGGATCGACCTTGATGCCGGGATCAACAATCGTCACCACCTTGAAGCCCTGCGCACGCAAATCAGCCAGCAATTTTCGCGGGTCCGGAAAGCGTTGGGGATCGAAAGTGAAGCAGCGATAGCCGTCCATGTGGTGAATGTCGAGATAGAGGACATCAGCCGGGATTTTTTTCTCGCGAAAGATGCGTGCCAGTTGCCGCACTTCGCTTTCGGGGAAATAGCTCCAGCGGCATTGCTGGTAGCCCAGCGCCCACAGCGGCGGCAGCGGCATGCGGCCCACCAGCTCGGAATAGCGGCGGAGAATATCCTTCATCGTCGCGCCGGCAAAGAAAAAATAATCCAGCGCCCCGCCCTCGGCACGAAACGAATAGAGACGGTGATTGCCGGCCCCCAGATTGAAAAAACTGCGATGGGTATTGTTGAAGAAAATCCCGTAGCAGCGGCTTTCGCGCACACCGATGAAGAAGGGATGGGACTGATACAGCGGATCCGTGCGGTCACTGTAGGCGGGGATGTCCGAATTCCACATCTGCCATTCACTGCCGCGCCGGTCGAGGCCGCCGGTTTTCTCACCCAATCCGTAAAAGCGCTCACCCGGCAGCAGGGTTTTGAACACGGCGACTTCCCTGCCCTCCCAGGCGAGACCAAACGCCTCGTCGTCCTGGTTCAGGAGATTGCCGGCGGCATCATAAAACGCCAGGCGGCAGGGCGACCGCCGGATGCGAACCTCGAGCGCGGCGGTCTTGAGCACGACGTGGGTGGCAGTCTCCGCAACCGTGAAGGTTGTGCCCGGCCAGTCGGTTTTGGCGAGGGCATAATCCGGCCCGCTCTGCCAGCGGCCGTGCGGCGCCAGCGTGACACGTGCCAAATCCGGCGCGAGAAATGCGAGACGCACCAGATCCTCGCCGCAGCGCAACACCGCACCCTGCTCGTGAAAATCGATGGCGGTGAGATTGCCCAGGAATTGGTACTGGCTCATCACCCTTTCTCCCAGCAGCAGACTCGCCAACATCACCAAGGTGAAGCGGGGCTTCATGACGTCCTCCCTGCGTGTGTTACATGTCATCCAGTGTGTATGACATCCCATCGCGCGCCGCGAGCACGGGCACACCGGTTTCCTGCGTGAGCTGTTCGGCCAGCAGCCACGGCCTGGCGCGCACCATCGACATGCCGAAGTGAGTCAAAATCGCCGTCTCCGGCCTGATGGCCGAGATCAGGCGGCGGGCATCATCCAGGCACAGGTGTTGGATCAAGTTTTCCTCACGCTGTTTGAGCAGCACGACATTCAACACCAGCACCCGCGCGCCGGCGTACCATTCCATCAGGTCGGGAAAAAATTCTGTGTCGATCAAGAACGCGAGGCGGCCCGCCCGGCTCTCGAAGACGAAGCCATAAGTCTCCACGCCGTGGCGGTGCCGGCCGCGGGTGTGAAAGCACAGGCCGCCGAGCTCATAGCGGGTGAAGGGTTGCAGCCGCGTGATGCCGGTGATGTAATCACGCACATAACGCAACACCACCGGGTCGTCACCCTCCAGGCAGTCCGCCGGCGCGAAGAGCAGGCCGCGTTTCTGCCGGCCGCCGTGGGACATGGCCTCCAGCATGACATTGACGTCGGTGGAATGATCGATGTGGCGGTGGCTTAGCAGAACGGCATCGAGCGCGTGGCCGGCGATTTTGGGCCGGCTGCTGGCGCAACGGCTGAGCGTGCCCGGCCCGGGATCCAGCAAAATGGTTTGGCCATCCAGACTCAGAATGGTGCCCGCGGAGGAGCGCAGTTGTTCAATCATGACGAAGCGCGCGCCGGCGGTCCCGAGAAACTTGATGAAATTTGACATGATCTTGCGCTTGCTCAGAGTCCCTGCCACCGTCGTGGCGGTGGAACAACCCCGCCCGGTGGCGCCCCTCCCCCCCCCGTGTGACGGAATGAGAACGGAGCAACGACGGGATGCGGCTGTGTCAGCCCGGGCGCCCGCCAGTCAGGCGCAAATGTTTCACCTCCGCGGCGCCCTGCTTTTCATCGACAAAGGAGAGCAGCAGGCCGCCGAGCACGAACAGCACGGCGATCGAGGCGATGCCCGTGCGCGGGCTGTCGGAGATCATGCCGGTCACGCCGATGAGAATCGGGCCAAAGATCACCGCGAATTTGCCGAGCAGATTGTAGAAGCCGTAGAATTCCGCGGTCTGATCATGCGGAATCAGGCGCGAATAAAGTGAGCGGCTCAGCGCCTGAATGCCGCCCTGCACCAGCCCGATCACGATGGCGAGGGCGTAGAACTCGATTTTGTCACTCATCCGCACCGCCCACAGAACAACGAGCAAGTAAACGACGATCGCGAGGTAGATCGCGCGCTTGGCGCCGATGCGTTCGCCCAGCCTGCCATACACAATGGCACTGGGAAAACCGACGAATTGTGTGATCAGCAAGGCAACGATCAGGTCTTTGGCTTCGAAGCCGATGGACAGGCCGTAATCCACCGCCATGCGGACGATGGTATCGACGCCGTCGATGTAAAGCCAGTAGGCGGCCAGGAAGAGGCCGATGGTTTTGAGATGGCGGATTTTGCGAAAGGTGTGCGCCAGTTGGCGGCCGCCTTCGCGCACCGCCTGGCGCAGGCTGTGCGCGGTGGCGGACTGTGTTTCCGGCACGAACAGCATGATCGGCAACGTGAAGACGCCCCACCATACGCCCGCGGTAATGAATGAGACGCGCACGGCTTCGCCGGCATCTGCCAGGCCAAAGGTCGCCGGGCTGAGCGTCATCCACACGTTGAGGGCGAAGAGCAGGCCGCCGCCCAGGTAGCCCATGGCATAGCCCAGCGCCGAGACGAAGTCGATCTTCTTGTCATCCACAATGCCGGGCAGCAGCGCGTCATAAAAAATGTTGCCGCCGGAGAAGCCGATGGTTCCCATCACGTAGATCAACGCCGCCTGCGGCCACTGGCCGCGAGCGACGAAAAACAGCGCGCTGGTCGACAAGGCGCCGAGATAGGCGAAGAGCATCAGAAATTTTTTCTTGCGGCTGCCGCGGTCGGCAATCGCGCCGAGCACCGGCGCCAGCAGCGCCACCACCAAACCGGATATGGAATTGGCAAGGCCCAGCTTGGCGGTGCTCTCTGTAACCGCCACGCCCTGGCTCCAGTATTCTTTGAAAAAGACGGGAAAGAAACCCGCCATCACCGTGGTGGCGAAGGCGGAATTACCCCAGTCGTAAAAACACCAACCCAGTTCTTGTTTGTTTTTGAAGAGCGGCATGCAAGCTCCGTGATCAGCAGCGAACGGCAACCATCATGGTTGTGCCGTTCGACGGGTGGTCATTTTCTCCGGCCTTGGGGCTGGATGTGATTGCCACAAAATGTCGCAGCTCAGGCTTCCAGCCTGCCTGCAGACAAGATTTCTGCGCTATATTTTCATCGTGATGGCTGTGCGAATGCACATGACAAATTACCACGAAAAGACTTTTGTAGCAGACCCTTCAGGATCGGTGCTTGAAGGCACTGCTACGGAAGCTCATGTTCATCTTGATGGGTGCCGCGCACGGCATGGCAAATTACCCTGAAAACACCATTCTGGCCGCAGAGATTTGGGCGGCGCCGCCTTGGTCCAGCCTGCCACTGATAAAAATCAGTGCGACACGGCGTCGATTAGTCTCCAGGGAATTTGGTGGTGGCCGCATGCCGTGTTACGAGTTACCCACACAAGTCAACACAGAACCAAAATTATAGTGTCCATCCAAAACCACTGGCTATGCAGCGACTGTTCCTGCAACGGCTTGGCCGTTGCCTCAAATGCACCGGATTTTTCACGCGGCTGGTTGCGTTGAACATCCCGGCTCAGCCGGGGCGGAAACGTTTTCGGACAGACACGAAATAATGGCGAGGCGGCGGCAGGCCCGGGTTTGTTGTTTTTTCTTCATGGCGTGGTCACTTTGTCCGGAGGCGTTCGAAACCAGAGCCCAACGAGAAACGTCACGATACTGCCGAACATGATATACCAGGTGAAGGCAATCTGTGGCACCGGCAGCGGGGCCAGCCCCAGCCAGCCCAGCACCCTGTTTGCCAGTCCGCTGAGTCCAAAGACGGTGAGGAAGCCGCAAAGCATGGCGAGCAGATTGCCGCGATCGTTGCCGCGGCGGCGGGTCAGCATGCCGATCAGGAAAACGCCGAGCAGCGAGCCGTAGGTGTAGCCGATGATGCCCAGCGCAATCGGAATAATGGTGAGCGTGGGATCGTGCAACACCGAGTAGGCGGCGAGGCCGGCGACCAGGATCATCAAAAGCGCAAAAATGAAGGTGAAGAGGCGGGCGGCGGAGACATAATGACGGTCATCGGCATTTTTCCTGAAATAGGGGGCGTAAAAATCCTTCACGAAGCTGGTGGCGAGAGCATTGAGCGCGGCACTCAACGACCCCATGGCGGTGGCAAAGACACCGGCGATGATCAAGCCGCGCAGCCCCGGCGGCATTTTGTTGATGATGAAGTAGGCGAAAATTTCGTTGTGTGCCGCCGGCAGGTTGGGATCTGGGACAAGGCGAAAATAGGCATATAGAAAGATCCCGATCGTGACAAACGCCAGAGCGATGGGAATATCGGCCACGCCGGAGAGGATGAGGGAGAAGCGGCTGCGCTGGTAATCAGTGGCGGTGAGCATGCGCTGCACCATGTCCTGGTCGGTGCCATGCGTGGCCATCACCAGAAAAATATAACCGGTGAATGCCGCCCAAATGGTGTATTCCTGGCTCAGGATGTTGCGCACGGTCTGCGACAGCGTGGTGGCGCCGTGCACGCCCGTGTCAAAGATGCGGAAGTTGGCAAAATTGTCGGTACCGGCCTTGATGCCCTCCCAGCCGCCGGGCGTGAGCGCAACAATGATATAAAGCGAGAGCAGGGCGCCGCCGAACATGATGCCGGCCTGAATCAAATCAGTCCAGATCACCGCTTTGATGCCGCCCAGCATGGTGTAGAGCGTGGTGATCAGGGTCATCACGATGATCGCGAGCACATACTGCTCGAAGGTGGGGGAGGCGCCGGTGAGAAATTTCCAGGCGATCACCAGCACCACCGCGGCAATGTAAACCCGCACGCCGCTGGCCAGCACACGGGTGATCAGGAAGATGATGCTGCCGGCCACGCGCGACCGCACGCCGAAGCGCTTTTCCAGGAATTCATAAACGGTGTAAACGCGGTAATGATAGTAGGGTCTGATGAAGAGATAGGCGATGATCACCCGCGCCACCACGGTGCCCAGCATTAATTGCACGTAGATGGCGCTCTGCTGGCGGTAGCCCTCCGCCGGCACCCCGAGAAAGGTGGCGGCGCTGGTTTCCGCCGCGATGATGGATGCCAGCACCGCCCACCAGGGAATCTTGCGCCCGCCCAGCGCGAAGTCCTCCATGCTTTCTTCGCGCCGCCCCATGTACAAACCGAGACTGGTAATGGTGATGAAGTAGAAGACGATAATCGCGACATCCCAGAAGAGTGCGCTCATCGATGAGCCCGGTTGAGGAATGAATCTCGCCTCCTGCCTGCCTTGGTGCGGACTGCGCCGTCACCGGTGTTGTGCCCCGCTCTGGCAAGCCACTGAATTTTGCATTTTCTTTTTGCCGCCTTTCGCCTGAGAATAAATTCTCAAACTTAAAGCTGAGACCGCTTGAAGGCGGCCGCCCACCAATCGGATGATAAGCCGGCCTTGCCCAACTTGAGCTCTGCGCCTGCGATTGCAATCGCAGGCGGTGAGGGCAACGCGGCCCATGCAAAATTCAGAAAGCAACTTTTGTCCGCGCCTCGCCCGTGCTGCCGGCTTTGTCAACCAGCAGGGAGGCGACACCCCGTCACTGACTTCGATCATATGCACAAAGCTGAGAGAGCATACAAACTGCTGCTAAGATAAAAAGTATTGGAGATGACGCAACTTTTTTCTATCATGCCGCACTTTGGCATGGCTGGGAAGGACTGTTCTGCTTTCTCAAAGGTAGGGAATGCCTTGTGAACCCGATGGAGGTGTGCGATGCGTATGGAGTGTCGGAATATTCTGAAGCGGCTCGCCGGCGTGTTGGTGCTGGCCGGCATGCTGTTTCTGCCGGGCGCGGCACGGCCCGATGAGGGGATGTGGACGTTCGACAATCCGCCTCTCAAGCAGCTTCAAGAACGCTATGGCTTCACGCCGACACAGGCGTGGCTGGATCACATCCGGCTGGCGAGTGTTCGCTTCAACGATGGCGGCTCCGGCTCCTTCGTGAGCCCCAATGGTCTGGTGTTGACCAATCACCACGTCGCTCTCGGCCAGTTGCAGAAACTGTCGAGCCCGGAGAACAACTATGTCGCCAACGGTTTTCTGGCAATGACCCCGGCGGCCGAATTGAAATGCCCGGATCTGGAGTTGAATGTTCTGATCTCGATGGAAAACGTTACCGCGCGCGTGCAAGGCGCGGCAAAGCCGGGCATGACCGACCAGCAGGCTTTGCAGGCCCGTCAAAAGGAAATCGCCCGCATCGAAAAGGAAAGCCTGAAGGCAGCCGGTTTGCATTCAGAAGTGGTGTCACTCTACCAGGGCGGCGAATACTGGCTGTACCGCTACAAGAAATACACCGATGTGCGGCTGGTCTTTGCGCCCGAACAGCAGGCGGCATTTTACGGCGGGGATCCCGACAACTTCACTTATCCGCGTTATGATCTCGACATGACGCTCTTTCGCGTCTACGAGAATGACAAGCCGGTGCAAAGCAAGCATTATCTGAAATGGAACACCACAGGCGCGGCGGTTGACGAACTGGTGTTTGTGTCCGGCCATCCCGGCTCCACCGACCGCCTGCAAACGGTGGCGCAACTTGTACGGCAACGCGACTACAGTTATCCGTATCGTTTGAAAATGTACAACCGCCGCCTGGCCCTGCTGCGCCGCTATGCCGCACAAGGTCCGGAGCAGGAGCGCCAGGCCATGCGCGACATTTTCGGGATTGAGAACGCGCTGAAAGCGTGGACCGGCGAGTACAACGGTCTGCGCAGCAAAGAGCTGATGGCCAAAAAGGAGCAGGAAGAGAATGATTTCCGCGCCCTGATCGCCGGCAAGCCGGAGTGGCAGGCGGCCTATGGCGACGCCTGGGACATGATTGCCAATGCGGAAAAGAAACAAATCGAAATGCTGCCGCAGCTCCGCTATCGCGATTTGCGCTTCTCACGGCTGGCAAACCTGGCCAAAAATCTCGTGCAGTATGCCACCGAGATTAAAAAGAAGGACGAAGAGCGCCTCGAGGGTTTTCATGACTCCCAGCTCGAAGGTTTGAAGTTCCGGTTGCTCTCGCCGGCGCCGATTTATCCGGCGTTGGAGGAAGTTTCCCTCGTGGATGCCCTGCAGGAATCGCATGAGCAGCTTGGCCCGGATGATCCCTTCATCAAAACCGTGCTCGGGGGGCGCACGCCGGCGGAAGTGGCCCGGGAACTCATCGGCGGCACCAAGCTCGCCGATGTGGCGGTGCGCAAGGCCCTGCTCGAAGGCGGTGAAAGTGCGATCAAAGCTTCGACCGATCCGCTCATTGTCCTGATGCGCGAGCTGGACGGGATGATGCGCGAACAGAACCGCCTCTATGAAGAGCAGGTGGAGAGCGTGCTGGTGGCCGCCGGTGAAAAGATCGGCAAGGCGCGCTTTGCCGTTTATGGCAAATCTGCCTATCCCGATGCCACATTCACCCTGCGGCTTTCCTACGGCAAAGTGGCGGGCTATCCGATGAACGGCACCAAGGCGCCGGCCATGACGACGCTCTACGGCCTGTTCGACCGCGCCTACAGCTTCAACCTGCAGCCGCCCTTCAACCTGCCCAAGCGCTTTTTCGAACGCCAGGACAAACTCGATCTGCGCACGCCGGTGAATTTCGTCACCACCAATGACATCATTGGCGGCAACTCCGGCTCACCGGTGATCAACAAGCAGGGCGAGTTGGTGGGTTTGATCTTCGACGGCAACATCGAGAGCCTGGTCGGCCGTTATGTCTACAGCGAGGAAGCCAACCGCGCCGTGGCGGTGCATCCCGCCTACATGATCGAAGCGATGCGCAAACTTTATGATGCCGGTGTGATCGCCGACGAGTTGGAAAACGCGGGCGCAACGTCCTCGAAAACAGATTGATCCTGTTTTGACGCGCGGTTTGCGGCGGCCCGGTGTTCAGGTCGTCGGGCAGAGGGAGTTTTCTTCACCAAGTGGCGCCGGCAGGCAGTATCAGGCGCCACTTTTGTTTGTGTTGGTTGCGGGGAGCAGGGGAGCCGGTGCCCTTGACTGAAAGTTGGTTGTGCTTTGATGGCTGGCGGAATTTGCGGCTTGCAAATCGAAGAATTTTGCCTAGAATTCTTTTCGGTTCCATACGGCTCGGTGTGGGCAAAACGGAACGCGGCGATAAACAAATTTCCCGCAGGCTGATTTGCGCAGTGTCGCGCCGGTTTTTACCACTGGCAAAGCGGGACAAAGTGGCGTCGCCAAAATCTCTGCGGCCCACATGGCGTTTTCAGGGTAATTTTTGTCATGCCGCGCGCTACCCATCAGAATGAAAATGAGCTTTCGTGGCAGTGCCTTCAGGCACCGACCCTGAAGGATCTACCGCAAACAAAAGTATTTTCGTGTAATTTGCCATGCCCGCATGGGCATCCATCGACATGAAAATGTCGCGCAGACCTCTGGTTTGCCTGCTGACATTTTCGTGGTGAAGCCATGTTGCCACGCTGCGACTGCGGCGTGGCCGCAGCCCAAATGTTTGTCGGGAGGGCGCGTTTCCCTCCCGGAAGGGATGCCGGGTTTGAAAGTGCGGGCGATCGCGTTCAGTTCTCCGTTTTCCGTCATGAAAATGTTCAATTGGAAGCCTGATGGCATGAGAAAAGTGATTTTGTTGTGCAGTTTGCTTTTGTTGGCCGGCGCCGGCAGAGCGGCGGCGCCACTCGACACGCTCCGTATTGCCAGCTACAATCTGCTCTTTTTCCCGAGCAGTCAGGGCGTCGCCCGGCTGCCCTACTTCCGCACGGTGATCAACGCGTTGCAGCCGGATCTGCTGCTGGTGCAGGAGCTCGAGAGCGAACAGGGCCAGCTTCTTTTTCTCAACCAGGTGATGAATTTTTCCCGGCCCAATTTGTATCAGAGCGCGCCGTTCGTCGACGGCTTCGACCTGGACAACACGCTGTACTACAAACCGGACAGGGTGACCCTGCTGGGCACGCAGCAAATCCGCACGAGCCTGCGCAATATCTCCGAGTACTATCTGCAGGCCAACGGGGTGGAATTCCGGCTGTACTCCGTGCATCTCAAGGCCGGCACCGAGGTCAATGACGAACGCCAGCGCGCCAACGAGGCGCTGACACTGCGCACCTATCTCAACGATCTGCCGCCGGGAGAAAATCTGGTGGTGATGGGAGACTTCAATCTCTCGCGTTCCAGTGAGCCGGCATTTCTGCGTCTCACGGAAAGCCAGGCCGACAACGACGGCCGGCTTTTTGACCCGCTCAATGCGGTCGGGGTGTGGAACAACAATGCGAGTTTTGCCGCCCTGCACACACAATCAACGCGCACCACGGTGTTTGGCGAAGGCAGTGCCGGCGGCCTCGACGACCGCTTCGATTTGATTCTGGTTTCCGCCAGTGTGCTCGCTTCCGATGGTTTGTATCTGCTGCCCAATTCCTATCGTGCCTTCGGCAACGATGGCAATCATTTCAACCGCGCCGTCAATGACGGCCCCAACGGCGTGGTGGCGGCGAGTGTCGCCAACGCACTGCATGAAGCTTCCGATCACCTGCCGGTGTACGCCGACTTCGTGGTGGGCACGCCCACCGCGGTGCAGCAGCGGCTGCACAAAGGTCTGCCGGTGTTGTTTGAGCTCGAGCAGAATTTCCCCAATCCCTTCAAGCCGGAAACGATCATCGGATACCGGCTCCACCGGCGGGCACGCGTGATGTTGAAAGTTTATGATCTCAACGGCGCGGAAGTCGCCGTTTTGCTGAATGAGACCAAGGCCCCCGGGCACTATCGCACCCGCTTCTCCGCGCGCGGCTTGAAGAGTGGCGTGTATTTCTGCCGCCTCACGGTGGATGGACAAACACAAACCCGCAAACTCATCTTTCTGGAGTGAAGCATGGAACTGTCGGGCAAGGTTGCATTGATTACCGGCGCCTCCAGCGGCATCGGCAAAGCCACGGCCCGTGCGTTTGCGGCGGCGGGCAGCCGTCTGGCACTGCTCAGCCGCAGCCGGGAGAGTCTGCAGCGTGTGGTCGATGAGATCGCCCGGCACGGGGTGGAAAGCATCATCCTTCCGGTTGACCTCACGGACGCCGAGCACTGCCGCCGCGCCGTCGCGCAGACGGTCGATCATTTTGGCCGCCTCGATGTTTTGGTCAATGCCGCCGGCATCATCGCCACCGGCTCGATCAGCTCCACCCCCAGGGAAGCATGGGATCTGATGCTCCGCCTCAACCTGACCGCGGTGTTTGTCATGATGCAGGAAGCCGTGCCGTTTTTGAAAGCAACCGGGGGCAACATCGTGAATGTGTCGAGCGTGACCGGCACCCGCGCCTTCCCCAACGTGCTGGCTTATTGCGTCAGCAAAGCGGGTGTGGATCAACTCACGCGTTGTGCCGCCCTGGATTTGGCGCCTTTTGGCGTGCGTGTCAACGCCGTCAACCCCGGCGTGGTGGTCACCAATCTCCATCGCGCCAGCGGCATGACGGGGGACCAATATCAGGCGTTTTTGGAGCACAGCAAAACCACCCATCCCCTCGGCCGGGTCGGCACGCCGGAGGAGATTGCCGATGCCATTCTTTATCTCGCCTCCCCGCGTGCGGGCTGGATCACCGGTGTGACGTTCAACATCGATGGCGGCCGGCAGCTCACCTGTGCGCGGTGATTGCAAGTGACGCCACTGACCACCATCACTCTCACCGCAGTCATTTTCGCCACCGCCGCGTTGTATGCCTCCGTCGGCCAGGCCGGCGGCTCCGGTTATCTTGCTGCGATGGCGTTGTTTGGCCTGCCGCCGGAAATCATGAAACCCACCGCCCTGGTGTTAAACATTCTGGTCTCCGCCCTCGCCTTGACGCAGTTTCACCGTGCCGGCTTTTTTTCGTGGACAAAATTTTGGCCGTTCGCACTGACGTCGGTGCCGTTTGCCTTTGCCGGCGGCAGCTGGATGCTGCCGGCGACCGTTTATCGCTGCGTGGTCGGCGGCCTGCTGGCTTATGCCGCGCTCCGGCTGTTTTGCCTCACGCCGGGACCTGCGGTCATCGACCGGCGCACGATACCGCGGCACACCGCATTGCTTGCCGGCGGGGCGATTGGATTGCTTTCCGGCTTGACTGGTGTGGGTGGTGGAATTTTTTTGAGCCCGTTGCTGCTGTTGCGCGGCTGGGCGGACACGCGCGAGAGCGCCGCACTGTCGGCGGCCTTCATTCTGGTGAATTCGATCGCGGGTCTGTTCGGTCACCTCGCGCAAACCGCCACGCTGCCGCGGGCGATTGTGTGGTGGGCGCTGGCGGCGGCGGGCGGCGGTTACCTCGGCGCGGCATTCGGCAGCCGGCGTTTTGCGCCGCACACCCTGCGCCGGCTGCTCGTGCTGATATTGTTGTTGGCGGCCGTGAAGATGATCGTGCTGTAGCCGGACGGAAAAATCGCGGCGGCGCGGGCGTATTCCCATTTTATTGCTTGCAATTATCGCGAATGATTCCTATCATCGCAAAAATTTTTGCCGGGGCTGCAGCAACGGTTGGGCGTGCACGCTCAATCAGGCCGTGGCATGTATGCCGATGAACAAGATGGTGGAGGCTGAATGGCGACCAAGCAACACCAACCCATCGAACGAGTGATCGTGCTCTACAATATCGATCCCAACTGGCCGGCGGCGGATCGCGCGAATTCGATGCGGCTTGTGGAACACATGCTCGCGAGCCTGGAGGGCAGAAAGCTGCGCGTGGAGGCGGTGGAGATTCATGATAACCTGGAACCGCTCGCGCGTTTCGATCCGGAGGAATGGATTGTTTTCAACTGGTGCGAGGGCTTTTCCGACATTCCGTGGTCCGATGCACTGGTGGCCAGGGGCCTGGAACAGCGCGGTTTCGTGTACACCGGCGCCAATTCCCGCACGCTCGCCAAATCCCAAAACAAGCACACCATCAAAAAAATTCTGCTGAATGCCGGTGCGCCGACACCGCCGGGTCACACCATGCAGCATCACCAGGTGAAGGAATGGAGGTATTACCCCGCAATGGTGAAGCCCGCCAATCAGCACTGCAGCTACGGCATCACGCGCGCCTCGGTGGTGGAATCGAGCGCGGAGCTGGCGCGTCAGATCCGGCGCATTGAAACCGAGTTTGGCGGCCCGGCACTGGTGGAGCCGTTCATTGGCGGCCGTGAATTTCACGTCGCCGTGTGGGGCAATCGCAAGCTCGAAGTTCTGCCGCCGGTGGAGCTGGACTATTCACGCTATTCCGACATACACGACCGGCTTTATACCTTCGAATCCAAATTCGATCCCAACTCCGACGGCTGGAACGGCATCAAATGGCTGTGTCCGGCGCCGGTGGATGAGCCCCTGCTGCGCCTGTTGCAGGAAGCCGCAGTGGCGGCCTATCGCGCCATGCGCTGCCGCGATTATGCCCGCATGGACATCCGTTTGTGGAACGGCGCGCCAATGGTGCTCGATGTCAATCCCAACCCCGATCTCGATCCCGAATCCGTCCTGCCCATGGCGGCACAGACGATCGGCTACGATTACGGCGCCATGGTGCATCGCATTCTGGAGCTGGCCGCGGCGCGCCTGCGCCTGCGCCGGACACGCCGCGAGAATCGCCTGGTGAACCACCTCGAGGAGTAAGTGGACCTTCGGCCTGGCCCGGTGCGCGCTGTCGGCACACGCGCCCGCGCCGGCGCCGGGAAAGGCCGGCAGCAAGGGGAAACACACGGAGAGCGGCTGTCCTCATTCGGAGAAGCGTGATGACCCACGGCTTCGTACACGTGGAGATCCCCAGCGCGGACTTTGACCGAACCCGGAACTTTTACCGCGAGCTGTTCGAGTGGAAACTGGATCTCGTCGTGGAGGAGGACTATATGCTCTTCGATACGGGCGAGGAGGTCAATGGCGCCTTTTACCACTCCCCATGGCACACCGGCCGCCAGGGCATCATTCTCTACATTCGCGTCGATGATATCGATCAGACGCTCGAGCGTGTGCTGCAACTGGGCGGGAAGATTATTCGCGGCAAAACTCCTGAGAAGGCCAGCGGCAGTTTTGCACTGATCAGCGATCCCGACGGCAATGTGCTCGGCATCTGGCAGAGGGGATGACAGTCGGGCGAAGCTGCCCGGCATGTTTTTGCCTGCTCCCCCGCGCCCCAACCATACCTCCTGATCGTTGGCATTGCCCCTTTCCTCGCTCCGCTCTCTGCCTGTTTTGTCGTGATGAGTGCAGTCCGACTTGGCAGCGGCGAGTTTTCAAATTTCGCAAAATCTGCTGCCCACCTCGGACTTCGCCCTTTCGTCCCGGAGCAGGCATTCGTTGTCCACACAAATCAGCAGCGAACCGTTTTTTTTTCGTTGCCCCAGAATCCTGCGCATGCCGCCGGCCAGTCTGCGCCAGAAGATGGCGACCGGGTGGTGTTCGCCAAACCGTTCGGCATAGTCACGCGCGGCGCGGAGCATGCCCACATCCCGGCCCGCCTTGCGGCTCAGGACATATTTGTTGTTCATGATTTCGACGTACAGGTCGGCCGCGGTTTTGCCGGGGAACAGGTCGAGCAACCCTTCGTTCTTGAACAACTCGCACATGGGGATGAAAATGTTTTCCAGCCAGTCTCGCGCGGCGGCGGCATAGCCGACTTCGTGTTGTTGTCGTTCGCTGAGGTACCACTTGTGCTCTTCGATGTGCCGGCGCAGGACGTCGAAGTAGGCCGGCTCCCGCACCGTCCCCAGATATTTTGCGATTTCCAGGCCGCTGCACTGTTCAAAGGCGCGCCCCTGCAATTCGACTTCATAGCGGCGCGCGTAGGCTTCGCGCAGATAAGCCTTGTCCTGCGCCGTGGCCACTTCATCCCGCGTCATGCCGCTGGCGCGCAGGTCTTCATTCACCCAATCCATCGCTTCCAGGAAGAAGGCCAAATCCGCCGCGCGCAGGGAATCCGGCACGGAGGCATGAATCTCGACCGTCTCGGCATCTGCCAAAAAGGCCTTCAAGCGGGTCTTGCGGCCGAGGTGGGGGATATCGATTTTCATGAATTTGACCAGGGTGTTGGCCAGCGAAGCATCCCCCCAATAGACGCCGTTGCTGTGCAGCTCGACAAACAGCTCGACGATGGCGTCCCAAATGCGTTTGCGATTATCGAAGTGGAAGGCGCGGCGATACAACTGCGAATCCGGCAGCACATGGTCGATGAGCAGGGTGACGGTGTGGCCGACGAGATGGCGTTGATATTGCCGGCCCACCGGCGTCCACACGGCGAGCGGCTCTTCCTCGCGGGCCACACAACCCGCCGGGATGAGAGTATGCAGGCCGCGCAGCAGCATTTGTTTGTAATTCTCCACTTCGCGGCGTGCGACTTCGAAGCCCAGCTCTTTGACGACATATTTGCGGCTGCCGGCTTGCACGAACACCACTGGGTGTCGGCCCAGGCCGCGTTTGATATTGAAATGTCTGACGCCGAGCGCGCGCCAGCTTGTAATCGGGTGCGACCAGGGCAGTTTTTCCAAATCAGCGCGAAAAAGCTCATCGACGAAAAAGGAAATCGGCGGGGAGGAGAGGGGGTGCATGGCGTCATCCGGTTCGTGCAGGCGGCTGGAGAACGTAACAAACCGGCGGTCAAATGTCAAGCAGGCGGTGTTCCTCACCGTTTGTAATCTTGCGGCAACGTGGAGAGTGGCGCAGGCTCCCCTGCCCAATGCTGCCAACTTTTTCGAAGCGATAAAATCCACAAGCCAAAACATACAAGGACGCGAAGCCGCAGGGGCTTCGCGCAGAGTAACCGTTCTGCCATGATTTGACCGTGGCGTTATCTTACGATCCTGCGGAGGCTCTCTGCAGGAATGCCACGGCCAAGCCGTGGCAGATCAGAAAGGGCACGGAACTGTCACCGCGAAGATTTTTGAACCACACAAGCCACCAAGAGCAGGAGGGAAAACCTGATGACCCGTGTGATTTTGGGGTGCTGAGACTTGTTGTTTGGCAGTGGCTGCAGAAAAACTCCTGGCGTGAGAGTTTTTGCTTTGTTTGAAAAGTTGGTGACATTGGGCACTCCTGCCTGCAGACAAGAGATCTGCACCATGTCCTCAGACGCAACCGAGTCATTCCTCCTCGCCCTCTCCCTTTGATCATTCCCGCCACAATGGCGGCCGCTGCTGTTGCCGTTGCATGGCTGCGGGTCGGGCAAAGCCGCTTGACATTCACGCACTTTTTCAATATGATTGCGCGGGCTTCGATGGTAAAATTTGTCCCTGCGCGAAAGGAAATGAGCATGGAAAAGCATAGCGAGCACCCGGTGCCCACTCCCGATCCCTCCGAAACTTCCCCGGCCGGACAAACCTCCACCAAAATTTCGCGGCGGCACTTTTTGAAGTTGAGCGGCGGCGGCGCGGTCAGCACGGTGATTTTGAGCACCGGGTTGCGCGCCAAAGCGGCAGCGATGCCTCCGGATGTGGAAGTTTTCTCCGGCAACGTCCCGCTCCAGCTCAAAGTCAACGGCCAGCGGCGCAGCCTGACGGTTGAGCCGCGCACCACGCTGCTTTCAGCGCTGCGCAACCAGCTCGAGGTGACGGGTTGCAAGGAGGTCTGCAATCGCGGGGAATGTGGTGCCTGCACCGTTTTGCTGAATGGCAGGCCGGTGCTGGCGTGCATGATGCTCGCGCTTGATGCCGCGGGCCGGGAAATCGTGACGGTGGAAGGGCTGGTGCAAAACGGCAAACTCGATCCGGTACAGCAGGCCTTCGTTGACCGGGATGCACTGATGTGCGGTTTTTGCACGCCCGGCTTTGTCATGTCGGTGCGGGCGTTGTTGGACCGCAATCCCAATCCCACGGCGGCGGAGGTGCGCCAGGCGGTTGCCGGCAATCTTTGTCGGTGCGGTACCTATCCGCGCGTGTTTGAAGCCGCGCTGGCAGCGGCGAAATCTGCCGGCGGAAAGCGAGGATGAGCATGGCAAAGTGGAAAGCACTCGATGAGATGACCTACCTGGGCAGGGGCTATTCCCGCGTGGATGGTCCGGGCAAAACCTCCGGTGCCGTGAAATACACGCATGATCTCAAGTTGCCCGGCATGCTGTATGGCGCGCTGTTGTCCTCACCCTACGCCGCGGCCAGGATCAAACGCCTCGCGGCGGGTGCCGCGCAGGCGCTGCCGGGGGTGAAAGCCGTGCTGACCGATGTGCATCCCACCGGCACGGTGCGTTATGCCGGCGAAGAGGTGGCGGCAGTGGCAGCCGTCTCGCCGGAAATCGCCGCTGAAGCCCTGGATTTGATCAAAGTAGAGTATGAGCTTTTGCCATTTGTGGTGGATCTGGAAACGGCGATGGCGGACGATGCGCCACGGGTATATGCCGAGCAAAGCAACAGGCGTGAGGCGCGGGTGGACAGCAGGGGGGATCTCGCTGCCGGCTTCGCGCAGGCGGCGGTCATTGTGGAAGGCAGTTATCGCACGCAGGTGCAGGTGCACGCCTGCCTGGAAGTGCATGGCAGCGTGGCAAAATGGGAGGGCGATGAGTTGATCGTGTGGGACTCCACCCAGGGCGTGTATGCCAGCCGCGAGGGCATTGCGAAATTTCTCAATATTGAACAAAGCAAGGTACGGGTGATCTGCGATTACATGGGGGGTGGCTTTGGCAGCAAACTGCAGGCGGGGCGCTACTCAGCCATTGCCGCCCGGCTGGCCAGGGCCGCGGGTGCACCGGTGAAGTTGATGCTGACACGGCCGCAGGATTCGATCAGCGCCGGCAATCGTCCCAACCTCCTTGCCGAGGTCAAGGCAGGCGCCACCCGCGACGGCAAGCTCATTGCGTTCAGCGCGAAGACTTACGGCACGGCCGGCATTGGCAACAACGCCCGGCCGGCTTTGCCATTGGTTTATGAGGTGCCCAATTCCCGGGTCGAGCATTATGATGTTTACACCAATGCCGGGGCGGCGCGTGCCTTTCGCGCGCCTGGTTGTCCACAAGCCTCGTTCGTCATGGAGCAGGTGATGGATGAGCTGGCCGAGCGGCTCAATCTCGATCCGCTGGATTTTCGCCTGCGCAATGATTCCAACCCAACCCGGCAACAGCAATGGCGCATGGCGGCGGAACGCTTTGGCTGGTCCCGGCGGGCGAAACGGCCCAATGCCAGCCCGGGTGGGATCAAGCGCGGCATGGGGTTGGGCGCGGCGGTGTGGTGGCCGGGCGGCCGCGGCACACAGGCGCAAATGACCATCCTGCCGGATGGCGGCATTGAAGTGCGCTGTGGCACGCAAGACATTGGAACCGGCACCCGCACGTTTGTGGCGGCCGTGGCTGCGGAAGAATTGGGTGTGCCGATCGCTTCTGTCAAGGCGATGATTGGCGATACCGAATATCCCTATTCCGGCGCCAGCGGCGGCAGCACCACTGCACCCTCGGTTGCGCCGGCCATCAAGAACGTTGCCGAAAAAGCCCGCGATAAACTCGCGGAGCTGGCTGCCCGGCACTTTGGTGTTGCCAGTTCCGAGGTGCAACTGGCGGGTGGCCGCGCCTTTGTCAGGGGCAATCCGCAGAACGCGCTGCCCTGGAAACAACTATGCGCCTTGTTGGGCTCGGCGCCGCTGGTGACGCACGGCGAATGGGCGGAGGGCCTGTCCTCTGCGGGTGTGGCCGGCTGCCAGTTTGCAGAAGTCGAGGTTGATACTGAAACCGGGGTGGTGACGGTGCTGCGCATACTTGCGGTGCAGGATTGCGGCCTGGTGCTCAATCGTCTCACTGCGGAAAGCCAGGTCATCGGTGGCGTGGTGCAGGGCCTTTCCTATGCGCTTTATGAAGACCGCCTGATGGATCCGCTCACCGGCGTGCAAATCAATCCCACCTTCGAGAATTACAAAATCATCGGCGCGCTGGAGATGCCAAAGATCGAGGTGATCATTCATGATCAACCCGGGCGCGGGGTGATCGGCATCGGTGAGCCCCCCACCATCCCCACCGCGGCTGCAATCGCCAATGCGGTTTATCATGCCACCGGCAAACGCCCGCGCGAGCTGCCCATGACGCCCGAGCGTGTGCTGGCAGTGCTGCATGCCTGAGCCCGCCTGGAGGTGACCGCCGATCGCGCAGCCGGATGGCAGGCAGGTGAAAAAACTCGCAGAGTGTGGCAGGAGAACGGGTCATGTTCAATTTTGAGCTGGTGAACCCCAAAAGTTTGGACACGGTGCCGGCGTTGTTGAGCCGCAGTTGGGGGGAAACCATGTTGCTGGCGGGCGGCACCGACTTGCTGGACATGCTGAAAGAGCGTCTGGTGCGGCCGCAGCGTTTGATCAATCTTAAAAGCATTCCGGGCTTGAGCTACATCAAAGCCGGCGCAGGCCTCGAAATCGGCGCACTCACCACCATTGCCGAAATCGCAGAAAACGACGCGGTGCGGCGGCATTTTACCGTGCTCGCCGAGGCGGCGGAGAGCATCGCCACACCCCAGTTGCGCAACATGGGCACGATTGGCGGCAATCTCTGCCAGCGGCCGCGCTGCTGGTATTTCCGCGAAAAAGATCTCGTGTGTTTGAAAAAGGGCGGCGAGCAGTGCTTTGCCGTGGAGGGCCTGAACAAATATCACTGCATCTTCGGCGGTGGTCCGAGCTTCATCGTCCATCCCTCCGATGCCGCGCCCGCACTGGTGGCTCTGCAGGCGCAACTGGAATTGTTGCATGCCGCCGGCCGCCGCACCGTGGCGGTGGGCGAATTTTATCAACTGCCACAGGACAATCTCATGCGCGAGACGGTTCTGGGGCCGAATGAGTTGATCACCGCGATCAAGATTCCCGCGCCGGCACCGGGCACACGCGGCACCTATCTCAAATTCCGTGAAAAACAGTCGCATGATTTTGCCCTCGTCAGTGTGGCCGCCGTGCTGCAAATGCAGGGCAGGGTCTGCCAGCAGGCCCGCCTTGTGCTCGGCGGCGTCGCGCCCATCCCCTGGCGCGTGCCGGCTGCCGAGGCGGAATTGCAGGGCAAGTTGCTCACGACCGGTGTGATCGCCAAAGCCGCCGAGGCGGCAATTGCCGGCGCGCTGCCGCTGCGGCAAAACGGTTACAAGATTCAGCTCACCAAAGTGATGGTCCGGCGGGCGCTGGAAAAACTGATGAAGTCGTGAGACCGTGTTGCGCCTGCGCTGTGCCCAACATGTTGAACACCCTTCCGATAACAGGCGGGATCATCCGCTTGGCGCGGCTGCCGCACCGCAGAAGGTGCAAGGCCGTGCGGCGCAGTCAGGTTGTGTCGACCGGCCAAATTGCTCCGGACCGCGGCACCGGCAATGACGCCCCGCCAGGAGAGTGCGGGCAGTGCCGGATCGTGCCCTTAGTCGCCAAGCCTCTGCGGCGGCAATTTGGGGGAGACCGGGCGCAACAAACCTCTTTCCAAAGTCAAAAAATTCCCTTATAATCCTGTCCAACCATAGCAACCCCCTGTTTCGCGACACGCAGCACAAAATCCGTGAATCATTTCCCTGCCACAGGATTTGACCTGCATTCACAATCATCAATTAGGAGGACTCTCCCGTGTCCAAGAATTCTGCCCGGCGTTATGACGTGGTGGCGGCTGCCAAGAATTGGGTCATGCGCAGCACGCCGCAACAGCTTACGGCTGACATCAACTCCATTTTTGGCGAGCACACCTTCAACAGCGAGGTCATGCGCGACAAACTGCCCAAGGAGACGTTTCAGTCGCTGATGGCAACGATCGAGAAGGGCCAGCCGCTCGATCCCAAGCTCGCCGATGTCGTGGCACTGGCCATGAAAGAATGGGCGGTGGAACATGGGGCGACCCATTTCACCCACTGGTTTCAGCCACTCACCGGCCTGACCGCTGAAAAGCACGACAGTTTTGTCACGCCCAATGTCGGGGGCGGTGCGATTGCCCGTTTTTCCGGCAAGGATCTCATCCAGGGCGAGCCCGATGCCTCCTCCTTTCCAAGCGGCGGCATTCGCGCGACCTTCGAAGCGCGCGGCTACACCGCCTGGGACCCCACTTCGCCCGCCTTCATCATGAAGAATCATCACGGCGCCACGCTCTGCATTCCCACGGCATTCGCCTCGTGGACCGGAGAGGCGCTCGATCACAAGGTTCCGCTGCTGCGCTCGATGGAGGCACTGAATCAGCAGGCGCTGCGTGCGCTCGCGCTGTTCGGCGTGAAGAATGTCCACAAAGTTTATACCACCGTCGGCTCCGAGCAGGAGTATTTTCTCATCGATGAGGAGTTCTACTACCGCCGGCCGGATCTGGTAACCACCGGCCGCACGCTGTTCGGCGCCAAACCGCCGCGCGGCCAGGAGCTGGAGGATCATTATTTCGGCTCGATTCCCGAGCGTGTGCTCGCCTTCATGACCGACGTCGAGTATCAGCTCTACCGCCTGGGCGTGCCGGTGAAAACGCGGCACAACGAAGTGGCGCCGGCGCAGTATGAAATCGCGCCGATTTTCGAGAACAGCAATCTCGCCGCCGATCATCAACAGATGATGATGCAGGTCATGCGCAATACCGCGCGCCGATACGGCCTGGTCTGTCTGCTGCACGAGAAGCCGTTCGCCGGCATCAATGGCAGCGGCAAACACAACAACTGGTCGATGTCCACCGACACCGGCATCAATCTGCTCGATCCGGGCGAAACGCCGCACGACAACATGCAATTCCTTTTCTTCTGTGCGGCCGTGATCAAGGCGGTGGACGAATACCAGGATTTGCTGCGCGCCAGTGTCGCCCATGCCGGCAACGATCATCGTCTGGGCGCCAATGAAGCGCCGCCGGCGATCATCTCGGTGTTTCTCGGCGAACAGCTCGAGGATATTTTCAAACAAATCGAGAAAGGCCGGCCGGAAGCCAGCAAATCCAAGGACCTGCTCGGCCTGGGCAGCCCGGTGTTGCCGCACCTGCCGCGCCACGCCGGCGACCGCAACCGCACCTCGCCGTTTGCCTTCACCGGCAACAAGTTCGAATTCCGCGCCGTGGGCGCCAGCCAGTCGATCTCCTTTCCCAACACGGTGCTCAACACCATCGTGGCCGCCGCCATAGACGAGATGGCCACCGCCATTGAAAAGCATCTGCACAACAAGATGCCCTTCGAACAGGCCCTGCACACCGTCTTGAAGGAGGTGATCCACAACCACAAGCGCATCATCTTCAACGGCGACAACTACACGCCGGAATGGCATCAGGAAGCCGAACGCCGCGGCCTGTGGAACCTGCGCAACTCGCTCGATGCTTTCGAGCGTCTGCATGACGAAAAAAACGTGAAGCTGTTCGAGAAATACCGCGTGTTGAACCGGCGCGAGCTGGAGGCGCGCGAGGAGATTCTTTTCGACCAGTATTTCAAAACCATCAACATCGAGGCCGAGACCACCGCCCTGATGGCGCAGACCATGATTCTGCCGGCGGCGGTTCGCTATCTGCATGATCTCTCCCAAACCGCCGAGACTCTGAAGCGCAATGGCCTCACGCCCGCCGGTGTGCTCAGAACGTTGCAGGAGATCAACGCCTGCACCAATGACTTTCGCGAAGCGCTCGACAGGCTGCTGGTGGTCAATGCCGAGCTGGGCGGTGACACGGTGCATTCCAAAGCCTACCACATGCGAGACCATGTCATGCCCGCGATGAACGAGGTGCGCGCGGCAGCCGCCCGGCTGGAAAAGGCACTGCCGGATGATTACTGGCCGTTGCCGATTTACAGTGAAATGTTGTTCGTGAAATGATCCCCGCGGATACGCGGCTCCCGCCGCCGTTTTCCCGGCGGGAGCCGCGCGCCGCTTTTCATCCCGAGTCACGGAGCGACACATGTCTTCCAACAGCAATCTGCCGCCGGCGCCAATCTGCGGCAATCTCCGCACCCGCGCCAATTACATTCCGGGGTGGCCAAGCACGAACGCACCCTACCATCCCAATGATTACACGCCGTGCTTCTGCCTGAAAACGCTGGATGTCTTCGGCCCCGATGATTGTCCCGTTCATGCCGACGCCTGCCGGCCACACCGTCCCTGCTTCGAGCCGCTGCTGCCGGTGACGGTCTGAGTTGAAAGTGTGTTCTCCGGCCAGACTGTCTCCTCCGGCATGGGGCGAGCGTCGCGTGGAGATCGCTCCCGCCCGGCTTTCTCACCAGCCGCGATGAATGGCAGGCTCTGAAGCGCCGACTGATACGCTCGAATACCCGCACGGTTGACAAGAGCGACGAGGACGCTCGCGGGTGGCTGACAAGCCGGAAAGCCAGCGCCTGACGGAGAGGATCGAACCGCGACGCCTTGCCATGGACAAGACTTCGGGTTTTGAGCGGCTTCATGCCAAAGTGACGAAACTCCAGTTCGGTGGCATGGCGCGCCATTTCGCGGAATTGCGCCCTGTGCGCAAGCCGGGTGCGCGCCTGGCTTGTGTCGTTGGCTTTCAGGCCTCGTACTTGCCGGTCATGATCCGCACCGGTCGATTGCTGGCGGATATTGCCCGGTCCCTGGGTTACGAAGTTGTCGCTCTCGACTTGTTCCGAACCCGCCTTGCCACCGCCACCCGCACACCGCTTCGCCAGGAAGTTGTCGTGCTGCAATGGCACAGAAGATGAACCGTTACCGGCATCTTCACCCGGTCCAGCCGCAGCACCCGCTCTGAATGACTCCATCTTTCTTTTCATTTCACCGCAATGCACACAGAAAGGAATGCCTGCAATGCCTCATCGTGTTCGCAAAGTCGTGCTCTCCTATTCCGGTGGTCTGGACACCTCGATCATCATCCCCTGGCTCAAAGAAAACTATGGCTGCGAGGTGATCGCCTACACCGCCAACATCGGCCAGGGCGACGAACTGGAAGGACTCGAGGAGAAAGCCATCAAAACCGGCGCCAGCAAGATTTACATTGAAGACTTGCGGGAAGAGTTCGTGCGCGATTTCATCTATCCCACTTTGAAAGCGAATGCCGTTTATGAAGGCAAATACCTGCTCGGCACCTCCTTCGCCCGGCCGTTGATTGCCAAACATCAGGTCCTGATTGCCGAGAAGGAGGGGGCGGATGCGGTGGCGCACGGTTGCACCGGCAAGGGCAACGACCAGGTCCGCTTCGAATTGACCTACAAGGCGCTCAACCCCAAATTGCGCGTGATTGCCCCCTGGCGCGAATGGAACATTCGCTCGCGCGAAGATGCCATTCGCTATGCTCATGAAAGAAAAATTCCCATCAGCGCCTCGCTCGGCAAAATCTACAGCCACGATCAAAACCTCTGGCACCGCTCCAGCGAAGGCGGCGAATTGGAAGACCCCTGGCACGCCGCACCACCGGCCGTCTTCAGCCTGACCGTCAGCCCGGAAGAAGCGCCCGACCGTCCCACCGTGATCACCCTGGACTTCGAGAAAGGTGAGCCAGTTGCACTCAACGGTGAAGCCCTCTCGCCCGTGGCTCTCTTAACCGCGTTGAACCGGCTGGGCGGCGCCAACGGCATCGGCCGTGTGGACATGGTGGAAAACCGCCTGGTCGGCATGAAGTCGCGCGGTGTCTATGAGACGCCCGGCGGCACGATTCTCTATGCCGCCCATCGTGAGCTGGAAAGCCTGGTGCTCACCAGCCAGTTGCTGCGCATGAAGGAAATGCTGGCGCCGCGCTATGCCGAACTCATTTACAACGGCCAGTGGTACACGCCGGTGCGCCAGGCGCTCGATGCTTTCATTCAGAAAACCCAGGAAAAGGTCACCGGAACCGTGCGCCTGAAACTCTACAAGGGCAACGTCATCATCGAGGGCCGCAAATCACCGTACTCGCTTTATCGCGAAGATTACGCCACCTTCGGCGAGGATGATGTCTACAACCAAAAGGATGCGGAAGGCTTCATCAATCTTTTCGGCCTGCCCTTGAAGGTCAAGGCCCTGATCGACATCGAAGGCACCGGCATGAGCGAGTATCGGCATCCGGATTACAGCAAGTTCAAGCGGGACTAGGCGGCACGCGCCGGCAGATCGCCGGCCTCGCAGCCGGTCAGCACACGGCATGTTTCATCGGGCATCAGTGGCATGCTGCTTCCTGCCCATTCTGCCGGGAATTCCTGCAGCCCCGGGCATCCCTCCTTGACGCCTCCCTGTTTCCGCTGCACGGGTGACTGCCGCGGGCATGGCAGGATGGGCGTCGCCGCCGCATGCCCGCAAAAACTGCCGTGCCACGCCGCGGGCAGGCACGGATGTGAAGAGGATGAGAAACAGTCTTCATGAAAAAGAATTCGAGGCAGAAGCTGAAGCACAAGCAGGCAGGCAAAATCGCGGCGAAAGTCTGGGCCGGCCGTTTTGGCACCGGCCCGGCGGCCTTGATGGAAAAATTCAGCCGCTCAATCGCCAGCGATGGCCAACTCTGGCGGGAAGACGTGCAGGTCAATCAGGCATGGGCCAAAGCCCTGGTGGCGGCCGGCATTCTCTCCGTCGCGGAAAACAAGCGCATTCAAGCGGGCTTGCAGCGCATCGCCCGCGAGTTTCGCGCCGGCCGCTTTCCGTTCCTGCCGCAGGATGAAGACATCCATGTCGCCATTGAACGCCGCCTGACCGAGCTGGCGGGCGAGGCGGGCGCGAAAATCCACACCGGCCGCAGCCGCAACGATCAAGTCGTCACCGATTTTCGTCTTTACCTCAAACGCAAAACCCGCGGGCTGCAGGCCGCCCTACACACCTGTGTGGCGGTCCTCGTGCAGCAGGCGGAGGCGGCGCAGCAGATCATCCTGCCGGGCTATACCCACACCCAGCGGGCGCAACCGGTTCGGCTCGCGCATTATTTGCTCTCCGCCTTTCCCGCGTTGCGCCGGCACCACCACCAGTTGCAGGACTTCCTGCAGCGTGTCGATGAGTTGCCGCTCGGTGCCGGTGCCGTGGCCGGCACCGCTTTTGCCATAGACCGGCGTTTGCTGGCGGCGGAGCTGGGCTTTCGCCGCCTGGCCGCGAATTCGATCGATGCCACCGGCAGCCGCAGCTTCTGCAATGAAATCACTTTTGTTTGCGCCGACCTGGGCACCACGCTGAGCCGTTATGCGCATGACTTCATCCTGTGGAGCACGCAGGAATTCGGCTTTCTCGATCCCGGCGAAAAATTCGCCACCGGCTCCAGCATGATGCCCAACAAGAAGAATCCCGATGCCTTCGAGCTGGTGCGCGGCAAGGCGGCGCACCTGATTGGACTGCTGACCGCCATGCTCACGCTGCAAAAAGGCACGCCGGTCACTTACAATCGCGACCTGCAGGAGGACAAGAGGATCGTGTTCGACGCGCTGCAAACGGCGCAGGACTGCCTGGAGGTTTTTGCCGGCGCGCTCGCCACCAGCCGCTTCCGGCCGGAGAGGATGCAGGCCGCAATCGACAGCAGCCTGTTCGCAACCGATATCGCGGATCATCTCGTGCGCAAGGGCGTGCCATTCCGCCAGGCACATCATCTCGTGGCGCGGGCGGTGCGGCACTGCGAAGTTACCGGGTGCAGCCTGCAGGCCCTGCCGTTGTCTTTCTGGCAGGAGCTGCATCCGGCGTGTGACGGGGAAATTTTCAATTGTTTTACGGCGGAGGCCAGCGTCGAACGGCGGGCAGCCACCGGCGGCACGGCGCTGGCACAGGTGAAACGACAATTGCGCGAGGCCAGGGCATGGCTGGATCACAATCGCGGTTGATCTTGTTGTCGGGCCTGTTCGCGGCACTGCCGCTGCACGGCCAGCAGCCGGACAGTTTGAAGCCGTGGCCGCAAAATCCCTCCCCCATGCGCGAAACGGCGCGGCGGCATGAGCGCATTTTGCAACAAACCCAGGCGGGTCTGCACTTCGAGATCGGGGCACTGTTGCCCAGGCCGGTGAAGGTTTTTCTCCCGGAAAAAAGCAGAAAAGCGCGCCGGCTGGACGTGCTGCTGCACTTTCACGGCGCGGATTTCATCACCCAATACGCGGCCGTGCGCCACCGCCGGCCGCTGCTGGCAACCACCATTAATCTTGGCTCCGGCGCGCGCGTTTACGGCCGCGCCTTTGAAGACTCCGCTGCTTTTCCCGCACTATTGCGCGCGCTGCAGGACAGCCTGCAAGCCAGGCTCGGCCGGCCGGTGCCGTGGCAACACGTGATCCTGAGCGGCTTCAGTGCCGGCTACGGTGCGATTCGACGGATCATCAGCACGCCACAGCATGCCGCGCGGCTGGATGCGATTCTGCTGCTCGACGGCATTCACGCCGGCTATGTGCCGGAATATCGCGTGCTGGCGGAGGGCGGTGAAATACAAGCCGCGGATTTGGAAGCTTTCGTGCGTTTCGCCGCCGGCACCGCTGCGCCCAACGCCCGGCAGCGCTTCCTGATCACGCATTCCGAAATCTTTCCCGGCACGTTCGTCAGCACCACCGAGGCGACGGATTTCATCCTGCAAAAGCTCGGCATGTCGCGCCGCCCCGTGCTCAAATGGGGGCCGCTGGGCATGCAGCAGATCAGCGAAGCCCGCCGCCATCATTTTGCGGTGCTCGGTTTTGCCGGCAACACCGGACCGGATCACACCGATCATTTGCATGCACTTTATCATTTTCTCAATGAACTGGCGCGGTGAATTCGGTTGCGCCATTTCCCACCAAGCAACAGCGGGGAGGACACTGCCACGGCCAAAACCTTGAGAACGTTCGCGGAATTCTGGCCTTTTTATCTCGGGGAGCATGCGGCGCCGGCCAATCGCTGGCTGCATTTTACCGGCACTTCGCTGGCGCTGGTGCAAATCATCTTTGCCGTTGCCACGCAGCGCTTTTGGCTCCTGCTCACCGGTTATGCCCTGGCCTGGGCCGGCCACTTTCTGCTGGAGAAAAACCGGCCCGCAACGTTTACTTATCCACTTTATTCGTTTCTGGATGAGTGGAAAATGTGGACCTTGATGCTCACCGGCCGGCTGCAGCAGGAGGGACAGAAACTGGGATGGGAAAAGCGGAAGGGCTGACTTTGGCAGGAGCACCTGAGCAGGCCCGCGGCAGGCATAAACGCCGCAGCCGTCCAGTGTCCCCGCGGCCGGCAACCACTTTGCGTTGGCTGTGCGTCCCTTCCTGCCTCTGGAAGTCCAACGTTGCAAACGGGCATTTCCTGGTTTGAAGCCAAAACCGCCATCATCCGCGACGCGGCGCGCCCTACTTCCTGAATTTTTCATCCTGGCTTGCTGCTGCCCGGGAGATATGACGTGTTCACAAAACCCCGTGAGGAGTGAACTGTTGGTAGACATGGGCAGCCGGCGTGTCTTTAAACTCCGTTGGGAGCGGCCTGCAGAATTTCTCATGATCTGGCGCGGTTTTTTGAAGAGGGCCAGCCAGATCACTCCTGACGGAGTTTGGGGGAGGCGATATGCGGCTTTACTAAAAACAAATCACTCCCGCCGGAGTTGACCGCGCGTTGGCCTGCAAAATTTTTTATGCCCCCCGGGTGGTTGGGCGTCGCGATCGAAACGGCGTTCCTTGCGGAGGGGATCGATCGGGGTGTCAAATTCAGGCACGGCAAAAAACGCACGAGCGGTTGCAGGGATTGCAATTTTTGCGGCCAGAAAACCCCGGTGCCATCCTCCCCCTGCTTTCCCGTCCGCTCCGCCCGCCTTGACTTTCCCGCTGGAATTCGATATTGTTCCGGCCGTTTGCTGTTCGAACCAAGCAAGCGATTATGTCATTGTGATGGTTTGCTCATCAACGCGAAGGGATGCTATTATGGCCAAAGCCTGGGTTGTTCTGCTTGCGACGTTGGGCCTGATGGCCGTTGGCTGCCAGCAATCGCCGCCGCTCAATCGCAACAGTGCCGCTGCCCTGCAAGCGGCTGACGTGCAGTATCATGTCAACTATCTCGCTTCCGATCAACTCGAGGGCCGGCTCTCGGGGACAGCCGGTGGCGATTTGGCCGCCAATTATATTGCCGCGGAGTTCAAACGCTTTCAGCTTGAGCCGGCAGGTGGACAATCCTCCTATTTTCAAAAATTCGATTTCATCGGTGACCTGGAATTGGGGCCGAACAATCTGCTGCGCGGCACGCGCGGCGCGGCGGACACCACCTGGAAAGTCGGCGTCGATTTCATGCCCGCGGGTTTTTCCGCCACCGACACGCTCGCGCTCGATTCCGCCCTCGTGTTTGCCGGCTACGGCATCAGCGCCAGCGAACACGGTTATGACGATTACGCCGGCGTGGCGGCTGCCGGCAAGGTTGTTTTAATCATGCGTTTCTCGCCGGGCCTCAACGATCCGCACAGCCCGTTTGCCAAATTCGAGGAGCTGCGCCACAAGGCCACGACGGCGCGCCAACAGGGCGCCGCCGCGCTGCTGGTCACCACCGGCAGCCTGAGCGACACCAGCGATGCCCTGCCGCGGCTGCGCTACGATCGCGCCGCAACCGACGCCGGCCTGCCGGTGATTTATGTCAGGCGGCACGTGGCCGAGTGGCTGCTCGCGGGCAGCGGCCAGTCACTCGATGCGCTGCAACAGCGCATCAACGCCACGCGCCAGCCGCATTCACTCATGCTGCCGGCCACCGGCATTCATTTGCAAACCGATGTCAGGCCGGTCCGCCGGGTGGCCGCGAACATCATTGGCATGCTGCGCGGCAGCGATCCCCAGCTGCAGCAACAGGCGGTGGTGGTGGGCGCGCATTATGATCATCTCGGCCGCAGCCATGAAGGCAGCCGCAGCCCGGACAGCCTCAATGGCATTCACAATGGCGCGGACGACAATGCCTCCGGCACTGCCGGCTTGCTGGAACTGGCGCAATACTTCGCGGCCCTGCCGCAAAAGCCCAGGCGCTCGCTGGTGTTCATCGCGTTCGCGGCGGAGGAGCTGGGGCTGCTGGGTTCCGCGCATTATGTCAATCATCCCTTCGTGCCGCTGGACAAGACCATCGCCATGATCAACATGGACATGATCGGCCGCCTGCGCGACAGCACGCTGGTGGTGCAGGGGGTCGGCACCTCGCCGCGCTGGCAGCCGCTGTTGGACAGCTTGCAGGCCGGCACGCACTTGCAACTCAAGCGGGTGAAGGACGGCCAGGGCCCGAGCGACCATGCCTCGTTCTACCTCAAGAACATTCCGGTGCTGTTTTTCTTCACCGATCTGCACGAAGACTATCATCGCGTGACAGACGATGCTGACAAGATCAATGCCCCCGGTGAAGCAGAGGTGCTGCAACTGGTGGCGAAAACGGTCACGGAAATCGCCAATTCCGACTCTCTGCCGCTATTTACAAAAACCGATTCCGAGCGCCGGGCCATGACGGCTTTTCGCGTCAGCCTGGGTACCATGCCCGACTACGCCGCCGAAGTGGAAGGACTGAAGCTCAGTGGTGTGCGTGAGGGCGGCCCGGCGGCGCGTGCGGGGCTGCAGGCCGGTGACATTATCATCAAATTTGGCGAAATTGACATCAAAAACATTTACGACTACACATATGCGTTGGGCCAGCATGCGCCCGGACAGGAGGTGGAGATCGTAGTGTTGCGCAATGGCGCCAAAATGGCGTTTACCGTCAAACTGGAGGCGAGTCGCCGGATGTAACAAGGGCGGCTCTGCCCCGAAGGGCTTGACGGAAGAAGCCTGCCGGCATTGTGCAACTATGCGGGAGAGGAGATCACGATCGCCCTCTCCCGGCTGGTAGAGCCGGCATCCAAGTCCATCCATGGCAGGGAAGGAGATTTTCCAGATTGATCCCGCCTTTGGCTGTTTTGCCAATACTGTAAGTTTTGGCATAATACTTGTTTAAATTATCCCGCGTTTGTCAGTGAAGGAGCCAGTGCCGGTAACTGGCGCAGATTCATGAGCTGCGTTTTATCCCGATTGTCTCATGCTAAGACGAAAATATACGGGATTTGTGATTACGCCATACTGCGCGGGCTAAACAGCCCCGATTAATGATTTAGGCGGGCTTGCATACCACCAATCCGTAAATGGCAATTACGGTTTTGGCATTTGTTTTTTCTTTCGACGCTCAGCAAAAGTTGGAGCTCCGCACGTGGATCATTTGTACGACAGCGCTCAACTTGAACAGGCTTCCGCGTTACCAACTCCACCAGAGGATGGCCCCCCGCCTCTGCCGCGCCCGGCACCGGAAGATGACGATGTCGTCACCAGCTTTCCCAAGGAGTTCAACCGTCGTTTTTGGGAAACGATGGACCGGCGTTTCATGGCCATTCTCATTCTGGTCATGATCATCGAGCCGCTGATCATTATTTATGAGCTGTGGACGCATCCGCCCGGCACGACCGAAGCGGAGGTGGCGCGGCTGCAAGCCAAATATGCCGAAACCTTCCTCTCGGAATTCGAGGTGGAGCCGCCCCGCGTAAACACGACGCCCAACGAGTTGTTGTTGTATGCCTCGGAATATCTCCCCGCCATCGTCGAAGAGGTGATGGGAACGGAGCCGCCAACTTTGAATCCGGGTTTGCGGCCCGGGGCAGGCACACCCGAAGCCCGCGGGGTGACGCGCGAAGCCAGCGAAATACACCGCCGCATCTCATCGGCGGTGCGCGAGCGGGCACGACAGGCCCTGTCGGAAGAAGTGGGGCGCGTGGGGTTGCTCGGCTTGTTGACCAGCACCAGTAATCTTGCGGCGCCGACCGGCCGGTTGGTATCCTATCAGCCGGTGCAGGATGTGTTGGAGCACGGCGTGGCGCAAGCCCAGGATCTCGAGCAAGTTCTGTCGCAGGTGAGGACCCTGCGCGTGCCGCGCGTGGGCCAGGACTACTTCGGCGCACCAGTGGGTGGCGCCAGTGGCGGGTTGCTCGGCCACGGTGGCTTTGATGCCGAAAAAGTGATGATTGCGCAGCGCGAGGTGCGCGGCGAACGCCACACGGCCTCCGGGGTGCAAGCCGAGGAAATCGTGACCAATCTGGCGGCGGCACCCAAAAAAGAGGTGACGGCAACGCGCGAATTCCAGAAGGTCGAGCCGGTCGAAAGTTTGGTGGAAGAAGCCGTGATCCCGGGAGTGACGGGGCTGGCACGCCGGCGGCCGCGGGAAACGGCCTCGCGCGATCCCGCGCGCATGCGCGAAATTGTCATGTCACACAGTGCCGCCATTCAAGACTGCTATCGCCAGGCATTAAAAACTTCGCCGACTTTAAAAGGCGAGGTGTCGGTGCGGTTCACCGTGGCCTATACCGGCAGAGTGACCGAAGCCAGTGTGATTTCCTCGACGTTGAACCTGCCAGATTTGGACAAATGCATTCTGCGGAAAATTCTGCGCTGGAACGATTTCGGCAGAATGGATCCTTCCACCCCGGATGTGACGCTCCGGCAGACCTACAAGTTTGGCTATTGAGCGCGCTTGCCGGTTCCCCCGCCCTTGAATACACGCTTTGGCGTTGCCCGCGAGCCGGATTTGCCGATGCAAGTCCGGCTTTACTTTTTCGGAGCCAGTCGTTATTTTGTCCGCGTCCAATTCCATCAGGCTGTTCAGGCAAACCGGATGGCTTCCATGATTGATCTCCGCAACAAAGTGATGTTGATTACCGGCGCCAGTCGTGGCATTGGCGCTGCTGTGGCGCAATTGGGGGCACAGGCAGGCGCGGCGGTCGCCATCAATTATCACCGCGCCCAGGCTGCCGCCGAACAACTTGCCGCCGCGATCAACCAGCGCGGCGGGCAGGCGGCTTGTTTTCAGGCGGATGTCAGTCGCTATGTCGACGTCGAAGCCATGGTCGACGCAGTATTGCGCCGTTTCGGCTGCATCGATGTGCTGGTGAACAACGCCGGCATCTGGACCTATGGCGCAATCGACACCATGCCGGAGCAGGTTTGGGATGAGACCATGGCCGTCAATCTCAAGAGCATGTACCACTGTTGCCGGCTGGTGACTCCGCACATGAAAGCGCGGCGCCGGGGCACGATCATCAACATTGCCAGCACCGCCGGCCAGCGCGGCGAAGCGTTTCACTCCCATTATGCCGCGACCAAGGGCGCCATCATCAGCTTCACCAAATCGCTCGCGCCCGAGCTGGCACCCTTCAACATCACGGTGAATTGCGTGGCGCCCGGCTGGGTCGCCACCGACATGTCGAACGATGCCCTGGCGGAGGAGGGTGAGAAAATCACCAGCCTGATACCACTCCGCCGCGCGGCGACCGCGGCAGAGATTGCCGGCCCGGTCATCTTTCTTGCCTCCTCGCTGGCCTCTTACATCACCGGTGAGATTCTCAATGTCAACGGCGGGAATGTGCTGGCGGGTTGAAGCCGGCGCCGGCCGGTCGCGATGCGCGCGTTGCACCGCCGGTCAGCCGGATCGAAAACCGTCCTGCAAACCGGCATCGGCTCAATCGAATTTATCGTGGCAGCCGTTTTGACGCGTCGTTTGGTTCGATCCGTAAAATACGCCGCACTGCGCCCGGAACTTCACCCTGTCGTTTCGGGCGAAGGCAACACCGGGAGTCCTCCCGGGGGGCTCAAGCCAACCACGCTGTCGTGCAGGTGCTGCTGGCAATGCATGTGCTGTCTCATCTTCCTTCCAATCGCGGTCATGCCCAAAGCGCGCCAAAATCGTGAAGATGCCGTGCCGGCAGTCAGCCCGCAGGATTTGGAGGCTCTGATGCGAGCCTGGCGGATGGCGGCCGGCAGTGGCGGTTTGGCGCCCGTCTCCACTCTCGTCGAGCGGGAGACTATTCTCACTTTTGCCGAGCAGCGGCTGCTCCTGGCCACGCGCTTTCTTGCACTTGCGGATTTTGCGGGGAAATACACTGTGCAGGCGCTGGCCAATGCCCTGGCCTGCCAGGGTGGCGAACCGCACAGCCTGTGGGCGACGCTGCTCCTGCCGGCAGAGGGAAATCCTGCCGCGGAATCGCATGCGCTGTGGGCGGAAATGTCCGACTTTGCCAAAAAGCTGGAGGTGGACTGGCGCGGTGAAGAATCGCGCTGCATGCCGGCCGTGCGCGAGCCGCTGGTGGCATGTCAAATGTTCGCGTTCCTCGCCGTGCCGCGGCCGTATCAGCCGCATGGCATTCAAGCGGGCGATCAGCTCATTCTCACCAAAAGCCTCGGAGATGCGGCGGCCGCACTCATGGCATATGCCAGGGAACAGGAATTGTCCGAGGCATTTGATCTGAAGTTTGCCAAACGCTGCCAGCAGCTTGCCGGTGTCGAGGAGGCCAGTGTGCTGGCGGCGGCACGCTGCGCCTGGAAAGTGAACGGCATTCACGCCCTGCACGATCTGTTTCAGGCGGGCCTGGCCGGTGTGCTGCACGGCTTGTTGGACCAGGTCAACCTCGACGTTGAAATCGATCCCGCGCAAATTGAGTTGCTGCCGGAGGTCAAGCTGCTGTGCGAGTATTTCGGCGTTGATCCCCTCACCGCGTTCGCGCCCGGTGCACTGTTGATCGTGGGCGAACCTTCGGCCTGCGAGGCCGTGCTCGGCAGGTTGCGCCTTGCCCGGATTCCTGCCCGACTCATCGGGCGGGTGCTCGAGGCCGGCGAGGGGCGATGGCTGGTTGATGGTGCCGAACGCATCAAGCTGCCGCGGGTGACGCGCGATCCGCTCGCGGCGATCGTTGCGCCAGGGCAGCCCGCGGCGCAGTGAAGCCCGTCACGCTGCAAGTGGTTTCCCGGCATGTCAGACGGGCGGGCATACGAAGAGTCCGGCTGCGCCTGCCGGAGTCTTCACCGGATTCCTGCGGGGAGACATCGGGGATGTAAGGCGTGACTGGGGATGGTTGTCTGCCGGATACCAGTAGAGCCGGGAGCTGCCGGCGAGTGGGGTGATCCCGTAATCTCTCCACAACGTGTGGAGTGGCGCAGGCCTCCCTGCCAGCAGAGAAGATGTTCAATGCTGCTGGCTTTTTCGAAGCGATAAGAATCCAAAACAAGCAAGGATGCGAAGCCGCAGAAGTCACCCTTATGCCACGGTTTGACGGTGGCTTTATCCTGCGATTCAGCAAATACTCCCTGAATTTTGCATGCTGGCTTGCTGTTCCCCGGAATGAATGCCGTGTTCACCACGCTCCGTCAGGAGTGAACTGTTTATAGGCACGAGAATCTTGGAGGCTACCCAACTCCGTTGAGAGTGGCCTGTGGAATTTCTCATGATCTGGCGCAGTTTTTTGGGGAGACCAAGCCGGGCACTTCTGAGGGAGTTGGCAGCAATTCTGCTTGCAAGATTTTTTCTGCACCACCCCCTGGGTGGTTGGGCGTCGCGATCAAACCGGCGTTCCCGCTGATGGGATCAATCTGGGTGGAAAATTCAGGTGGTGACATTCGGCAAGAGGTCTGCGCCACGCCCCTACAAGTAACTCAGGCTTTACGCGGTTCAAGAGTTTTGACTTGATTCTCTAGCGGCAAACGCTAGATTCCGACTGACTCCGCCAGAGCAAGTGTTTCCAACTCCGCAAGTCAGGCTAGCCCACGGAGCGTGGCATGAAAAGATGGCTGCTTCTGCTGCTTGTCCTTCTGGCCTGGACGGCCACGAGTGAAGGGCAATATTACTTTGGCCGCAACAAGGTGCAGTACAATCATTTTGAGTGGCAAATTTTCAAAACCCGCCATTTCGACATCTATTTTTATCCGGAGATGCGTGAGCTGGCGGAAATCGGCGCCACCTTCGCCGAGGAGGCCTACAGCCGGCTGGAAAATCTCACCAATTACAGCTTCAATCATCCCATTCCGCTGATTTTTTATTCCAATCATTTTCACTTTCAGCAGACCAACACCATTCCCAACCTGATTCCCGAGGGGGTGGGCGGCTTCTTCGAGTTTTTGAAGGGTCGCGTGGTGATTCCAGCCACCGGCAGTCTGTCGGAATTCGAACATGTCATCAATCATGAATTGGTGCACGTGTTCACACACGGCCGGGCCAACCGCATTTTGAAGGATCATAAACGCACCCAGCATGCCGGGCTGCCGCTGTGGTTCACCGAAGGCATTGCGGAGTATTGGTCGGAAGGCTGGGACAGCGAAGCGGAGATGTTCATTCGCGACGCCGTGCTCGCCGGACAACTGGTGCCGCTCAGCCAGATGTATCGCATCTACGGCACTTTTCTGATGTACAAGGAAGGTCAGGCCATTTGCAAGTTCATTGCCGAACGCTATGGCGAGCAAAAGTTGCTGCAGTTGATTGAGAACATCTGGAAGGCCGATAATTTTTCCGAGGTCATGAAGCTTACGCTGGGGGTGGACTACCGCGAGTTCGACAAGCTCTGGCTCTATCATCTCAAGAAGGAAAAATACCCGCTGCTGGAGGATCATGATGTGCCCGGCATGATCACCCGCCACCTCACCGACAAGGGCATCAGCACCAAGCCGGCCTTTGCCTGCTATGGCGAACAGCGCGAAATCGTGTTCCTGTCCAATCGCGTCGGTTATTCGAACATCTACCGCATGCCCTACGGCATGGAACGCGCGGAAAAGGGGCATCCCGAAACCCTGGTGGATGGCGAGCGCACCACCGAATTCGAAGCCTTCAATTTGTTGCGCAGCAAACTGGATGTCAACCGTCACGGTTTGCTGGCATTCGTTTCGAAGAGCCGGGGGTATGACGCACTCTATATCTATTCGCTGAGCCGGAAGAAAATTGTCAGCCGGCATCAATTCGATGAGCTCGTCACCCTGAGTTCGCCGAGCTGGTCGCCGGACGGCCGTCGTCTGGCATTTGCCGCCACCGGTTTCGCGGGCATGCGCGATCTTTTTTTGCTCGATCTCGACAGCGAGCGGCTGACCAAACTGACCAACGACCATTATGACGACCGCGATCCCGCCTGGTCACCGGACGGCCGCGTGCTGGCGTTTGCTTCCGACCGCACGGTTTACGGCCGGCAGGGCGCCTATAATCTCTTTTTCTATCATCTTGGCAGCGGCGAGATCGAATACGTCACCTACGGCAAACATCGCGATTACGCGCCGGCGTGGTCAGCCGACGGCCGGGCGCTGGCGTTCACCTCCGACCGCGACGGCGCCTTCAATCTCTGGATGCTGCAGGTGCCGGGCAACGAGATGCAGGTGGCCACCACTGCCAGCCTCGACAATCCCTTCAAAAACGGCGATGCTGTTTCCGCGCCGTTGTATCCCCGCGCCATCAACGGCGCCGCCGAAATGCGCAAGCTCACCAGTTTCACCACCGGTGCCTTCGATCCGGAATGGACCGACAAGGGCAGCCTGCTGTTCACCGCCTTCGAGCGCTTCAACTTCCAAATTCGCGAGCTGGAAAACGTGCAGGAGGTGTTCGAGCAGGCCACCGTCCGGGCAGTGGACACGCTGCACGTTCGCCGGCCGCCCTGGACCATTGCCAAGCTCAGCGGTGAAATGTCGCCGACGCAATTTTCCTACAAGCGCAAATTCAGCCTGGATATCGCGCAAAGCCAGATCACACAGGATCCCATTTTTGGCGCGGCGGGCGGGGCGCAGCTTGCGATGTCGGACATGCTCGGCAATGAACAGTATCATTTTCTGGTGTTCAACAACGCGCAAACCCGCAGCGAATTTTTGGAGAGCTTCAACGTCGCGGTCAGCCGCTTCGATCTCTCGCGGCGCGCCAATCATGCCTTTGGGCTGTATCATTTCGCCGGGCGCTACTACAACTATGCGGAAGGTTACTTTTTCGAACGGCGCTATGGCGGTTTTGGCGCGCTCAGCTATCCGCTCAGCGTGTTTGAGCGTGTCGAAGCCAGTGTCAATGTGCGCCAGTCCCACAAACACTGGGAGGGCCTCTCGCTGGCGCGCGATGCGCTGCTGGTCTCCAATTTTGTGTCGTTCGTCAAGGACAATTCCCTGTGGGGCCCCTCCGGGCCGGTGGATGGCCGGCGCTTCAACTTCGCGCTGGGTTACACGGTCGATGTGCGCCATTCCAAGGTGAATTTCTACACCATTCTCGCGGATTACCGCCATTACTTCCGGCTCGGCGTGCGCAACGCCTATGCGCTGCGGCTGCAGACACAGTACAATCAAGGCAAGGAAGCCTATCCCTTTTTCATGGGCGGCAGTTGGGATTTGCGGCTCTATCCCCGCTGGCGCATCTGGGGCCAAAAGACGTTTCTGCTCAGCCAGGAGCTGCGCTTTCCTTTCATCGACGGCTTTGTCGTGGCATTCCCCTTTGGCGGCGTGGGTTTCAGCTCCATTCGCGGAGCCCTGTTTGTGGATCTTGGCAATGCCTGGGATCAAAAGCTCGAGCGCCTGCTCGGCAGCACGGGCTTCGGCGTGCGCCTGCGCGTCGGCGGCTTCCTGGTGTTGCGCTATGATATCGGTCGGCGTTTTTACTGGAATGACCTCGATCGCGGACTCGCACCCGGCCGGCTGCAGCTCGACCGCAAAGTCTACCAGCAATTTTTCTTCGGGTGGGATTTCTGAGCGAAAGCGGTGAGCGCGGGGCAGGAGGGGAGGTCATCACTCCGGCGAAAATGACAGACAATGAAACGATGATTTCTACGCCGGGGCTTGCAGAAAGAGAGAACATGTTGCGAGTGCATCCAATTTGCTGTTTGCTGGCCCTGGCCACGCTCGCGGGCTGCTCCAAAGCGCCGCTGCAGTTGCGTCTGCCGGACAATCCGCAAGGGGATTGGCGTACCGCCGGCTTTGATGCCCGCCGCAGTTCGGCACGCGCGGAAACGCTCATCCCGCCCCTGCAGCAGGTTGCCCGCTTCCGGCTTTCGTCCGCGGCGGCGCAAAATCTGTTCGTCAGCCGCGGTTTTTTGTTCGCGCCCACTCTTGACGGCCGCATCTACGTGGTCGATTTGGAGAAACGCGAAATCGTGCGCAAATGGAAGCTGCCCCAGGGCAATGCCGGCACGCTCACCGTGACTCCCAATTCGGTTGTGCTTGCCATGCGCCATGGCAAGCACACGCTGGCCCATTTCGATCTCGCCAGCGGCAGGCGCTGGTGGGCAATCGATGCCGGCGACATCGCCAGCGAGCCATTGCTCGCCGACAGCCTGCTGTTCGTCGCCGCGCTCTACCAGCATGTCGATGCCTACCACCTGCGCGATGGACAGCGGCGCTGGCAATTCAAAACCCATGCCCAATTGCATGCTTCGCCCGCGCTCAGTGAAGGCGTGCTGGTAGTCGCTGCCGATAACGGCATGGTTTACGGCCTGCGGCCCGAGAGCGGCAGGAAGATCTGGGAAACCGATCTCGAACAACCGGTGCTGGCCACGCCCGTGATTCACGGCCGGCGCGTTTTCCTGGGCACGGCGCGGGATCAAGTGGTCGCGCTGGATTTGGTCAAGGGCGAGATTCTGTGGCGCGCCACGAGCCCCGGTCGCATCTTCCTTGCACCCGCGGTGAATGACAGCCTGCTCGTGCTGGCCTGCGCTGACGGCCGCTTGCGTGCGCTGCTACCGGCCTCGGGCCGGCTCAAGTGGGAGTTCCGCGCGCTCAGTGTGATTGGCACCTCGCCTCTGCTTGCCGGCGAAACCATTTTCTTTGGTGCGCTCGACCGCCACCTCTATGCGGTGCGCGCCGGCGACGGCGGACTGCTCTGGCGCCAGGAACTGGAAGGCCGCGTGCGCACCAATCCCGTTTTGTGGCAGGGGCATCTGATCCTCGCCAGTGAAGAGCGTGAGCTTTACCTCTTTGCCTCATCACGTCCTGCCGGCGGAGAATGAGCCTTGGTCTCCTGCAAGCAATGGTCTCGCACCCGCAAGCCGCACACGATCTGTGCGAACAGGGACTCCTGCCGCTGCACGTTGCGCCTTGCCTGCTGGCGGCGCGGCAGCCGCCTGGCAATCGTGATGCTTGCCATGAGCGTCGCGAACTTGCCGGCGCAGCTTGCCGGAGCGGATTCCACCCACGCGCTCGTTTCGATTCTCTCCCGCCATGCCGGCCTGCCGGTTTTTCTCGATGACATTCAAATTGGCGTGACCCCCTTGCATCATTACCGAGTCGCCGCCGGCGAACATGAGTTTGGCGTGCGCCGCAGCGATTCCTCGAGCTGGCTCGCTTCCGACTGGATACAACGCGTCACGCTCGCCGCCGGTGATACCGTGACGTTGGTGGCGGAGTTTTATCGCAGCTATTTCATCACGTCCACCCCTTACGGTGCGGAAGTCTGGCGGGAGCACAAATTGGAAGGCACGACACCGCTGGTTTTGCGTCTGCCGGAGCAGGCCCGCACCACGGTGGAAGTCGTCATGCCGGGATATTATCCCCGCGTTCTCGAACTCGCACCACCTCCCGGGGAGGCGGGGCTTGCCGAGCCCGTGCGGCACTTTGAGCTCGTCCTTGAAAAAGACCCCGCCTTTGCCTCCCGGCACGAGCAGGCCTCCCACGCGCGTGAGCGGCGCCGCGTACGCTACCTGGGATTGACTTACCTCGCTGCAGGTGCCAGTCTGGCTGTCGGTGTGGCAGCCATCTATTTCAAACACGAGGCTGATCAGGCATACCGGCAGTATCAAAGTTATGGGGACCCGGTGCTGCGGGAGAGTTATTACGCACGCGCCCGGCGGTATGATCGCTACTCCGGTGCCGCTTTTGCGTCATTCCAAATCAGTTTTGCATTGTCGTTTTATGGCTTTCTGCAGTCCATGCGCCGATGAGCCTGGCGTGACCTGCCCGGAATCTCCCCGCGCAAAACGCAGCCCGAAAATGCCAGAGCCTGGTGCCGCATGGCTGCCAGGCTCTGGAAAATCTCTCTGCAAACCGGTGCAGCAGGCAGCACCGGCGCGCAGAGGCTGTTATTTGAACGGCAGTTTCAGTTTTTGACCGACTTTGATCAGATCCGGATTGCTGAGAATGTCCTTGTTCAGGTTGAAGATTTCCATGTAGCGTTTGGCATCGCCGAGGTGCTGCTTCGCCAGCTTTGACAGGGTGTCGCCGGATTTTACGGTGTAATACCCATAGACGTCGGTTCTCTCGACCTTGATGTCAGCCACGATCTCGTTTTCCCAGTTGGGATAGGTTTTGATCTTGTCCCAGAGCAAATCCTTTTCCATTTGGTACGTGGTCGTGCCTTTGATGTACAACTTGCCTCCTTCCTCCCGAACGTCACCATCCTTGACTTGCAATTTGATCCCCAGGTCGAGCAAGTCCTGATACTTCTCTTTGAGTGCCATTTGCCGGCTCCTTTCACGAAGAGGATTGAAAATGCGGACACACCTCATGCTGTGCAAAGACTGTGCTGCCATTGTGCAAAGATTAACAGCCAATTGCAACTGAAATTTGTGCACGACCTTTTGCCGAGTGCGTCATTCGAGCAAATCCAACGCGGCCTGCAGCTCGCTGGCAGCGTGGTGATTGCCGGCGCCGCGGGCCGCCTGCAAGCCGGCACGATAGATTGCGATCGCCTCCGGAATGCGATTGAGCCCTTCCAGCAGGCGGGCGTATTGATAATAGGTCGGCACATAATCTGGATGCTCGGCGACCAGCCGTTCAAAATGTGTCAAGGCCTCCTGCGTCCGGTTCAGCTTGGTAAGCTCCAGCGCGACCAGATAACGCGTGAAAGCATCTGCAGGATCATTGTTCAAGCTGCGCAGTAATTTTTCAAGTCTGGTGGTTTCCATGGCAGCCCCGGTTTTCTGAGTGATTTTTTCCCAACATAATCGCCCTGCCCCATAAATGCAAGGGGCAGTCGCGGCAGGGACGGCACACGCAAAATCAACTTGGCAGAAAGGCAATTTCTTTTATCTTGCATGTTCATCTGCCGGATACGGCAAACTGGCACAATTCACGCGAGGAGTTTTGTCGTGTTGCGAAAAATCTTCGGTTGTTCCACCTGTCTCATTGCCGTATTCATGGTGCACGGCCATCTTTCTGCGCAGGCCGCTTTCACCTCCGCCGAGCGCCTGCAAGGCTATCGCGCCCACGGCGATGAGGTGATTTTCATTTTTGATGAGACGGTTTACGGGGTCAGGCCCGTCCGGGTAGAAGTCACTGGTGAGATGCGCGGCTGGAGCCAGGATATGGCGGATCCGGAGTGGGCGCTGCGCCGGGAGCAGAGCGATACCACGTTGTGGACGCTGGCCGTTTCCCGCACAACCGTCTCGAAACTGACGCCCGGAATGCAGTTCAAATTCCGGATCGACGAAGGCGAATGGCTGCCGGTGCCGGCGGCCGCACCGAACAAAAAGAGTGGCAACTTGGTTTTCAAACCCGGGGAAAAACGACTGCACGTGACCGCCGAGCTGGTAAACCCGCACTATGTGCGACTGTTGCTTTCCGGCAGCAAGGATGAACCCTCTCTCAAGGAAGCGGATTATCGCCTGCTGCGGGCGGATGGCATGGTCATTCCAGTGGCGGCGGTGCTGCGCGTGGGGCCGGAGGAGCTGCATTTGCATGTGCAAACAGCGCTGGATCTGGCACGTGTCCACTACGTTGACGTCGTGAAGCTGGGACAAAAAGTGGTCGCCTCGTTCACCGGCTATTTCCGCCATCTCTACTCCAGCGAGAAGTTGGGCGCGTTTTACGATGATGCCACCCGTCAAACCATCTTTCGTGTCTTTGCCCCGCGTGCCACACTGGTCAAACTTTATCTCTATGCAACGCCCACCTCGGAGGCGGAGCAGATCCTGGAGATGAAGAAAAACGACCTGGGCGTATGGCAGGCGAGCGTGCCGGGGAATCTGGTGGGCAAGTATTATGATTTCACCGTGCACGGTCCCAGTGATCCCGGCAATTATTTTTTTGAGCAGCGGCCGGTGCACGTCAACGATCCCTATGCCCGCGCCAACGTCGATGCCCAGGGCCGCAGCCGGGTTTGCGCGCCCGTCACGCCACCGCCGCCGCTGCCGAAAGGCCGGCCCAAGATGGCTGATCTGATTGCCTACGAAGTCCACGTACAGGACTTCACCACCGGCCTTACCGGCCTGGCGGAGAACAAGCGCGGTACTTTTGCCGGCATGGTGGAGCCCAATTTGCGCAATGCCAGGGGTGAAAAGATCGGTTTCGATCATTTGGTCGAGCTGGGCATCAATGCCGTGCATCTCCTGCCGGTGCAGGAATTCATGCACTACCCCGACGAGGAATGGCAGGAGGCGTTTGCGAACGACCCCTATATGATCGAACGCGGCATCAACCGGGAGAACTATCAATGGGGCTATCGCATTTCCAACTTCTTCGCGTTGGAAAACCGCTATCGCATCAAGGGCACGGATCATGGGGCGCAAAACGAACAGTTTCGCGACATGGTGGCGGCTTTTCACAAAAAAGACATCGCCGTCATTTTGGATTTCGTCTTCAATCACACGGCCGAGAACATCGATGGGCGTGATTTCGTTTTCAACTTCAAGGCGTTCGATGCACAGTACTACTACCGTAGCGATGAGCAGTTGCGGCTCATCGGAGTCTTCGGCAACGAAACCAAGTCGGAAGACCGTCCCATGGTGCAGCGCTGGATCATCGAGCAGTGCAAGTTCTTCGTGGAGGAATACGGCGTTGACGGCTTTCGCATCGACCTGGCCGGCTTGACCGACAAGCAAACACTGCTGGCATTGCGCCAGACGCTGGGTCCGGACATCATTCTCTACGGCGAACCCTGGATCGATTCCAGCGATCCCCACTTTCAGGCCAATCCCGCGTGGGATTGGTACAAGAACGATGCGCCCATCACCTATTTTGACGACGATTTCCGCAACGCCATTCACGGCCCGCCGGATAATCCCAAAAACAAATTCACCGATCGCGGCTATGCCGGAGGCAACGGCCGGCGCACCGAGGCCCAACTCGCCGTGGCAGCCGGCTTCGAGACCGAGCACACGCCGCTGAGTGGCATCAACTATCTCGACATCCATGACAACTGGGCGATGGCGGACCGTTTCGCGCGGCACGATTGGGACGGCCGCCAGGGTGTCGAGGAAGGGCCCTTCAAAATCGCGGCCGCCATGTTGTTCACTTCGCTCGGGCCGGTCATCATTCATGGCGGCACGGAACTCATGCGCAGCAAGGGCGCCGCCCCGCTGGAAGAGGTCGTCAAACACACCCGCACCGGCCCGATTTACCTGCATGGCAAGCGTGATACCTACAATCTGCGCGCCGCCAACGAGTTTCAATGGGAAACCAAGGGCAAGCAGCGCGGCGACGACAATGGTCAGATCAAATGCAACTATGACAACATGTACAAATACTGGCGCGGCTTGATCGCTCTGCGCAACAGCAAATACGGCCAGGTCTGCCGGGTTGCCACCAAGCCGGCGGACGATTACATCAAATGGTTCCTGCCGGAGAACGAAAGATTGCTCGGCTACGTGATCGGTGAACGGCTGCTGGTGCTGGTCAATACCGATACGGTCGATGCGGTCTTCTCCGGTGTGGAGTTGCCGCCGCGTTCGCGCTGGCGCCTGGTTGCGGATGCCGATCGTGTCGATCACGCCAGCGGTATTGGCGGCCTTCCCGACAGCGAGCTGCTGCCGTTGTCAGCCATCGATTTGACCGTGCCCAGACAAAGTGTCAAAATCTGGGTGCGGGATTAGCGAGCTGGTGTCTGTCCGCAAGCTTTGACTGTTGAACGATTGTTCCTGCTCCGGCCCGGCTGGTGCTTCACATTCCCCGGAGCTCTCGCGCCTGTCACCGTTTGGGATACCCCGGCGCTGCCGGGGGCGGAACATTCTTGGACAGAGACGAACTATGATTTGATTGGTGGAAGCGCTTGTCGTGTCCTGCGGCATCCGCCCGGTGAAGCGAACCGACAAAAGGCGGGCGCGCAGTTCCTGCAAGCAGAGTGGCAGTCCAGCAGGGATTTTTATGGAGCAAGGGCAAATTTATCCCAACCTCGCGCAGGCGTTCGGGCTTTTGGGAATGGTCATTCTCCTGCTCACGCTGGCGAGCATCCCGATCAGTCTGCTTGGCGATTTGCTGCAAATTGCGGTGGCGGCGCAGCCGCTGGTGCTGGCACTGGCGAACACCGTGGCGATCGGATTGACTTTGCTGTGGGGCAGCCGGCAGGCAGGCGCCGGCTTTCGCGAACTGTTCCCGCTGCAACCGGTGGCGGCTTCCCTGTGGCTGCCGATGATGCTGACGATTCTGGGCATGAACATTTTGCTGTCTGAGTGCGACAATCTTCTGCGCCTGGTGTTGCCGGTGCCGAACTGGCTGGCTGATTTGATGCGGGAGCTTTTTGATCCCGGCAAGAATGTGTGGGCCACCGTCCTGACGCTGGTGATCGTCGCACCGGTGACCGAAGAATTTTTGTTCCGCGGGCTGATTCTGCGCGGCCTGCTCGGCAACTATGGCAGGTGCAAAGCGGTGCTGGCTTCGGCGCTGTTGTTTGCGCTGATTCATCTCAACCCCTGGCAGTTCTTCAGTGCGGCGGTCGCCGGTGTCGTTTTGGGCTGGTGGTTTGTGCAAACGCGCTCGCTGGTGCCCTGTCTTTTTGGGCATGCGCTGCACAATGCGCTGCCGGTGCTTGTCCTCTCCTGGCTGCGGTGGGAAATCCCGGGCTATACTACAGAGTTGAATCGCGCGGTGGAGTTTCAGCCGCTGTGGTTTGACGCGCTGGGTGTGGTGATGGCCGGAGCGGGTATCGCCCTGCTGCGCTCGCAGTTCCGCAAGCCGGCCGCCACCGGGCAGTCCTCCCGTTAAATTGTTGGAAGCCTCATGCCTCGGTTGCGTATGGGGCCGCAGCGCAGACATCTTGTCTTGTCTGCGGGCAGGGAGGTCTGCGCCACGCCACACGTTGCCGGGGCGCTTACTTGGACGGGCAACGGGGACTTGCATTTGCAGGAACAAATTCGCATATTGGCCGACCTTTTGGCAACATCACCCGGGCGCGACCCTCAACAGGACCGCAGTCATGAACTTCCGTTATTCCGAATGGCGCGATGAACAAAACAAGAGCCGCCTCACCTTCGATGATCTGATGAAGTTGTTCAGCCAGTTGCTGCTGCGCAGCGATGGCGACGTGCGCCAGGCGTTGCAGTGGCTCACCCGGCTCGATCAGAAACACCGGCTGTTTGATGATGAGCCGGGCAGGGGGCTGGGCGATTTCATCGAGTGGCTGAAGCAGCAGGGGTATGTGGAGGAAGTGAACCGCGAATTGCGCCTGACCCGGCATGCCGGCCAGCGCATCCGCCGGGATGCGCTGGAGCAGGTTTTTTCCTCGTTGCGCAAAAGCCGCCTGGGCGGCCAGCATGCCATTCCCAAATCGGGCGAGGGCATCGAGCGATTGTCGGAAACCAAGCGCTACCGCTTCGGCGACGCCCCCGGCAACATCGACTTCACCAACACCATCAGCAACGCCATCCGGCGCGCCGGCCTCGAACAGATTCGCATTGTCGAGGATGATCTCGAGGTCTATGAAACCGAGCATCTCGCCACCTGCGCGACGGTGCTGCTGATCGACATCAGCCACAGCATGGTGCTCTATGGCGAGGATCGCATCACCCCCGCGAAGAACGTGGCGCTTGCACTCTCCGAGTTGATTCTGACCAAATATCCCAAAGACAGCCTGCATGTCGTGCTGTTTGGCGATGAGGCAGTCGAGGTCAAGGTGGAAGACATCCCGTTTGTGAGCGTCGGGCCGTTTCACACCAACACCCGGGCCGGTTTGCAGCTTGCGCGTGCGATTCTCAGGCGCAAGCGCGGGGTCAACAAGCAGATTTTCATGATCACCGACGGCAAACCCTCCGCCATTTTCGAATACGGTCGCCTCTACAAGAACCCTTACGGCCTGGACCGCAAGATTGTCAACAAGACGCTGGACGAGGCCGTCCTGTGCCGGCGGGAAAAGACCACCATCACCACCTTCATGATTGCTGATGATCCCTGGCTGGTCGACTTCGTGAACAAGCTCACGCAGGCGAACCGCGGCCGGGCCTACTTCTCCTCGCTCAACCGGCTGGGCGAATTCGTGTTTGTCGATTATTTGCGCAACCGGCGCCGGCATGTGCGCTGACATTGCGCCGGCGGGTGCGTCTGCCGTCATTATTGGGCCGTTCATTTGCGCGCCCGCCTGTCGATGCCCGGCGCCCTCCATGACGGCGAATGCGCCCGCCCTGAGGCAAGCTTCATCTGCAACGAAGAGACCATGAACACCAAAGCGCTGTTGCAAATCCGCACCCTGGGCCAGCTCAAGGCCTCCGGATATAAAGTGTTGCCGGTCAAGGACGAAGTCCGCAAAAACCTGGTGACGAAGTTACGTAACAGGGAAAAAATTTTCCCGGGCATCATCGGGTATGACGAAACCGTTATTCCCGAGCTGTGCAACGCCATCCTCTCGCGTCATGATTTCATTCTGCTCGGCTTGCGCGGCCAGGCCAAAAGCCGCATTCTGCGCGCACTGCCGGATTTGCTGGACGAGTACGTGCCGATTTTGAAGGGCAGCGAGATCAACGACAACCCCTTCGCGCCGGTGTCGAAGTATGGTGTGGAGTTGGTGAACGAGTTCGGCGATGAAGCGGAGATCGAATGGATCGGACGCGACCGGCGCTATGGTGAAAAATTGGCGACACCCGACGTCACCATCGCCGATTTGATCGGTGACATCGATCCAATCAAAGCGGCGGCACAGCGGCTGCATTATGCCCATGAGGGCATCATTCATTTCGGCATCATTCCCCGCACCAACCGCGGCATCTTCGCGATCAATGAGTTGCCGGATTTGCAGCCGCGCATCCAGGTCGGGTTGTTCAATGTCATGCAGGAAAAGGACATTCAGATTCGCGGCTTCCCCATCCGCATCCCGCTGGATGTGATGATCGTCTACAGCGCCAATCCTGAGGATTACACCAATCGCGGCAACATCATCACGCCGCTGAAAGACCGCATCGGTTCGCAGATTCACACCCACTATCCGCGCACGGTGGAGATCGGCATGCAGATCACCGCCCAGGAGGCGTGGGTGCAGCGCGACGGCCTGCCGGTCAAGATTGCATATTTTCTGCGCCAGGCGATCGAGCAGGTGGCGGTGGAGGCGCGCCGCAGTGAGTTCGTCGACCAAAAGAGCGGGGTCTCCGCGCGCCTGACGATTTCCCTGCTGGAGAATCTGGTGAGCAACGCCGAGCGCCGCAGCTACCTCACCGGCGATCAGGAGCTGGTGCCGCGGGTGTGCGACCTCTATGCCGCCCTCTCTGCAGTTACCGGCAAGATCGAACTGGTTTACGAAGGCGAGCAGGAGGGCACCGCCAATGTCAGCAAGGGGTTGCTGGGCAAGGCGCTCAAACATGTTTTTCTGAGTTATTTCCCCGATCCCTATGCCGTCATGAAGAAGGGGGGGCGTGAGTATCAAAAAGTCGTGGCGTGGTTCAAGAACGACCGCAAGCTCGACCTCTCCGACATGCTTTCCAATCAGGAATATGTCAGGGCGCTCAACCGCGTGGACGGATTGAAGGAATTGACGCTGCAGTATCTGCCCGGTGCGCGGGAGCTGTCGCCGGATCAGCTTGCAGTGGGAATGGAATTCGTGCTGGAGGGGCTGCATCAGAATTCGATGCTGAGCCGCGATGAAACCGGGCCGGTGCGAACCTATTCTGACATGCTGAATCGCATGTTCAGCAGTCTGCAACAGGAGCCGGAGGAGGATGATTCCTGAGCGCGCCGCGCTGGCGGGTGTCTTGTTTTGCCGCAGCACCTGACGGCCGGCCGGCAACCGGCGGAGGCCGGGAGAGGGCGGTGCTGCCCTCGGACGATGTCACGGGGCAGGAGGGATTGCCTCTTGCATCTCGAAAGTTGTTTTTTTATCTTTGCCCGTTCTGTCGCGAAAACCCGCTTCGTGTGTCCGCATTCCGTACCAACTCTATTCGTTGTCCGAATCTTATCGTGATGTATGGCCGGCATGACGGCAGGGCCGGAGACATCACTCTCCGCAGGTGTGCTGCGCAGGATAGCAACCGACGATCAGGACTCACAACTTGTGAAAGGAGCAACATGGGCAGCCTTGATGCCACGTCGGACCTGGCTCATCATGATGATCTGCAAACTCAAATTGCGCGTTTGAACCAGATCGGAATAGCCTTATCGAGCGAGCACAACTTGAACAAGCTACTCGAGCTCATCGTCAAGGAAGCACGGCGCTTTACTGTCGCGGACGGCGGCAGCCTCTACATCAAGGAAGACGATAAGCTAAATTTTCTCGTGGCGCAGACCGAATCGCTGGAGAAGAAGCTCAACGGCGCTCCTCCCTTCAAATCGTTCTATGTGCCACTCACCAAGGAGAGCATCTCCGGCTTCGTCGCCATCACCGGGCAGGTGTTGAACATCCCCGACGTGTATCACATCCCGCCCACGGTGGAATACCGCTTCAACAAAGATTTCGACCGGCGCATGGGCTATCGCAGCAAGTCCATGCTGACCGTGCCCATGCGGGACCACAAGGATCAGATCATCGGCGTGCTGCAGTTGGTCAACTCGCTGGATGCCAATGGGCGGGTGGTGCCGTTCCGCAAGGAATATGAGACGCTGATTCTGTCGCTTGCCAGCCAGGCGGCGGTTGCCATCCGCAATGCCAAGCTCATCGAAGAAATTCGTGCGCTGTTCAAATCGTTGGTGCGGTATTCCGCGAAAGCCATCGACTCGCGCTCGCCACACACCGCCGGCCATTCCGGACGGGTCGCCAAGTATTCCCTGCGCATCGCCCAGGCCATCAACGAAGAAACCGAGGGCGTGTTTGCCAACGTCCAGTTCACGCCCGAACAACTGGAAGAGCTGCGCATGGCCGGCTGGTTGCATGACATCGGCAAGATCGGTGTGAAAGAGGCGGTGCTGGAGAAGATGACCAAACTCAACGAAGCGCAGATGGAGACCATTGCCGAGCGCTTCACCGCCATCAAATCCTCCCTGATCATCGAGGCGATGCGACAGAAATTCGAGCTGGTGCAGATGAATGGCGAGGGCGCGGCACGCATGCGCGAGATCGATGCCCGCCTCGGCGAACAGCTCAAGGAACTCGACAGCGATCTGGAGTTTCTGCGCACCATCAACATCCCGGGCTATCTCTCGCCCGACAAGCTCGAGCGCCTGCGCCGCATCGGCGAGCGCACCTTCGTGGACAGCAACGGCGAGGAACGCTACTATCTCACCCCGCAGGAATATGAAAACCTGTCGGTGGTGAAGGGGAATCTGACCCCGGCGGAATACAAGGAGATTCAGAAGCACGTCGAGCATACGCTGGCAATCCTGCGGAAAATTCCCTTCACCAAAGATCTGGAGAACATTCCCAAGTATGCCGGCGCGCATCACGAGATGATGGATGGCTCGGGCTATCCGCTGGGACTGCGCGGCGAGGAAATTCCTCTGCAGGCGCGCATCATGTGCATCGCCGACATTTTCGACGCGCTGAGCGCACAGGATCGCCCCTACAAGCAGGCCGTGCCGCTGGAAAAGTCCCTGCAGATTCTGCAGGAGGAGGCGCAACGCGGCAAACTCGACAAAAACCTGGTCGAACTGTTCATTCGTCGCAAACTCTATCAAAGTTCGCGCAGAGTCGATGATGAGGATGAACAGGACTGAACACGGACGCCAGTCTCTTTTTATCAATGAATGCTGGTCGTTGGAACGTGTGGCGGCAGGGGCGGCGGGCATGCAGGAATTCCACGATGCCCGGCAATCCCGGCGTGGAGGGCACGGGACTCTGCGGGACAGACACTAAATAATTTTCAATGCACACGCTCGTGTTTGCGAGCACGAAATTTAACAGTACAGTAATGAAGAAGGCGGGTGCCCGGACGGTGCCACTTGCCTGAGAATGCGGTGTTGGGAGCCTGCCGGCTTTGCTATTCCGGCGGGGCGCGATGCGCGCGGGGAAATGAGAGCTGCAAGACATCATGCCGACTCTTCCTCCGCATATCATAGACGAAGTCCGCCTGGCGACGGATGTTGTTGATCTCATATCCGAATACGTCACGCTCAAGAAAGCCGGCCGCAACTATTTCGGACTTTGTCCCTTCCATCCGGAAAAAACCCCGTCGTTCAGCGTCAATCCCGACAAACAAATTTTTCACTGCTTCGGCTGCGGCGCGGGCGGCAATGCTTTCACCTTCATCCAGAAGCTGGAGGGCGTGGGCTTTGCAGAGGCCGTGCGCAAACTGGCGCAACGCGCCCGCATCGCGATCCCCGAGCCCGAGCCGGAGGATCGTGCGGCCAGCCAGGAAAAGGAGGGCCTGTATTTCGCCAATGCGCTGGCGGCGGAGTTCTTCCAATTGATCCTGGCGAGCAGCAAGGGTGCAGCCGGACGGGAGTATATGCGACAGCGCGGCTTTGACGAGGAGGCGTTGCGGCTGTTCGGGGTCGGCTTTGCGCCCGATGATTGGGAGGAATTGTACAAATACGCCCGCCAGAAGTCGGTGAATCCGGAATTGTTGGTGAAAGCAGGCTTGCTCAACCCGCGCGCGAAAGACGGCAAAATGGCGGGCTATTACGACCGCTTTCGCAACCGTGTGATGTTTCCGATTCACAACCTCTCCGACCGCGTGGTGGCCTTCGGCGGCCGGCGCATCCCGCCCGAGCGCGAGGATTCCCCCAAGTATCTCAATTCACCCGAAACCGCGGTTTACCACAAAGGCCAGATTCTTTACGGCCTGCCGCTGGCCAGGGAGCATCTGCGTGCCGCTGATTGTCTGATCGTGGTCGAGGGGTATCTCGATGTCATGCGCATGCATCTGTGCGGTTTCAAAAACACGGTGGCGACTTCCGGGACGGCGCTCACCGCGCAGCAGGCGCGCTTGATCCTGCGCTACACGCGCAACGTGATTCTGTTGTTTGACAGTGATGCCGCCGGCTCGGCCGCCACTCTGCGCGGGGCTGACATCCTGGTGGAAAACGGCTTGCAGGTGAGAGTGGCGACACTGAGCGCGGGTGACGATCCCGACAGTTTTCTCCGCCGGCATCCGGCCGGGGCGATGCAGGAGATTTTGGCGAACGCACCGGATTTGCTCGAATTCAAAGCCCGCGCGCCCGGCCAGGCGGGGGCGGCGTCCACCGCGCGCGAAGAGCAACTGCGCTCGATTGTCACGACGCTGGCGCGCATGAATGACGCGCTGCAACGGCAGATGATGGTGCATCGCATGGCGGAAAAGCTGCAGGTGAGCGAGGCCGCGCTGTGGGAGGAAGTGGGACGTTTGCGCCGTTCCCAGTCCCGGCAGGCGCGTGGCGGCGCAGCGGCGGTGTCACAACCCAATCCCCAGGCCGTGCTCGGCGCCCCGCGCACGTTTGCGGAGCGCAGCCGGGCTGTGGAGATGGAACTGCTGCGCATCATGGTTCTGAATTGGAACGCCATCCAGTTCATCTTCAGCTTCATGCGGGTGGAGGATTTTCACGACCCGCAAGCACGCACGATGGCACAGGTCTTTTACAATCTGCTGGATCGCCACCTGCCGGTCGAGCCGGAAATGTTGCTGCACCATTTCAACGAGCCCTGGCAGACGGAATTCATCTCGAAAGTCATCACTCAGGAGGCCGGCCGGATTCACAAAGAAGGAATCGAAATCGACTATCGCCGCTGGAGCGCGGACTGCATGGCCCGTCTGCAACGCTACATGATCGAGGACCAGCGCCAGGCCCTGCTGGAGCAAATCAAACTCGGCGACCGCAGCGGCCGCGACGTGACCGAATTGATGCAGCAATTGAACGAGTACGATCAACAACTGCGGAGGATCAAGCCTGAAAACTTTCTTCTGGCCGCCTGAAACCCGTGTGTTTAACCAGACCACCTCCGTGAGAGCATGAAAGACCAATTCGACAAAAACCAAGAGGAAATTGTGATGGAAAATCAGGACGCCGTTCAAGACGGCCGACGGGTGGTTGCTGACCATGGGGTGACTGAATTCGTGCGTGGTGCGGCGCGGCCGCATGTGCGCCACGGCCTGCTGCGCTGTATGACCTTCATTGATGGGTCCTGGTTGTATCACAACCAGGATATGCTCATCCGCGCGCATGGCGGGCCCTACAAGATCGACTTCGGCAAAATCAACGTGGTGGCGCTGCGTTTTTTGCGGCAGTATTATCAAAACCTGCTGCAAAGCGAACCGCCAGTGCTCGATCTGGTGCGCACCTACTATTATGCCAGCGTTCCCTTCAATGTGCATCCGGAGGATGCCCTCAAGCTGGAGGAACAGCGCAAATTCTACAGTATTCTCAGCGAGTCGCTCGGTTTCAACCTCGTCTTGCATGAGATCGATTTTCGCGGTCATTTCATGGCCATGCAGGATCGCATCACACGCGAGGGCGACACCAGTTTCACTCCCAAGGAGCGCACCATTGACATGGCGATGGGCACCGACATGCTTTATTTCTCCGCCATCAACGCCTTTGACATCGCCATCGCCGTGCTCGGCGACGCCGACTATCAGCCGGCGCTGGAGCGCGTGCGGCAACTGGGCAAGCGGGTCTTGATTCTAACCATTGGTGGCTCCGCCGCCTACGAATACATTTTTCCCAAACCCACGCAGCGCTTCAGCGATTTTCCCGTGCTGCGCTTTCAAGATTATCTCGAAGAACTGCGCCTGGTCCCCAGAAACGAACGCGAGAAACCGGTCTACAAATACAATTGCGCCCGCTGCGGCAGGGAATTTGAATCGACCTACAAGGCGGCGCCCAAGCAAAACATGTACTGCGATGAGCATCGCATCTGGCGCAACAACAACCAAAACAACAACCAAAACCATAACGACGGGGCGGCAGCCAGCGGCCGGGTGGAAGCCGCAGCCAGCGGCACCGCTGCTGCCGAAGTGTTGCGGCAACCGGCGACACAGGGGGAGGCGCCAGTCAACGGCAGTGCGACGCCGGCGGCCGAAGTCTCAGAAAGCTAGCGTTTGTGTGCAAGCGCGCTCTTGTGAACAGTTTGGTGCAATGTTCCGGTCTGCCAATCCCGGCTTCGCCGGGATTGGCAAATATTTTTGGGAGGAAGATGCCTCAGACCGTGGGCGTCACGCGGCGGGCATTCATGGTTTGCGGAAATGCAGGCAGTAATGGTGAAAGGTGTTGCTCACCCAGGCATAGCGATAGCCAAAGGGCGCGAGCTTCTGATCATTCTGGCACCAAAACTGTTCATGGCACAACGTCAGGTCCCGGCGCAAAGCCAGCGCCAGGTCCCACGCCAGCGGATACATGCGGCCGCGTTTCTTGACATTCTTGACGATGATGGTGAAATAGCGGCCGGAGTTGAGCCGGGTGGCGAGCATGCGATAGAGTGCGATGAGCTTCGCCAGGAAAGTGGGATAATCGTCGAGATTGCCCAGGTCGCGATTGTCATCGGAATAAAAGCGCGGCAGGCCCGCGGCTTTGCGTTTTTGCTGGGTTTCCGCGCCTTTCATGCGCAGCATATCCCAATAAGGCGGGCTGGTGATGATGTAATCGAAGCGGGCGGGCAGTTCGCGATAGCTCGCTTCCGTTGTGGCATCACCGCAGACCAGCCGCCACGAGGGTGAATCCAGCAGGCCGGGGAGGGCGGGCAGATATTGGGTAATGCGTTCGTGCGCGACGCGATGGAACGCCGGATTCAATTCGATGCCATAAGCTTCGCGGCCCAGTGCCAGTGCCGCCAGCAGCGCACTGCCGGTGCCGGTCATGGGATCAAGAACCCGGTCACCCGGCCGTGTGAAATCCTTTAAAAAGATCTCGACGAGCGCTTCCGGAAACTTGCCGGGATGCAGCAGCACGTGTTTCTCGCGGGGCGGCGGTTTGACGATCATCCAGGAGGGGCGGGGCGGCACAAGGGGCCAATTGCCGGAAGCACACACCGACAGGGTAGGCGTACCTGAGTCCATCGGCGATGCGGCCGCCTCCGGAGGCTGCTCTTCACGGCGGAAATTCAGGCAATAGACAACATTCTGCAGTGTGCTCCAGCCCACCGGGGAGGGGGAAACATCAGGCGCTCTTTCTTCACAACCAATCTTCTCATCTTTTAGGGACAAGGTTTGGCCGACGGCTTTGCCCAGCAGCCAGGCGAATGGCTGCAGCAGTCCGCCGGCGTCCTGGTTGCGAACGAAAACGGTGAGATACGCATTGTTTTTGAGCAGCGGCGCGAGGGCGGTGATGCGCGCCTGCCACCGCGACAAGGCATGCTCATCGACAATCGTGCCGGCTTCACTGAGATCAATCAAACAATAGTCCAAAGCCGGCGTGCTGTCAGGCGTGGTATGACCGTGCAGGATGACAGGCTGACGGCCGAGCGCAGAGATCACGGGTTGCAGGGTGGCGAGGTTCTCCGCCAGCAGGCCGACACGCGACCGCTGGTTCGGCGCCACGAATTGCTTGGTAAAAAAGGCGATGAACTCCGCGGCCGTGTCTGCAAGGCCCCGGCCGCGGGGAATGATGAACCAGCTCTTTTGAAAGGTGAGCCAGCGCTGACTGTTCAAATCATTCAGGCGGTTGTCGGGATCAATCGCGCGCGCGGTCGGCGCGGCTTTCTGGCCTCGAGTGGAAGACATAATCCTGCCGGTTGAAAATGAGAGCGTGCCTGTTTTGTGGTTTGATGGCGGCTTGTGAAGTTGACTCCGGTGATTTTAGTGACAAAATTGCGCCAAAGCAATAGCGGAAAAATGAGGCCGCGGGGAGGGCGCCATGCGTGCGGAGGAGATCATCTGCCTGGCGATTTTACCGGAGGAAGTGGCCGCCGGTATAGCATATGCCTGCCGTTCGCTGCACCATACTTTTGACCGCATGAATTATGGCGCGGACGCCGGCCGGCGATTCAACAAGATCGCCACCGGCAAGGCCTGCGAAGCGACCCTGACCCGCTTTCTGCGCCGGCACGGCATCCCGCATCTCAGCTGCGAAGGCGAAACGCCGCACACGCAGCCGGATCATTTCGATTTGCGCATTCTGAACGAAGTGGTCGATCTCAAAACCTTTCACCTGCCCGAGGCCGTAGCGCGGCCGGCGGCGATGCTGGCCTGCCTGGCGCTGGTCCCCTCACAGAACGGGCATGACCAGTGGGGCAGGCGCCATCGTTATCAGCGTTACGTATTCGCTTTCAGCAGGGGACGACTGCGGGGCCACCTCGCGCTGGCAGCGGGCCCGGCACGGTTGAGACCGGAAGCGGTTCGCCTGACGAGCGCGCCGACTCACCTGTTCGTGGCGGCGGCGCCCACCATCGCGGAATGTGAGCGGCACTTTCGCCGGGTGGCAGCGGGCACGATTTGCCCGCAATATCCGCGCGGCACCAGAATTGAAAACCACGGCTGTGAAATTGCGCATCTGACTTCCTTTCAAAGTTTTCTCGACAATCTGGAAAAATTTCAGCGGAGATGAAGATGACAGTGAAAGCGGCCCCAGTGGCGTTGCAAGAACAGACGCATGAGGGCACGAGGGCGATCACTCCTTCCACGGCGTCGTCGCGCCGGACCCCGGCACCGCAACGCCGGTTGCGTGCCAACCGGCCGCTGGCTGTCACCACCGCGCAGGACAAATTCACCGTTCTGGTGCTCGCGCCGCAGCGGGGTGAGCGTGTGCTGGAAGTGGGCTGCGGCAACGGCCATCGCCTGTCGTTGATTGCAGCAGCCGGTGCCACGGCGGTCGGCGTGGAGGCCTCCCCCGAGCGCTTGCGGGCCGCCCGCCGCCGCTTTCCGGAAAAAATGCTGCTGCAATGTGATCTCGCGCAACCTCTGCCCCTGGCGGGCGGCTGTTTCGATGCGATTCTGTGCGTGATCGTGGGCGAACATCCCGAGCGCATGCCCGCTTTGTTGCGCGAAATGCAGCGCGTGCTGCGGCCGGGCGGCCGGATCGTGTTGTCGCTGCACTATCCCAACATTTTCATCGCGGCCGACCACCACAAGGCGCCGGCGAATCTCGAGATCAATTTTTATGAAGTCGATTTCGAGATGCGCTCCGGCCCGTTCCGCTTTTTCCCGCAAGATTATGTCACCGCCCTCCATCAAGCCGGTTTTTACGACGTGCGGCAGCATGAAGATGGCAACCCGGGCGCCACGCCCCCTGGCGGCAAACCGTTGTCGGCGGCGCCTTCCGCATTTCCCACGCAGGTGGTTTTGCAAGCCGTGCGTCCCCATCTGCATGGTTGAAGCTGAAAATATCGCTTGACAAGCCGGCTTCTTTTCTCTATTTTCGCCGCAATTTTTTATAATATAGCGCGAAGCTGCCAACTTTTCCCATCCCCTTTTGTGCCTGACGCGGACCTGCCGCGACGTGTGCGGCCTCTGCAGTCCGCCCGTCTGCGATGGTGCCGTTTTCTCCCGAGCGATTCCAGCCCACGCGAAGGCAAATTTTGGCTCTCGACCGCTGTTGTGAACGATAAAACCGAAAAGCGTCCATAGTAACCCTGTCGTCTCATCACAAAAGAGGAGCAAGGTTATGCAGAACTCGTGGCGTCGTTCTTCCGGGTGGCGGGTGGTGGCTTTGTTCGTGCTCTCCGCATTGGTCTGGACGGGCTGTACGAGCAATTACGACACGCCCGTGGATCCGCAGGCCAGCCAGCAAGTCGTGACGCTGGGCAAGGATAATCCGCAAATTCAGGCAGTGATGGCAGTCCAGGACCGTCACACCCCAAGCTTGATGGCGATTCCCGGCGTGGTCGGCACCGCCACCGGCTTGACGGATGACGGCCGGCCGGCCATTTTGGTATTCACCAAAACCGACATCATGACACCGGCGCTGGCCAAGGGGCGCGTGGCTCCCCTCCCTGAAAGCATCGAAGGCGTACCGGTGGTGGTTGAGGTGACCGGTGAGTTTCGTGCCATGAAGAGCGGTGGTGGCGGAGTGAGCCACACGGCCAAGCAAACCCCACCGATCCAGCTCGGCACCTCCGGCGGCTGGCGTTATGACCTGGCCAACGGCTATTGCTGCGGCGGCACGCTGGGCTCCTTGATTCAAAAAGGTGGGACGCAATACATCCTGAGCAACTATCACGTTTTGTATGCCGACATTGTCAGCGGCGGCAACAGCCGCACGGCACAACCGGGCGACCCGGTGATTCAGCCCGGTCTGATTGATGTCAGTTGCAATGCCAATAACGCCCAGAATGTGGCCACCCTGGTGAGCAACGGCGGCACACTGCCCGGCGCCAACATCGACGCCGGCATCGCGGCGGTGATCTCGGGCATGGTGAGAACCGACGGCGCCATCCTCGAAATCGGCACGCTGTCGGCGAACACGGTTGCCGCTGCCCTCAATCAAGCGGTCAAGAAGAGCGGGCGCACCACCGGCCTGACGCGCAGCACGGTCAGTGGCCTGAATGCCACGGTAAGCGTGACTTATGACAACGAATGCGCGGGCGGCACGGCTTTCACCAAGACCTTTACCGGTCAAATTGTCGTCAAGAACCGGCGCAGCTCGTTTTTGAACTCCGGCGATTCCGGTTCGTTGATGGTCGAAGATGTGAGCACCAAACCACGCGCCATCGGCCTGCTTTACGCCGGCAGTTCGACCTCGGCGATTGCCAATCCCATCAATGAAGTGTTGAGTTATTACGGTGCGACGATGGTCGGCAACTGACAGCGAGCGGTTGGTTGCATCGCAAACCGGTGGATAGGCAGAATGAACGCCTGCTTTCCGAGGCTGCGGGAGGCAGGCGTTCGCTTTTATGAGCGATGGAAAAATGAAAACAAGTCTGGCAATAGTGCGATGCTTGTCCCTGCCCGGCCTGCTGTTGTTTGCCGCCATGGCCTGTCAAAATCAGATCAAAGAAGAGAATCGGGACCAAGGGCGCATACCGGTGCGTGACATCAATCAAGTGATGCAGGATCATACCGCGGAGTGGATGGCGTTGCCGGGCGTGGTGGGCGTTTATATTGGCGCGCAGGAAAACGGCCGGTTGTGTATTCGCGTGATGGTGGTGGAAAAAACCGAGGCACTCGAGCAGAAGATTCCCCGCAGCGTGGAAGGCCATCCCGTCGAAATCGAGGAAACCGGTGAAATTCGCCCAATGTAGGCAGAGAGGCCCGCAGCGGTGGCCGCAGCCGGGAGTACGGTTTGCCGGAATGCTTTTGCAGGCGGGAATGCCGGTTCCCGCCCTTGGCACAGTGCGATCAGCATCCTACCAACTGAGGCCACTCTCCCTGAAGTAGTCGTGCAAGTCCTGGCGTGCCACCAGATTCACCTGCTCCGACCAAAGCTCAACCGGGTTCCAGTCATCGGACAGGACCGGTGCGCGGCGGGTGTTTGGCACGAAGCGATTATCCCAGGCATGAACGCGTTGATAGTCCATGCTGAAGCGATAATCGGGATCGGCGTAATTGCGCTCGAGTTCGCGCAGCAGCGTCACCGGCCGGTCGGCCGCGAGCAAAATCACATTGCCCAGGCGGTTGGGCGGTTCTGCGATCGGCAGCGCCAGGACATGCTGGAAATGCTGCTGCAGCGTGGCGGTCAGGCTGCGCGTGAGAATGTGATGCCAGCCCACGGTCTCGACATTGATCGCCAGCACGCCCTCGGGGCGCAGCCGTGAGCGCATTAATGCGAAAGCCTCCCGCGTGACGAGATGAAAGGGGATGGCGCTGCTGCCGAAGGCATCCAGAATGATGACATCGTAACTGTCCGCCCGGGTGGAAAGAAACTGCCGGCCATCGGCATGGTGAATGCGAGCCTGCGAGGAGTCCAGCGCAAAATAGCGCAGCGCCATTTTGGTGACCGCCGGATCGATTTCCACTGCGCTGACGTTCCAGCCGGCGCGTGCGAAGTTTTTGATCACCGAGCCGCCGCCCACACCGATGACCAGCAGGTCGCCCGGCTGAACGAAGAGTTTTTTGACGATATCCAAAACCCCGACGTAGGGGAAAGTGGATTCCAAAAATTCCGGTTCGACAATGGTGTGAATGCCGCCGTCAATCAAGAGATGGCGGCCGGCCTCGGTTTCGAGCACGCGCAACTCGGCATAGGTGCTGTGTTCAACAGCCAGCAGCCCGTGTTCCGGCCGGGCTTGTGCCATTGGCAGGGCAGCGCTCAGGCTTGCGCCCAGCAGCAGGAGCAGCAGTCCGGTGAGGGCACCGGTGCTGGAGTTTCGTGACAATGCGAAGCCGAAGGCGGCAGTAACCAGCAGCGTCAGGCCAATTGCCAGCATCAGCCGGCTGACACCAATGTTGGGTATGAGGAAAAAGCCGGTGAGCAGCGCGGAGAGTACGCTGCCAATAGTGGAAAGAGCATAGAGATCCCCCGCGGTGCGGCCAACTTCTGCGAGACTGACCGCGCGCAGCCGGAGCGCGTATGGGCTCACCATGCCGAGCAAGGTCAGCGGTGGCGCGAACAAAACGAAGGCAGCCACCAGCACCGCGAAGCGCAAACCCAATGGTTCGGCCAAATAAAGCAGCGGCTGTTTCAGCCACGGGATGAGAATCAACCACAGACTAGCCAGAGCCAGCAGGCTGCATAGCCGGGTGAGCTGCGGCCCACGATCCGCCCAGCGGCCGCCCAGCACATAGCCCAGGCTGAGCGCCGCCAGCGTAACGGTGATCAGTGCCGACCAGAGGAACAGGCTGACGCCATAGAACGGGCCGAGAATGCGCGTGCCCAGAATCTCAACGGCCAGCACCGCCGCGCCAGAAACAAACACCACAAAGTAGATGAACCATTGCTTTGCCATGTGCAAGCTCCCGCCTCGGAATTTTGCCATCGGTGATCGATTGGCCAATATACATTCGAGGCGGGCGGAAAGCAAATGCGAAAACCCATTTCAGAATGTGTATCTGCTGCCCACTTGCAGCAGCCGCGGCATGCCCACTTGAATCCCACGGGTACGATCGACGATGTAGGTCTTGTCGGCCAGGTTCTTGACCGTGGCGAAGAATGTCAGATGCGCCGCCCACAGGTGAACGTTGAGAGCCGCATTGAAGATGGTGTAGGCCTCGATCTTGCCGCGTTGCCCGTCGTCGGTGGGGGTCACGGTGTTGGCGAAATCGGCAAATTGCTCACCCACATGCACGGTCTCCACCTGCACCTCCCAGCCCCGCCGCGAGTAGCCGGCGGCCAGCGTGAGCAAGTGTTCCGGCGCATAGGGTTGGCGTTTGCCGGCGGCACTGCCCGCGACAATCGCTCTGTTCACCACTTGCGTGAACGGGGTGGTCTGCTCGGCTTGTGGCAGCCACGTGTATGCGCCGTCGCAGAAGAGACCGTTGGAGAAGGCCTGGCGCCCGGACAACTCGATGCCTTGAAACAAGGCTTTGCCCTGGGAAAGCGGCGTGCCGCCACCGGCAATCGAACCGACGGCAATCAGTCGCCTGAAAGCATTGCGAAACAGCGTAACCTGCAGCAAACTGGCGGAGGCGGATTGCACGCGCGCCCCCAGCTCCCAGTTGGTTGATTCCTCTGCTTCGACTTCCGTGGAGGTGCCGCTGCCGTCGATGACGTCTTCGGTGCGCGGCGGTGCGAAACCGCGGTGCACGCCGGTGAAGAGGGTGACCATGCCCGCGGGATTCCAGGTGATGCCCAGGCTCGGAATCCATTTCCCCAATTTATCTGAACCGGTATTGCCGCCGGGCAGGCGGTTGGTGCGCGACGAGTTGATTTGTTCATGGCGCAGGCCGGGCGTCACCGACCAGGCGCCGAAGAGAAAACGGTTGGCAAGGAAGGCAGAGAAGGCGGCTGTTTCGCGCAGATTGTTTTCTGCCAGCACGCCCGTGCGGGCCGTGGGCGAAGAGCCATTGATTTGCTTGCGGTCTTGCTTCTCGAAATGCGCCTTGACACCGGCGTGCAGCTCACCGGCGACACCAAAAGCCGCATGTATGAGCCTCACACGCGGTTCGATCCCCCAGGTTGTATACACGCGCAGACGGCCTTGCACCGAGTTGAGGGCATTGACATTGACCGGCCGGCCGGCGAGGCGATCATCGCGGAAGGCCGTGCCCGCCGCGCCGCCTTGCGTATCGGTTGTCGAACTGGATTGCCGCCACCAATCGCGTTTGAAATTGGCATAGTAAAAATTGGTGGTCAATGCAGCATTCGCGCTGCATTGCAGATTGTGAGTCGAAGAAACGCCGTGGCGTTGCGCCTCGAAGCGGTCGTTTTTGAAGGGATTGTAGCGCGGCCCGAAATTGCGAAACTCTGCCTCGGTGATGCCGCTGTAGCTGACGGTGGAATTCTCGGTAAAGAGATTGGCGCGCAGTGTGAATGCCTGGCTGGCGCCCAGCGGCACCACGGCTTTGAAGCTCAAATCATTCAAATTCGAGTTGATGTTGTCGCGCGCCCCCTCGCCCTGCTTGCGGGTGAAATCCAGCACCGTACGATGGCCGCCCAAGCGCAGTTTGCCGTCAAAGAAACCCCTGCTGCCGCCGGCGATTGCAGCGAAGCCACCGAACCTGTTTAGAGGCGCCGGTGTGATGTAGTTGATGATGCCACCAATGGTCTGCGGGCCAAAGAGAATCTGCTCTGCGCCCTTCAGCAATTCGATGCGCTCAAAGCGGTCGATGGGTGGATGATAATAGCTGGCATTGTCACCATATGGTGCATAAGCCAGCGGCACGCCGTCTTCGAGCAGGGTGATCTTGGTCGAGCGCGTGGGATTCAAGCCGCGTATCCCGAGGTTGGGCCGCAAGCCAAAACCCTCCTCATCGCGCGCATTCACCCCCGGCAGTTTGCGCACCGCTTCATTGACGGTGAAGGGACGGCTGATTTCCAGCGCGCGCAGGCCCAGTACATTCGCACTGCCCGGAAGCGACGCCAGATTTTCCGGCTTGCCCACGACCACGACCTCGGGCATCTTGTAAGAAGTGTCTGCGAAAGTGGCGGGCGTCTGTTGCCGGGCTGAAAGTGCACCAGTACCAAGAACAAGCAGCAGTATGGGCGAAAGCATACGATGAGCGATGGACATGACATCTCCTCCTCAATAAGTGATGAGTGGCTCTTTTGTGCGGCTCCTTTGATGAAGTTCGTGCCGACACAACAGAGGGCAGAAGTATCAGCAACTTATGCAAGTGTCCTGGATAAACCTCACAACATCGTTTTCATGCGCGCCAGAAGGCAACGAACGATTTGCTCGCGCAGGAATTTGGTCATTGCAAAGCTTTGCTGACGCCGTCTGGTGGAAGTGTGAAGCGATATATCGAGCCGGAGTTAATGGTGATTTTAACTTAAAAAAATCAATAGAGTATTTCTAGTGTATATAAAAAGGTCATTTGATTTATATTTAAATCAAATAGCTGCAATATAATCCATATGAATTCATATTGCAACAAAAATTTCTAATTAGAAAAAAAACTTGTGAAATTTTTATTCAATGCTTATTTTCAAACCAACGATTTATTAATAAAACACACACATGTATCGATAGAAGTGCCAGTCACTTTCAAAGCAGGAGAGATTGCATTGAATACAGCAGTATGGAAAGAGTTCGACCAGAATATCATCAGCCACAGTGGCGCGCATCACTTGATGGCAATCGACGGGCTGCTGCGCAAGCAGGGCTATGCGCGAGTCACGGACGTGGCGAAAGTACTCAACATCACGCGGGGCAGCGCTTCGATAACGCTCAAAGCGCTGAAAGAGAGAGGACTGGTTGAAGAGGATGAAAACAAGTTTCTCCATCTCTCCAAACTGGGTACTTCGCTGGCGCAACGGATCGAGTCCAAGCGCATCATCCTGCTCAAGTTTCTGCGGGATGTGCTGCATGTTTCGCCCGAGCAGGCCGAGATCGATGCCTGCAAGGTCGAACACTTGATCAGCACCGAGAGCGGCGAATTACTGCTCGCTTTTTTGAAGTTCCTCTTCTCGGGAGATGAGCGCGCCGACGCTTTTCTCAAAGCTTTTCAAAACTACAAGAATGCCTGCGGGGACATCAAGCAGTGTCCCGTGTGTGAGGTCGAATGCTTGTTCAGCGGGGAAACGGCCGACAGGAAATAAACCGTGCTCCCTTCAACCTTTGGCTGCTGCAAGTGATCTTCATTTCAGGAAAGGCATATGATTCCCGGAACAGCAATTGATGCCCGGCCTTTTGGTGAGCATGAAAGACCCGATGGCGCGGCGCAATGGCAGCCGCTGACTCACCTCAAACCGGGTGAAGAAGGTGTGATCGCCGGCTACCGTGAAGACGTGGGTGAAGACTCCCGGTTGGCTGATCTGGGCTTGATCTCTGGCGCCGGCGTGCGCATGGTGAAATGTGCCCCGTTGGGCGACCCGTTGCAGCTTTCGGTGCGCGGTTTTCACCTGACCATCAGCAAGCGCATGGCGCAGGGCATCTGGGTGAAACGGCAGTCCGGCAAGTAAGGCGGTTTTCTGGGAAATGTGACGGGCGGAAGTGACTTGTCAGAGACGCGGGGAGTTCCATTTCAAGCTTCATGGGCAGGGGCGGATAAAAGACAGGTGAGGGAGAGATGTCCACGATCAGTACTGTGCAACACGCAGAGAAAAATGCCACCCTGGTCCACCGCGCGCGGGTGTTGTTGGTGGGGAATCCCAATTCCGGCAAAACCACATTATTCAATGCCCTCACCGGTTTGCGGCAAAAAGTCGCGAATTATCCCGGCGTCACTGTCGAGAAAAAAGTCGGGGTGCTGGCGGGACCCGGGGGTGGCAAAGTGGAATTACATGACCTGCCCGGTTTGTACAGCCTGAATCCACGCTCACTGGACGAGCGCATCGCGGTGGCGGAAATCACGGCCCGGCCCTCACCGCCGGATTTGATTGTGGTGGTGGCCGACGCCACCAATCTCGAACGCAATCTGTATCTCGCCGTCCAAATTCTTGATCTTGGTTTGCCAACGCTGCTGGTGCTGAATATGATCGACGAGGCTGAGCGCCATGCCATTCACATCGACGTGGCCGGTCTCGCAGACAAACTGGGTGTGCCGGTGCTGGCGGCTTCGGCCAAGAAAGGCACGGGCGTGGCAGCCATTCGGCGCGCGATTTTTGCCGCTGTGCAGCCGGGGGCAGGAGTCACCCCGGGCTCCTGGCAAGTCCCCCGGCACCTGGCTCAGGTGTGCAAGCCGGTGGTCGGCTGGTTTCAGGCCAACGGATCGATGAATGAACGCCGGGCGTTGGCTGAAGCCTTGCGTGTGATTTCTGACGAAGACGGTTTGCAACGCTGGGCCGGCCATCCCTATGTTTCCGAATTGCGCCTTCTGGTGGACGCCAGCCGCGAAACCCTGGCGCATCAACACATTCCCTGGCGCCAAACCGAGGCTGCCGCGCGTTATGACTGGATTGATCAACTTCTCGCTGCGAATGTTCGCCATGGCAGCGTGAGCCGGCTGGCACGCAGTGAAAAAATCGACCAGGTGCTGACCCACCGGGTGTTCGGTCCACTCATCCTGATTGCGGTTCTGCTGCTGATGTTTCAAGCCATCTTCACCTGGGCGGAAATCCCGATGGGCCTGATCGAAGATTTTTTTGCGTGGCTGCAACAGCGTGTAACCGCGGCCCTGCCCCCGGGGGTGCTGGCGGATTTGCTGGTCAATGGCGCGATTGCCGGGGTGGGGGCGGTGGTCGTTTTCCTGCCTCAGATTTTGCTGCTGGTGTTCTTTCTCGCACTGCTGGAGGAATCCGGCTACCTGGCGCGTGCCGCCTTCATGCTCGACCGTTTCATGGCGAGAATCGGTTTGCAGGGCCACTCGGTGATTCCCCTGCTCAGCGCCTTTGCGTGCGCCATTCCCGGCATCATGGCGGCGCGCACGATCAAAAACCCGCAGGATCGCCTGATCACGATTCTGGTCGCGCCGCTCATGAGCTGCAGCGCGCGGCTGCCGGTTTACACCCTCATGATCGCCGCCTTCATCCCCAACCTGCCGCTGCTCGGTTTTCTCTCCTTGCAGGGTGTGACATTGTTCGCTTTGTATCTGCTCGGCATCGTTACGGCCATCACGGCCGCCTATCTGCTCAAGCGTTTTCTCATCAAAGGTCAGGTGCAGGCTTTCGTGATGGAGTTGCCAGCTTATCGCATGCCCTCGCCACGCACGGTGCTGTGGCAGATGTATGAGCGTGCCAGGGTTTTCGTCATGAATGCCGGCCGGGTTATCCTGGCGATTTCGATCGTGTTGTGGTTTCTGGCGAGCTACCCCAAAAGTGCGGCACCGGCGGACGAGCTCCTGGTGTCGCAGCAAACCACTGCCGGCACGGAAATCCTCAACACCTATGCCGGCCGCCTGGGAAAGTTCATCGAGCCGGCGATCGCGCCACTGGGCTTCGATTGGAAAATCGGCATTGGGCTGATCACTTCCTTTGCAGCACGCGAAGTCATGGTGAGCACGCTGGCCACCATCTACAATGTGCAGGAAGCCGACGAACGGTCGGTTGATCTGCGCCGCGCCCTGCAGGCCGACCGTAATCCCGCAACCGGTGCGCCGGTTTACACGCCGCTGGTCGCGCTCTCCCTGATGGTTTTCTTCGTGCTCGCCTGTCAGTGCATGTCCACTGTTGCCATCGTGCGCCGTGAAACCGGCACCTGGCGCTGGCCACTGTTCATGATCACCTACATGACGGTGCTGGCTTACCTGGGCGCGCTGGCCGTTTTTCAAGGCGGAAAATTGATCGGGTTGGAATGAGATGAATTGGCAGGAAATCATTGTTTTCGGCATTGTGTTGCTCGCCGGCGTGGCGATGATACGCACCTTTCTGCAGCAATTTAGCGCCGCCAGCCCCGCCGGGGAAACCACGCCGGCCTGCACCAAATGCCCCGGCTGTGCGCTCGGGCATGCCGGCCGCTCGTCCTGGTCGCTGTCTGCGCCCCGTCCCATGCGCCTGATGCTGCAACGGCCTGAGCTGGAGCCCACCAGAAAACCGCCGTTGGGATCGTCCCAAAACCTGGCCACCGCAGCGACGCAATCGGGACAGCCGAAGCCCGAGACCACGCGGCTGCCTTGAGTTTGTCAAAGTCACGGCTGGCCGTTGCAGCGCGCGTGACGGTGAACTGTTGCGATTCATCAAAAGACCGGGTTGAGAAGAGGGATGGGAGTGGGCCGGGTGCTGGTGCCACTTCCAGAAGTGCCAAGCTCGCCTGCTTTGCGCCAGCCTGGTACGGCAGCAGGCGCGGGAGATTGCCGGCTAACGAAAGGAGATTTTCTTGCGCAGTGCCACCTGCAACCGGCTGAGATACTCCTCGCGCGAGATTTCGATGGCACCGAAAAGGCGGAGGGTGGATGTCATCATCTGCGCGTCATGCAGCAGGTAGCCGCGGTTTTTCAAATGTTCGGCCAGGTAGGCCAGTGCCACCTTGGAGGCATTGGAGATGCGGAAGAACATCGATTCTCCGAAGAAAGCGCCACACAACGCCACGCCGTAAAGCCCGCCGACCAGGCGTCCATTCTGCCAGGCCTCAACGCTGTGCGCGTATCCCAACTGATGCAAATTGACGTAGGAGGCAATGATCTCCTCCGAAATCCAGGTTTCCCGCCGGGCGGCGCAGGCGCGAATCACCGCCTCGAAACAGCGATCCACCTGAATTTCGAATGCCCGGCGGTTGAGCACGCGGCGCAGATCACGCGGGATGCGATAGCCCTGCACTTCGAGAATGGCACGCGGATTCGCTTCGTACCAGTTGATCTCGCCGTCCTCGTCCGCCATCGGAAAAATGCCCTGGCTGTAGGCCTCGAGCAATGTATGCGCCGGAATCATGGAAGCTGTTCACTGCTGCGCTCACCACCTTCCCCCGCCTTGACTTTGCCGGCCAGTCTGGCTATCTTGGCGCACCGTTCGAGACAACTTGCTGTGACGGTACCGCCATCGCCGCTCAACTGCAGCACAATCGGAGGAAGAGATGACATCGCCCCTCTGGCTGAATTTGCTCAAAACCCTGCATTTGCTGTTTATCATTGCCGGCGCCGGCGGTGCACTCGGCCAGTATGTGCTGGTGCGCCGTTTCCGCCAGGCCCACACCACAGATGCCGAAGCCAGCGAGAAAATGGCACTGGTGCTCACCCGTTTTCTCGAAGTCTACGGTCTGCTGCTGGCCTTCGTCACCGGTCTGATTCTCGCCGTTCTTACCGGCGCCTTTGCCGCCGGCTATTTGCACTTAAAAATCGTGCTTGTGCTCATCGTGATCGCCCTGAGCCATCTCGAGCTGAGAAACCTCAAGCGCATGGCTGCCTTGCGCGCCCAAGGCCAGGGAGCCGAAGCCGCACAACTCAAGCAGCGGCATTTGTGGATCACCGCACTGGCTCTTACTCTGCTTGTTGTGATCATTCTGCTGGTGATCTTCAAGCCATTTTAAGTTTTGCGTGCCGTTCCCCCTTCCCCCAGTCACCCCGGCACAGCGCCGGCAAATCTAAGCGATTATGGCCTGCCTCGCAAGCACTTTGATGACCCACGCGCGGCCGGCTGATGGCCGGCCCTGCTCATGCACGTGATGCCGCCCGGCCGTATCCTTGCGAGACTCCGAACGAAAAGGCCACGGCATGAAAACGCCGTGGCTTTTTTGATTACACGCCGTTGCTGTTCCAACTGGGCGTGTCTTCAGGGCAGTGAAATGGGACTCTGGTGTCGGGAGCGATCACAAAAAAATCCTCCCACGAAAGCGAAATCTCACGAAAAAAACACTTCGTGGGAGGGCATTTTTTCGTGTGAGAGGTTTTCCAGAGTGTTGCTCTTTGCTTTCATAGGATGCCTCATTGAGGCCGGCCAGTGGGATGGGAAGGAATATTGGTGTCGGATTAAGTACAAAAATCCTTCCACGAAAGCGAAATCCCACGAAAAAATATTTCGCAGGAATTCATTTTCGGGGGGAGGAAAACGTGACGTCCTGGGCAAACGGGCGAATTCCGGGGCGCAAAGCTTCAGTCTGGCATTACAGTCCAAAAAATAACCCCCGGCGAATAACCGTGCACCGAAGCAGACATCCCCCGGTGTAATTCAGTCGATGATGAGAGCATGCTCACCGGCCGGGCCAACTTCGCCAATTTGACACGCATCCTCCTGGCCGAGACGGTCGAGAAACTCCTGCACACGCGCAGGCGGCAGCGCGATCAGCAGTCCTCCGGCCGTTTGCGGATCGAACAACACACTTACCAGCGCGGCCTCCAGGCTGGCAGCCAAGCGCGCGTGCGGTCCGGCGAATTCCGCATTGCTGCGGCCACCGCCGGTGAGACAGCCCTCGCGGGCAAATTGCAGGGCGCCCGGCAACAACGGTATCATGCTGGAGGAGAGATGAAAGCTAACCCGGCTGGCTCGCGCCATTTCATGGGCGTGCCCCAGCAATCCGAAGCCGGTCACATCGGTGGCGGCGTGCGCCCCCACCGCCACCATGGCCTCGCTGGCGCGCTGGTTGAGTTGTGTCATCACTTCCGTCAGGCGCCGGGTGCTGCTCTCATCCAGCCGGCCGGCTTTCAGCGCCGTACTCAAAATACCGGTGCCCAGGGGTTTGGTGAGCACCAGGGCATCGCCGGGCTGGGCCGTGTGCGAATGGATGATGCGCTGCGGATGAACCGTTCCGGTGACAGCCAGGCCGTATTTGATTTCGGGATCATCCACCGTGTGTCCGCCAATAACCGCCACGCCAGCCGCGGCTGCCTGCGCGATGCCGCCGTTTAAGATTGCGGCCAGCCAGTCGGGGTTGCCGTTTTTGGGGAAACAGGCAATGTTCAACGCGGTGAGCGGCGTGCCGCCCATGACGTAGACATCACTCAGGGAGTTGGTCGCGGCGATCCGGCCGAAATCATAGGGATCATCAACGATGGGCGTGAAGAAATCGACGGTCTGCACCAGCGCCAGATCTTCCCGCAACTGGTAGATGCCGGCATCGGCAGCGAGATCGAGGCCGGCCAAGACGTTGGGCATCGGCCGTTGCTGCACCTTGCTCAAGACCTGCCACAACAACGTTGGGCTCAGTTTGGAAGCTCAGCCGGCGCAGCGCACGGTGTGCGTGAGTTTGGTGATTTCTTCTTTGGTATGGGGCATTTCAGTTCAGGCAAAGTGTGCCAAACGCATCTTTGTCCCGTTGCAAAGCCTCTTTCAATTCCCGGCCGCAGCGTTCGCTGCAAATGACAAAGTAAAGATCATTGCCGTCCCGTTTGGCCTGTGAATCACTCGGCACCACGATCGCCGGCACGGTGCGGCGAATCAGGGCGAGGAACAGCGGGATGATTTTGCCCTCGCGGTCGCGCAGATCGATACCGGGCATCGCTTTCGCACCGCAGCCAAAAACCTCCTCATGGGGGTTGATCGGGCGGTCACACCAGGCGCAGCGATCGGGCATGGAGTCATGTGCGCGAGGTTTCTTTTGACGTTTCATAAACCAGGTCTCAGGTTCTTTTTGAGCCAGGGGACGAACATGCTGGTGGTGCGCTGATACTCGCGATAATCCTGCCCTCTGCTGCGCAGGGCCTGCGCCTCGGTCGCGGGAATACCGGTGACTTTGAAAATCGCCAGCAGCATGAGCAGCGGCGCGCTCAGGGCCAGCCACCCCAACGGCGAAGCCAGCGCGAACAGCGCATAAGCCATCCAGATCAATGATTCGAAAAAATAGTTGGGGTGGCGGGAGTAATGCCACCAGCCCGTGCGGCAGGTTTTGCCGCGATTCTCCGGATTGCTTTTGAAACGGTGCAATTGCCAGTCCGCGGTGGTTTCTCCGACAAAGGCGGCCAGCCACAGACCTGCGGCACTCCATTCCAGCGCAGTCAGGCGCGGCGCCGGGTTCAAACATGCCAGCAGAAACGGCAGCGACAATACCACGGCAAGCAAAGCTTGTGCTTGAAAGAAAACAAAAAATTTCAAGCCCACATGCCTTTGCCAGCGGCGCCGCAGCTCGCGATAACGGCCCTCTTCTTCGCGGCCAAGATAGCGTGTGAACAGGAGAAAGAAGGCCAGGCGCAATCCCCACGCCATCGCCATCGCCGTGATGAGCAGCCGCCGCGGCAGAAAACCCTGCGCACCGCGGCCATACAACAGCGCCAGCAGTGCCAATCCCAAAGCCCAGCCGAAGTCCACCAGGCCGGCATTCTTGATGCGGAGATGAATGAGCCAGAGCCCGGTCATCAGCAAGCTGACCAGCAGCCAGCCGCTGCTGGTCAGGGCGAGGCTTTGGGCGAGCATCGGTCTCTCCCGACGATTTTGCAGTTTTGCTGCCGGGCCATTCCGGCATGGATTTCGTCATCTGGAGCGCACTGCCTGACGCGGGCATCCGATCGCTTTCGTTTGCAGCCAGGTGTGCCGCCGCGGGTTGTTCACCAGTATGCCATCGCAAATCGGGTCAAACCGGAGGCCCGAATCCTGCCGCCTGAATGTCGCACGACGCGACCTAATAGTCAACTCATCTTTTTAATTCTGAATTGTGCCTCTTCCTTTTGCCACCTTTAACCTGCGAATAAATTCTCAGATTCAAAGCTGAAACCACCTGCAGGCGGCTGCCCACTAAGCGGTTGACGAGTCAGCCTTGGCCAACCCGCGCTTTGCGCCTGCGCTTTCAATCGCAGGCGGTGAGGGCAACATGACCCATGCATAAATCAGATGATCCCTTTGCCGGCACCGGATTGCTGCTGGCCTGACAATCGCTTGTCAGGCTTCATGACGCAGCCTGCGCCAGGGCATTTTCATGGTAATGGCCATGCCGCGCGCAGCACCCATCAAGATGAAAATGAGCTTTTGAGTAGTGTCTTCAGGCACCGCCCCTGAAGGGTCTACTGCGAAAGTATTTAGTAGCGTGCCAATTGCCGGGCCGCCTCCTCGATTTGTTTCTGGCTCACGAGAAATGCCTCCTCGAGCGGCGGGCTGTAGGGCACGGGCGTGTCAAGGCTGCCCAGCACGCACACCGGTGCATCGAGCGCGGCAAAGGCCTCTTCGGCAATGAGCGCGGCGAGCGACTGGCCAATGCCGCCGGTTTTGGAATCCTCGTGCACAATCAGCACGCGATTGGTGTGCCGCACGCATGCGAGAATGGCCTCCCGGTCGAGCGGTTGCAGCGAACGCAAATCCAGCACCTGGCAGGCAATGCCGTCGTTTTCGGCAAGTGCCTGTGCCGCGGCGAGGCAGCGATGCACATAAGCGCCGTAAGTGATCATGGTCAAATCATCGCCGGCGCGTTTGAGATGCGCGCTGCCGATCGCGATCAATTCTTCGGCATCGGCAGGGGGCAACTGCTGTTTGATCGCGGCCAGGCGATAGAGTGCAATGTGTTCGAGAAAGAGCACGGGATTGTCATCGCGAATGGCCGCTTTGAGCAGACCTTTGGCCTCGCGCGGGGTGGAGGGGCAAACGATCTTCAGGCCGGGTGTGCGGTAAAACCAGGGCTCGGTGTTTTGTGAATGATACGGCCCGGCGTTGCGCAACCCGCCCCACGGCAGGCGCACGGTCATGGGCACGGGCTGGCCCCAGCGATAGAAGATCTTGGCCGCGTTGTTCACGAGTTGATTGAATCCGCTCGCCACGAAATCATTGAACTGCATTTCCGCGACCGGCCGTTTGCCCGCCAGTGCCGCACCGGTGGCGCAGGCGATAATTGCCGCCTCTGCCAGCGGTGTGTTGATCATGCGATCGCCGAACTCCGCCAGCAGGGGTTTGAGAATGACGAAGGCATTGCCATAATTGCCGCCGACATCCTCCCCCAGCAGAAAAACCTCGGGATCGCGCCGCAGCTCTTCCTCCAGCGCTTCGACAATCGCCTGCCAGAAGGTTTTGCCGTTGGGATCGAACTGCACGCCGGCAGCTTCCGTTGGCCGCCAGGATTGTGTCATCCGAACCGGCTCGCGCTCGCCGGCCAGTGGCAGGCGGTGTTGCTGCCATTTGCCATCCGTCACCACGGGATGTCCGGCGAGACTGGCGGCCGGCCACGGCGCCGCAATCACCTGCTGCGCCGCCGCCTCGATTTCCGCTGCAATCGCCGCGATCATTTGCTGCAATTGCACGGCATCCAGCACGCCTTCCGCGAGCAGGCGTTGCTGATAAAGCTTGACGGGATCCCTGTGATACCAGAATTCATACTTCTGCGCATCCACATAGCCGCCGCTGATTTTAGCGGGCGGCACATACTCCAAAAACTGCTCGGGTTCCCTGCCGAAGTAAAGCATGTCGTCGTGATGCGCGTGGCCGCACATGCGCATGGTCACCAGCTCGACCAGCACCGGGCCTTCGCCGCGGCGGCAGCAGGCGGCGGCTTCGGTGACCGCGGCACACACCGCTTCCGGATCGGTGCCGTCGATCGTGAGGCCGCGCAGGCCATAACCAATCGCCTTTTGCGCGAAGTTGAACGCGGCACATTGTTCCCACACCGGCGTGGAAAGCGCGGTTTGATTGTTTTGCACGAGGAACACAATCGGCAGTTTCTGCACGGCGGCGAAGTTGATGACCTCATGCCATTCACCCGCGGAAGTGCCGCCCTCGCCGATGCAGGTGACGACGATGCGTCCGCTGCCGCGCAGGGCAAAGCCGAGGCCGCAGGCCGAACCGGAGCTGATGGTGATCGGCGCTGCAGGCGGGAGGATGCCGCAGGTGAAATCGCCAATGTGCAGGTCTTTGCCGTTGGTCGGCTTGCCGGTTTTGCCCATTTGTGCCGCCATCACGTCGTAGGGCTGCTGGCCCATGGCAAGCGCCAGGCCCAGGTCGCGAATCATCGGTGCGACATAATCGCCGAGGTAGCGGCCGCCCTGCTGGAATTGGGGTCCGCGCCGCAGCCGCAGCGCCGCAGCGTAAATCGCCTCCTGGCCCATCGAGCGAAAGCCCTTGCCTTGAAAGGGCAGACCGCCCGGCAGCTTCACTTCGCCGTTGGTGAAGAGTTTTTTCAACCGGGCATCGAGATGGCGCGTGCGCAGCATGCCGGCCAGGATTTCGAGCTTCTCGGTTTTGGTGAGGGATTGCCGCAGCGCTGCGCGTGCAAATGCCGCGCGCAGCTCCTGCAGCAGCCGCCCGCTGAAATATTCATGCAGCCGCTGGCAGCTCACCGTGGGATAGGCTTCCACATTGCCGGCTGTGGCGCCAAGCTGTACCAGCCGCCGGCGTACTTGCTCGAGATAGCGCTGCTCGCATTGCGTCACTTGCGCGGGTGACAAAGTCACGGGAAAATCGGCAATGCTGGTGCGCCAGCACGCCGCCAACTCGGCTTGCAACAATGGCGCCGCCTGGGCAACGGTGGCCGTCACTTCCTTTTCCAAAACGGACAGGGGCAGATTCGTCTCTGTGGCGCCTGGCGCACTCGACTCGAGAAGCATTGCTGCGCTTCCTTAAAACGAGTTGGGTTGATACCGGGTCAGAGGAGCAACGAGGCATGCGGCCAGCTTGAACCCTGGAAGTCAGCCGTTGCCGTGAGGTTGGAGACGCCGGCAGGAGGAACAGTCGTGCCCGGCTTTGGGGTGCAACGAATCAGGCAATATTCGGAGGCCGGTGCATTCCCTGTGTTTTCACAGCCATTTCTGTCACAGCAGGTACCACTACAATGTTTTGGTCGCGCGGCTTCGTGCAAAGGCGGAGAACCGTTCTTTGCCGCGTTTCGTCTCCGCCTTTGCGTGTGTTCTGCTGGTGGTGTCAGGCCTGCGCCCTGGTAAACAAATCAACCAGGCCTTTGTAGTTGTTGGCCACCATGTTGACCGCGTCTTCCCGGCCGTGTTTGTTGTTCTTCAGGCCTTCCAGCGCATCCCAGAACACGGTGCGGCCCACGGCAAAGCCGATCACCCCCTCGACCTTGGCCCCTTCGCGCAACCAGTGATTCACCTTTTCCGCATTTTCGCCACGGCCGAGCACAATCATGCCGACTTGTTTGCGGCCCTGGCTGCGCGCCTGCGCCACGATCGCCTTGTAATCATCCGCGTGCTCCAGGCCCTCGAGCTTCCACACGTCCGGCTCGATGCCGGCGGCCTGCAACTCCGCGATCGCCTTTTCCATCAAGCCGGGGCGCATCGCCGTGTCGAACTTTTTCTTGTCGCCGCCGAGTTTCTCCAATTGCGCTGCGGTGGCCGGCACCAGCAGCTCGAACATGAATTTCTTGTTGTGGCTGTGGCAGTAATCACTCAATCTCGCAAGGCGCTCAGCCTGGCGCCGGTTCATCGCGGCATCCTCTTCGACATTGTAGCGCACCAGCACCTTCACGAAAGTGGGATTGAACTGTTCAATGTGGGCGGCAAACTGCTCGCCGTATTCGAAGTCGAATTCATCCTGCCCGCTTTTCTCGGCCGGCATCGCGACCTTGATGCCCTTGCCGAGGGCATCGCGTGCACAGTCGGCACCGAATTGCTCGTCAACCAGAATGGCAGCCTTGTCCTTCGGCACGCCCATCGCCAGCGCCTTCAGGAAGCCCTCGTACACCACGGTTTTATAGGAGGCGATCATCCTGGTTTCATCCGCGGTCGGCTGGCGGCCCTTGATGCCGAACATTTTCGCCTGAAACGAGCCGCGGTGATCGAACGGCATGACAAACAACGTGTCGGGATAGCCCAAATGTGACAATGCCATGGCAGTCTCCTTGCGCTTGGTTCTGCAGTCAGGTGGTAGGGGGGTGAGCGGCAGCATGAGCTGCCGTCCGGTTGACCCTCACGCCGGACGGGTGCAGCAAAAATTGCGGCCGAACGCAATTGCAGACATTCGCTTTTGCCTCATTTTTTGCGTGGGCCAAAATAATCAGTTTTGCGGACTCTTGCAAGGCTGTTTTCGGCAGGACAGTGGCTGGCGTACTACCTCAGTTATGTGGGAGCAGGAGCACAGACATCTTGTCTTCATGCAGGGATGCCGGCGCTACTGCACACGTTACGAAAGGATTACCGGCCGGCTGAGAAAACGCTTGCGGTTTTGCCCCGGCGATCCTAGTTTAGCGACTGCCTGCCGAAAAATCATCGTGGCCGCGAAACTTGCAGCGCAGGCATCCTGTCTGCATGCATGAATGAAACTCTCGTGCCTGTGAGGGAGCCCTCTGGCATGATGCAACCGTGGTATGCGTTTTTTTTGAGTGCGGTGGTGCACGCCGTCTGCTGGGCGCAGCCCGCGCTGGTTTTCCAAAGTGATTTCGGTCTGCGTGATGGCGCCGTCGCCAGCATGAAGGGCGTGGCGTTCCGTGTGCACCCGAAGCTCGCCATGTTCGACCTGACCCACGAGATTCCCGCCTTCAACATTTGGGAAGCGGCGCTGCGTCTGCAGGAAACCGCGCCCCACTGGCCGGCCGGAACCGTGTTCGTCTCGGTGGTGGATCCCGGCGTGGGCACCGACCGCAAAGCGGTGGTGCTCAAGACCAGGACCGGGCACTACTTCGTCACGCCGGACAACGGCACGCTCACTTTTGTCGCGGAGAGCATGGGTATTGCCGCACTGCGCGAGATCGATGAGAATCGCCATCGCCTGCCCGGCTCACGCGACTCCCACACCTTTCACGGCCGGGATGTGTACGCCTTCACCGCGGCGCGGCTGGCGGCCGGCCTCATCTCTTTTGAACAAGTCGGACCCGCGCTCCCGCCGCACGTCGTCGTCATTCCCCACCAGAAAGCAGTCTTCGAGCAAGGCGCGTTGCTGGGCACCATTCCCATCCTGGACGTGCAGTACGGCAACCTCTGGACCAACATTGATCAGGCGACCTTTGCCAGGCTGGGGGTGCAGCCCGGCGAGCGTTGCCGTGTCGCCATCACCCACCAGGACCGGCCGGTTTTCGCGGGGGAGATGCCCTATGTTCGAACCTTCGGCGAGGTGCCGGTCGGCCAGCCGCTGCTTTATCTCAACAGCCAGCTGCAAGTGGCCCTGGCGATCAATCAGGACAGTTTTGCCGCGCGGCACAAAATCGGCTCCGGTCCGGACTGGCGCATACGCATTCAGAAAGCGCAGCCTGCCGAATGAAGAATATGCCGCGCGCGGTTCAACTGCTCAAACGCCCGCTGCGTTGGTTGTGGGAGGGCCTGCTGGCCTTTCGTCGCAAACTGCAGCCGCCACAACATCGCGATGAACCTCCCGTCCCCCTGCGGGAACGCTTCAAAGCGCTGGGCAATCTGCCCCAGCTTTTTTTGTTGATTTGGCAGACCAGCCCGCCGCTCACGCTCGCCAGCATGGTGCTGCGCGTGGTGCGCGCCGCCGTGCCACTGGCCACCCTCTATATCGGCAAGCTCATCATCGATGAAGTGGTGCATCTGACACAACTTCCCCCGCCGCGCGCGCTCGATTATTTGTGGAAGCTGGTCGCCATCGAATTCGGCATCATCTTCGTGTCGGACATTCTGAATCGGGCGCTGGCGCTGGTGGACAGCATGCTCGGCGATCTTTTCTCCAACCAAACCTCCGTGCGGTTGATGCGGCATGCCGCGGCGCTCGATCTGGATTATTTCGAAGACGCCTCCTTCTATGACAAGTTGGAGCGGGCACGCCGCCAGACCGCCGGCCGCATGGCGTTGATGTCACAGGTGCTCGAGCAGGCCCAGGACGTCATCACCATGATGTTTCTTTCAGTCGGCCTGGTGGCGTTCAATCCCTGGTTGATTCTGCTGTTGATGGTGACGCTGATTCCGGCGCTGCTGGGCGAATCGCATTTCAATGCGCGCAGTTATTCATTGATGTACAGTTGGACCCCCGAGCGCCGCCAGCTCGACTATCTGCGCTACACCGGTGCCAGCGATGAAACCGCCAAGGAGGTCAAAATTTTCGGTCTGGCGGATTTTCTCACCGAACGTTATCGCGAGCTGGCCGATCGCTATTACCGCGCCAACCGCGCGCTCGCGGTGCGCCGCGCGGGCTGGGGCACGCTGCTCGCCATGGTGGCGAGTGTGGGCTATTATGGTGCCTACATCTTCATCATCATGCGCACCGTGGGCGGCCAGCTCTCCCTGGGCGACATGACTTTTCTGGCGGGTTCGTTTGCGCGTCTGCGCGGCCTGCTGCAAAGTCTGATTCAACGTTTCTCCACTGTTGCCGAGGGCGCACTCTATCTGCGCGATTTGTTCGACTTTTTCGCGCTGCAACCGCGCATCGTTTCCCGGCCGAAGGCACGGCCCTTTCCACGCCCGATCCGGGAGGGCTTCACGTTCGAGAATGTCGGATTCAAATATCCCAACAGTGCGCGCTGGGCCAACCGTCATTTGTCCTTCACCTTGCGGGCGGGGGAGAAGCTGGCGCTGGTGGGGGAGAATGGCGCGGGCAAAACCACGCTCGCCAAGCTGCTGGCGCGTCTGTATGACCCCACGGAAGGCCGCATCCTGCTGGATGGCCATGATCTGCGCGACTATGATTTGGAAGACTTGCGGCGGGAAATCGGGGTGATCTTTCAGGATTTCGTGCATTACCATTTCACGGCGGCGGAAAATATTGCCGTCGGCCGCATCGAAGCTCGTGACGATCGCGCGCGCATCGCGCAGGCGGCGGCGCGCAGTCTGGCCAATACCGTCATCGCCAAGCTGCCGCAGGGTTACGAACAGATCGTCGGCCGGCGCTTCGATGGCGGGGTGGAACTCTCCGGCGGCGAATGGCAGAAAATGGCGCTGGCGCGCGCCTACATGCGCGAGGCGCAATTGCTCATTCTCGACGAGCCCACCGCCGCGCTCGACGCCCGCGCCGAGCATGAAGTCTTTCAGCGCTTCGCGGATTTGACCCGCGGCAAATCAGCGGTGCTGATCTCACACCGCTTCTCCACCGTGCGCATGGCGGACCGCATCCTCGTGCTCGACAACGGCGAACTGCTGGAGTTGGGCACGCACGAGGAACTGCTGCGCCAGAACGGCCGCTATGCCGAGTTGTTCCGGCTGCAAGCCGCCGGGTATCAATGACACAGCCGGCCGCGCTTTTCGTCCGCTGCCGTCTCACAGCGCGGCCACAATCGCCGCCGCCATTTCCGCCGTGCTCACCGGCGTCTGGCGGTTGAGATCGGGGGTGACGGCTTTGCCCTCCCGGATCACGCGGCGCACCGCCTGCTCGATGCGCCGTGCCGCCTGATATTCACCGAGATGATCCAGCATCATGACACCGGCCATGATCACCGCGGTGGGATTGGCGAGGTTTTTGCCGGCGAGATCGGGTGCGCTGCCATGCACCGCCTCGAAAATCGCTGCATCCCGCCCGATGTTCGCACCGGCGGTCAGACCCAGCCCGCCCACCAGGCCGGCGGCCAGATCCGAAAGAATATCGCCGAAAAGATTGGTGGTGACGATGACATCGAAGGCGGCGGGAGTCATCACCATTTGCATGGCACAGGCGTCGATGATCTTGTCATTGAACTCGAGGTCGGGATACATGTGCGCCAGGGCGCGGCCGATCTCCAGAAACATGCCGGTGGTGCATTTCAGGATGTTGGCTTTGTGCACCAGCGTCACGCGCCGGCGCTTGTGGTGGCGCGCATATTCGAAGGCATACCGCAAAATCTTCTCCGAGCCGCTGCGCGTGATCAGCGCCGTGCTCTCCGCCGCGATGTGGACGCCGTCCGCGGTGATGAAATGCTCGATGCCGGAATACAAACCCTCCGTGTTTTCGCGAATGATCACCAGGTCGACGTCGGGATGGATTGCCCGGGTGCCTGCGAATGACACCGCCGGCCGCACATTGGCATACAGCTTGAATTCCTGGCGCAGCGCCACATTGACGCTGCGATAGCCCCCACCCACCGGCGTGGTCAGGGGCCCTTTCAAGGCCACGCGTGTTTGCCGCAGGGAAGCCAGGGTGGACTCCGGGATCGGAGTGCCGCATTGCTCGACCGCCGCCATGCCGGCGAGCTGGCGATCCCATTCGATTTTCACACCCGCGGCTTCCAGCACCATGACCGCCGCCTCAATGATGGCCGGCCCAATACCGTCACCTGGAATCAAAGTCACCTTGTGCACCGCTCTTCCTTTCCGGATGAAGTGAATCGTGGTTTTTGAAAAACACCGCGGAATTTGTGAACTATTCTGATGATTTCAAACGAAAAAGTCCGGTGCGCTTGACAATCCCCGGAAAATCCGGTATTATGCCACCATGCCAAAGATGTGACATTCAAGCAGCGGAGAGGGAACCATGAGCGCAGCCACCCGCAAGACGGTATTGTGCGTTGCGAGCTATGAAAAGGGCCAGGAATTCCTGCGTGAATGCAAGCGCCAGGGCTGCCGGGTATATTTGTTGACCACCCAGGCGTTGGAGCATGCCGACTGGCCGCGGGAAAGCCTGGACGAGATTTTCTATCTCCCTGATCTCTACAACCGCGACGACGTCATCAAAGGGGTGAGTTACCTGATGCGCACGCGCACGGTTGACCGCATCGTGCCGCTCGATGATTATGACGTGGAAATGGTGGCAACGCTGCGCGAGCATTTGCGCCTGCCCGGCATGGGCGAGACCACGGCACGCTATTTTCGCGACAAGCTGGCCATGCGCATGCGGGCCCGCGAGCGTGACCTCGCCGTGCCGGATTTCATTCACGTGCTCAACTATGACGCCCTGCGCCACTTCCTGGCAACGGTGCCGCCCCCATGGGTGCTCAAACCGCGTTCGGAAGCCTCCTCGGTCGGCATCAAGAAAGTCCATGCCGCGGACGAGCTCTGGCCGTTGCTCGAGGCTTTGGGTGACCGCCAGTCCTTTTACCTGCTGGAGCGCTATCTGCCGGGTGAAGTCTATCACGTCGATACCATCATTTCCGAACGCAAAATTGTATTTGCCGAGGTGCATGAATATGCCCAGCCGCCGATGCACGTGGCCCACGAAGGCGGGGTGTTTATCACCCGCACGGTGTTGCGCGGCTCGCCGCTGGCGCGCGCCCTGCAGGCGGAGAATGCCCGGGTCATCGCCGCGCTGGGGCTGGTGCGCGGGGTGACGCATATCGAGTTCATCAAGAGCGCCACCGACGGCCGGTTCTATTTTCTTGAAGCGGCGGCGCGCGTGGGCGGCGCCAACATTGTCGAAATGGTGCAAGCCGCCACCGGCATCAATCTCTGGGCGCAATGGGCCAGAATCGAAATTGCGCAGGGTGAGCAGGAGTATCGCTTGCCGGAAACCCGGCGTGACTATGGCGGTGTCATCATCTCGCTGGCCCGGCAGGAATGGCCCGACACCTCGGCCTATCAGGATCCGGAGATCTTTTACCGCCTGCGCAAGAAAAATCACGTCGGCTTCGTTTTGGGTTCGCCAGACCGCGAGCGTTTGCTCACTCTGCTGGACGACTATTGCCGCCGCATTCAAGCGGATTTCCTCGCGGTACTGCCACCCGCGGACAAGCCAACCAGTTGACGCAAAAGCACCCTTGCTTTTTTCCGCAAAACCCTCCGGACAGGTGTAGTTTTCCAGCCGCATCCACCGGTTTTCGCGGGCCACCCGTCGCCGGGAAACAAGCATCGCCAACAACTGCACTGCCTCAAAGTTGCGGGTGTCGCCACTGCCTCGCCCGCTCGAGCGCGCTTTGGCCTCGAGTCTTGACTTTCTTGCAGATGCTTTCTATGTTCACGCCATTTTTTCGCCCCATCGCATTGGGATCGTCGCGAGGTGAGTCATGCTGAAAGAACTGCTGGTTCCCGATATTCAGGAGCTGATTCGTGACAAGGCCTATTCGGGTTTGAAGGACGGCATCTCCGACTGGGAAGCGCCGGAGATCGCCGAGCTGCTGACCAGCCTGCCAGCGGAAGATCAACCCATCCTCTTTCGACTCCTGCCCCGCCAAACAGCCGCGGAAGTGTTTGCCTATCTGCCCCCGGAAGAGCAGCAACGCCTGTTGCAAAGTTTGAGCGCCGACAACACCCGCGCCTTGTTGCGCGAGCTGGCGCCCGATGACCGCACCGTGCTTTTCGAAGAGATGCCCGCCCAGGTGACGCAGCAATTGCTGAATTTGCTCCCGCCCGAAGATCTCAAAGAAGCGCGGCAACTGCTCGGTTATCCCGAAGAAAGTGTCGGCCGCCTGATGACGCCGGAATATGTCGCCATCAAGCCGGAGTGGACCATCGGCAAGGCGCTCGAACATCTGCGGCAAAATGGCAAGGATGCCGAAACCATCAACATCGTCTATGTGGTCGATGATGCCGGCAAACTCATCGATGACGTGCGCCTGCGCAAGCTCATCCTGGCCGATCCCAGCGAAGCCGTGGCGACAGTCATGGACCGCCATTTTGTTTCACTTTCCGCCTACGACGATCGCGAATACGCCGCGAAATTGATGCAGAAATACGACCGTGTCGCGCTGCCGGTCACCGACTCGGAAGGCGTGCTGCTCGGCATCGTCACCGTTGACGACATGCTCGACGTGGTGGAAGAAGAAGCCACGGAGGACATTCAAAAGATGGCCGCCGTGCAGTCCCTCGACGAACCTTACATCCAGACCGGCTTTTTCAGCATGTTGAGGAAACGCGGGGTGTGGCTGTCGCTGCTCTTTTTGGGGGAAACCCTGACGGCTGCCGCGATGAAATACTTTGAGGGTGAAATCGAGCGTGCCGTCGTGCTGGCGCTGTTCATCCCGCTCATCATCAGCAGTGGTGGCAATTCCGGCTCCCAGGCCGCCTCGCTGGTGATCCGCGCCATGGCGCTGGAGGAGATTCGGCTGCGGGATTGGTGGCGCGTGATGCGGCGGGAGCTGGTCTCCGGTTTCGGTCTGGGCTCCATCCTGGGCACCATCGCCATCCTGCAAATATTACTGATTCCCAACAACGAAGCCCTTTATGGCGAGCATTATATGCTCGTCGGCCTCACCGTTGCCTGCAGTCTGGTCGGCGTGGTCATGTGGGGCACGCTCACCGGCTCGATGCTGCCGTTCATTCTGCGCCGGCTGGGTTTTGATCCCGCCGTATCCTCGGCGCCGTTTGTGGCCACGCTGGTGGATGTCACCGGCTTGATCATCTACTTTTCGGTGGCGCTTCTGATCCTGGGCGGAACGATGCTGTAAGGCGGGCTTGCCGCTCATGAATCCGGGAGTTCACGCAACCATTGGTTGCGCTTCATCCTCTCCGTTGATAAAGCGGCCCGGCAACCGCATGACAGCGCCGGGGGAAACCCCGCAGTTTCCACGGCCTCTGCCTTGGTGAAAACTGCAGCTTCGCTGCGCATGGAGCTTGTATCGACCGGCACGGCTTCCAGGAGGGCGGGAGCATGAAGGGAAGACGAAAGGCCCGGCGGCCGGCATTCGAGACGAAAGGCTCCGGACTGGCGGCGGTTTTTTTGAGCAGGGAGGATTCAGTGCTGCTGCGTGCCGCGGCGCGGCAGGGAGGCAACATGCTGATATGTCCTGGTTGATCCTTGCCCTGGGCTCGGCGGTGATGAGCGCAGTGGGCGACACACTCTGCAAGAAGGCGGCCCAGTCCGCCGACAGTTGGACGGTGACCTGGGTGCGCTTCGGCTATGCCTCAATTTTTCTCCTGCCCCTGCTGCCGTTCATCGACCTTCCGCGGTGGGATGCGGTCTTTGCTCTCACCGTGGCGGTGCTCATCCCGCTGGAGTTGACAGCGGCCTCCTTGAGTATGCGTGCACTGCAGCTCTCGCCGCTTTCTCTCACCGTGCCTTATCTCGCCTTTACACCGCTGTTTCTGCTGGTGGTGCCGACAGTGTTGTTGGGCGAGAAGATCAGTGCGCGCGGCGCGGCCGGGGTGGTTTGCATTGTGTTGGGCGCTTATTGGCTCAATCTTCAAAACAATGCCGCTGCTTCACAGGGGCATGATCGCGGGAGCAGGCGCAAAAGCCTGCTGTCCCCGCTGCAGGCCCTGGCACGCGAAAAAGGCTCCCGCCTGATGTTGCTTGTCGCCGCGCTTTACAGTGTCACTTCCACGCTCGGCAAAGTGGCGGTGCAACATTCCAGCCCTTTTTTCTTCGCGGTTTTTTACTATCCCCTTGCCAGCCTGGTGATGCTGCCGCTCACGGCCGCACACGCGCGCCGGGGATGGCGATTTGCCGGCGGTCAGGTTGGCCTGTTCCTGCTGATCGGGCTGGCGGTCGCGGCCACGGTTGTGTGCCATTATCTGGCGCTCAGCCGCGTGGAAGTCGCCTACATGATTTCCGTCAAGCGCACCAGCATGATCTTCGCCACCCTGCTGGGCTGGTGGTTTTTTCATGAAGAAAACATTTTGCAGCGGCTGTGGGGTTGCAGCGTGATGCTCGCCGGAGTGATTTTGATCGTGTCCGCGTGAAACCGGCAGCGGCACACAGCCGGCCGGGCCTCAGGTATTGGCGGGATACTGCTGCTGAAACGCCGCCAGCCGGGGATGCATGACTGCACGCCACAGTGGCGGCACCAGCGCCAGCAACATCATGCCGGCATAGCCGGTCGGCAGTTGCGGGCTTTCCGCGAAATGGCGCAACGTTTGGTAGCGCCGCTGCGGATGAACATGATGATCGGCATGACGCTGCAGCTTGAACAGAAAATAGTTGGTCAGGCGCTGATCCGCATTCCAGGCGTGCGTCAGATTGACCCGCTCATAGCGGCCGGGCGCGAGTTCGCGGCGCCGCAGGCCGTAGTGTTCGAGGTAGTTGACGATCTCCAGCAGGGAGAATGCCACCACACTCTGGGCAAGGAAGTAGGGGATTGCCTGCCAGCCCAGGATGCCACCCAACAGCAGGGCAAACAACACCGGCAACGCGGCAAACCAGAGCATGCGGTTGTGCCGGCTCACGAGCGGCAATCCTGCGCGCTGCAGCCGCCGCTGCTCGAAGCGCCAGGCACTGCGCCAACTGTTGATCACCGTGCGCGGATAGAAGGCATACAGGGACTCGCCATAGCGTGCGGTGGCGGGATCGCGCGGCGTGGCCACGTTCACATGATGGCCAATGAGATGCTCGAGTGCAAAATGCATGTAGCTGACCGTCAATAACAGCACATGCCCCAGCGTTTTTTCGAGAGCATTCTTTTTGTGGAACAGCTCGTGCGCCACCGTGATGCCGATGCCGCCGGTGACTATGCCAACCGATAACACCAGCCCGAGCCACTCCAGCGCCGTCAGCGCCGCGTGCGTGGTGACATGCGCTCCCCAAATCACCAGCCCCACCTGCACGGGAACATAAAAAAAGGTGATCAGCCGAAAGCTCATTTTTTCCGCCAGTTTTTCCAGCTCGGCCGGCGGCAGGCGGTTACCCTCCACACCGACCAACAGATCGAGCAATGGAATGATGCCGAAGGCAAGCAGCGGTGTTAAAAAATGAAAAACACCTCCGCAATAATGTCCCACCACGGCACTGAGTGGCATGAGGTAAGCCAGCAAATAAGGCCACGGTTTCATGTCTTCCTCCATAGAAGAAAATGGAATTTTGCAAAAAAGTAAAAATGGCCGGGGTTTCTGCAAGAAGATTTTGCAGCACTTGGCACGCGCGGCGTGTGGGCGTCTGCCGGGTGGGAATGTTTTGTGCAAACGACGACTTCTGCAGGTATTTTTTTCATCCAGGATTTTCCGGCAAGCCGGTGTCCAAACGGCACGGGCAGACCGCACGGTGAAACACGGTGAAAAATGCGGTTTTGTTTCGGCAGCCGCCAGGATCACCGGAGGAAAGGCACAATCGCCGGCGCTGTTTTGCCGGTCGCCAACGCCTTGTGCCGGAGCTTGCAGGACCTCAAAGCGAGGAGGCCGTCGCGTCTACCGGATGAAAAATTTGCAAGGGAGGAATCACGCGGTGAGGCAGGAGCTTGGTATTCGCTGTCTCGACGTTCTCGTTGCGAGCATTGCTTTGCTGCTCGCCCTGCCACTGCTGGCAGTGGTGGCCATGGTCGTCAAAATCAGCTCGCCCGGGCCGGTTTTCTGCCGGCAGATTTACGCCGGCGTGGACCGGCGCCGGCGTCAGCGACGCATCATGAATCTGCCGCTCACAACTGACCGCCGACAGCCGGAGAAAAGGAAAAAGGATCTCTTCGGCAAACCGTTCACGGTCTATCGCTTCCGCACCACGTCCCATGACCCGAAGCTGGAGGAGCTGGCAGCCCTGCCCTTTGCCAGGGATTTACACGTCACCGCCGTTGGAAGGCGGCTGCGCGCCTGGCGGCTGGACGAACTTCCTGTTTTGTGGAATGTCGTGCGGGGCGAAATGAGTTTGGTGGGACCGCGTCCGGAAACACCGGGCTTGATCAGCAAGCGTGTTGATGCGCACCGTGACTATCGCAAACGGCAACAGGTGAAACCGGGACTCACCGGCCTGGCGCAATTGTACGTCAGCTCGGGCTCCCACCCTGCGGATGCGGCACACTTGGTTGACTTCGATCTGTATTATGTCAAGCACCGCGACTGGCGGCTCTATTTGCACATTCTGGCCATGTCGGTCAGCCGGATGGTGCGCCGCGGCAGAAATGAGAGTTCGGCGCGGCTGGCGCGGCTGCTTCGTCATGGCCAGCCATGCGAGTCAGAGCACCTCTTGACGGATGGACAAAACTGAAGGTAGCCGCATTTTATGCTGCAGTGAGACGGCAGCGCCTCACACCGTAAAGCCATCGTGCTTTGTGCGGCTTGCCGTCGGTCTGAAAAGGGCGGAGACGCTGCACTAGGTATCCGCCGCCGTCCCGGCCTCTCCGGCCTGGTTTTTGTCCCCTGTCTGCGAGGCAAGCAGTTTGCGCTTTTCCCGCGCCAGGGTTTGCTCCAGCCATTGAATCGCCTCATCATCGGACTGGCCGCGCGCCAGATAGTGTTCGGTGAGAATCTCGACAATACGCTGGCTGTGCTTGAAGCCGGGATTCAGTTGCAGGATGGTCTTGTAGAGCTGCAGGGCCTGGTCGTCCCTTCTTTCCTGCATGAGATAAATATCGGCGAGCGAGCTGTACAGCCGCAGGCGGTGGGGCGAGCGTTTCAACATTTTTTCATAGATGCGTGCGGCTGCCGAGATATTGCCGCGCATGAGCTCAAAACGCGCGCGCGAAGTGGGGAGGGCGGCAATGAATAAAATGATGCCCACGCTCAGCAGCGGGAGCAGATAGGCCATCATCCGGCCGGCTCCGGTGGAGAATTGCCCCACCCGTGACAGTTCGACGGTGTTGAGGTTGGCGCGGGCTTGTATCAGTTGCTCTGCGGCATTGAGATAGTTGGGCCGCACCAGTTGCAGCTTCTCCAGCGTGATGACGGCGTGAATCCAGTCCTGTTTGGCGATGGCTATCTGTGCTTCGAGGTAGAGTGAATCCGCCCACGACGACGGCACGATGATGGCATTGTAATCGTCCTGCGACTGGGAGTCGGGCCGGGTAAGGCTGTCCTGCTGTTCGGCGTTGTGGTGTTGTGCGGCAGCCGCGGCGCACAGGATGAGCAGCAGGCTCAGCACACGGCCAAGAGGATTCCCTGCAAAAGGCGAGACCGTTGACATGATTGATTCGACCTCCACATAACCTAAATGATCCGGAAGCGAGAGCGACGAGGTGCACGTCTCGGCGCAGCGAGGCGTGGAGGTTGACAGCTTTGACTTCTTTCTTTCCTGCGGGCAGATCACGTAGGCTTGCACAATCTTTTTGAACCCTCCCCTGACAAATATAAAATTTGCCCGTTTGCGGAAGGTATCATGCTTTTCCCCTCCCCACAAAAATGCGCTCCCACGAAATGTTTTTTCGCAAGGTTTCTGCTTTCGTGGAGGGTTTTTGTGATTGATCCGGACACCGCCATGCTTTCCCGCGCCGGTGGCCGCCCTCGGAGGGCACCATGTGAAAACAAAGGGCAACAACTCAAATTCCAACCTCAGACAAGCATAAAAACAAGAAGGCGAACATGCGCACCAGCCTCCTGCCTGCGGAGGGGACGTTTTCGCCTCCAACTCATCAATTCGTGATCCTGCACCGCAACATCATTTCCCCCCCCGAGACACCCTGAGCCCATGAAGGTTTGAACTTTCCTCTTTTAACCTCAAAGCCGGCGCGTTGCGGAAACTGGCGTCTGTGCCGGAAGTGTTTCTGCCGCAGGGTTTCCGCATTTGCCATCATTGCATTGTATGGTTGAGGGCATAAGTGTTGTCGCGAGGCTCGGGCGCCGGTCTGTATTTCTCGCGAGCAGGCACATCGCCGTTCAGTATCCCGCGTTGGATGCGCCGGCGGTTCCAGCTCCTGGCGGCGCGGCCTGCGTGCGCCATGCGATGTTCGACGTTTTGTTCTGACGGGCATTGCCGGCACCTCTGGAGCGGGACAAAAGCCGGCTTGCGAGCCGCAGGCTCCCTGTCACAACTCATCTTACCAATTACTGCTCCGGATACCCGCCTGCGGGCTGGTTTGCACCATGTTTCACAGCGGCGCGGGGCTCCCCTTGCCAGTGGTGACAACCTTCTGCGAAAGAGGGCTGCGGTGTCATGGCGAACCCGTCTGGCGACAGAAGGGGGCCGCCAGTTGTCCACTGGCCCAAGCCCGGCAGGACCATGTTGGCTGAATGAGCGATGGCCGCTGCCACGCATGTTGGCACGGGCGGCCGGTTGTTTGAATGAGGAGAGGTATGCGAGCACTCGAGCGCTTCCTTGCAGTCTGGCTCATCACGAGCGCGACTGCCCTCGTGCAGGCGCAGCCGCAAAACCGTGAGGCGCTGCAATGGTTCAGCAGCGGCATCATGGCGGCTGAACCGGACAAGAAAATCGCAGCCTATCAGCGCGCCATCGAGTTGGATCCGACTTATGTCGAGGCGCTGTACAATCTCGGCATGGTCTACAAAGCGCAGCAGCAATATGAGCAGGCGGCGCAATATCTCACCCGCGCCTATCAGGCCCGACCCGGCAAGACCCAGGAGGCGCTGCGCCTGCAGATTTTGTTTGAACTGGCTGCGACGCAAATGAAACTCGGCCAGTCGCGCGAAGCCGAGGAGGGACTGCGCAATGCCAAAAGCCTGGCCAAAGACCGGACGCTGGCGAGCCTGATTTCGTTTGAGCTGGGCCGCTTTCTCTACCAACAGCATCGTTACGCCGAGGCGCTCGCCGAATTGCGCGCCGGTATGTCGCTGGATCCGGAAAACCGTCTCAAATTTGCCAACCTGATTGTGGCCGTGGAAAGGGCGCAGCAGCTTCAGGCGCTTTATGACCAGGCGCAACAAGCGCGGCAGGCTGGCAACCTTGCCGAAGCACAGGCGAAATTGGCGGAAATCATCGCCGCCGACGCCGGTTTCAGGGATGCGCAGGAACAATACCTCAGCCTGCAGGCCAAACAGAAGTCTGACACCGACAAGGCGGCCTTCAATGCGCTTTATGAAGAGGCCCGCAAACTGGAAAGCGCGGGAAAGCTCGAACTGGCGCTGGCTCTCTACGAAAAACTCGTGAACCAGGCCGTTGTCTTCAAAGATGTCCGCACCCGGTTGCAAGCCTTGCAGCAGCAGCTCGCCGAGCGTCGCACCCGGGAGACGCTGGAATCACAATATACTGCCGGACTAGCGGCACTCAAAGCCCGCGACTGGGCACGCGCCATCATCATTTTCGAAAAAATCCTGCAAACCGATGCCGAATTTCGGCAGGCGCGCCAGAAACTCCGGGAGGCGCAAAGCAATCTGGAGCGCGAAAATTCCGAAACCGTGCTCGCCCGCTTCTATACCGAAGGCTTGACGGCCATGAAACAAGGTGACATCCGAGCGGCGCTGGTCGCCTTCGAGAAAGTCCACAAGATCAATCAAGATTACCGCGATGTTGCCAGTCTGTTGGCAGAGGCCGAGGAGATGCTGGCGAATTCCCCCGCGCCGCGCACCCCGCGAACCGCAGGCACGGGACAGGATTCGCTCTATCGCGCGGCCCAGGCTGCGATCCAGGGGGAGAACTGGGCCCTGGCGGTGAAGCTGCTGGAGCAATTGCAAGCCGCCTCGCCCGAGGACCCCGGCCTGGTTGATCTGTTGGCGCAGGCACGTGTCAACCTGCAAATGAGCACGCCGCCGGTGCAGGCCGGCGCACAGCATGCCGAACCCCCGGTGTTGCTGATCAGCAGTGCGCTGATGGCGTTGCTGTTGCTGCCGGTGATCGGCTTTGTCGCGCTCTCCCCCATGCTGCGGGCGCGGATGGCATTGATGCGTGGTGACTATGATCGCGCCGCCCGGATTTACGAGAAAATACTGCAACAGCAACCCGGCCGCTTGAAGCTCTATCCCGCGCTGGCCAACATCTATTTGCTCACCGGCCGGCGCGACGAGCAGGCGCTCAAGGTGTATAAAACCATCCTGCAGCTCAACCTGATTACCTCGAATCGCGACGAGATCACGGCGGCTGTCGCGCAATCCTACCTCTCACAAGGCCGGATGGATGCCGACGCCATCAAGGTCTTTGAAGACATGTTGCAAGCGGAATATCGCAAGTCCGAGTTGCTGACACGTTCCCAACCCGGCAGATCCTGAGCGGCAGACCTCCGGCGCAGACGGCCCTGCCGCCACGCCTGTCCTCGGCCAAACCAGCATCACTTTTTCAGGAGGTGATCCAATGCAAGCCAGGTCCCGTTCTCTCCCCCTCACTGCTGTCTTGCTGGGCTTGTCCGCCGCGCTTGGATTTGCCCAGGTCAGAGACCCGGAAGCCGTGCGCTGGTACAATGCCGGCGTCGCGGAAAAAGATGCCGCCAAGGCCATCGCCGCGTACCAATCGGCGGTTGCCCGCGACTCCACCTTCGTGGAGGCACTGTTTGCGCTCGGCCTCGCCTACAACAACCAAAGGGACTTCGTCTCCGCGCACCGTTATCTCAGCCAGGCCATCCGGCACCTGTCGCCCAACGCAAAAAACTCCCTGCGGGTTAAAATCTACCATGAGCTCGCCAATGCCTATTTTGGCAAGGGCGAGTTGAGCGCGAGTGAAGAGGCGCTGCGCCAGGCTCTGGCACTCGCCAAGGATAGCAAGCTCAAAACCAGCATCACCTTCAAGCTGGCGCGCTTGCTCTGCCAGCAAAACCGGCTGCTGGAGGCGCTTGCCGAACTGAAGGCCAGGCGGCAGGAGGATTTGAAAAACAAGGACAGCTTCGACAGTTTCATCGCGCTGATTGAAAAAGAAATCGCAGCGGCGCAAGCCCCGCAGCCCGCCCAGGCGGAAAGCACGAGCCTGCTGGCAGCGACGCGGCCCGTCAACACCGAACCGGGGGCGGATTCGCAGCGCACCGCCCTGCCTGGTGTCACGCCCAAGGCGCCTCTCTCCGCGGCAGAAACGGCAAAGCAATCTCCGGAAGAGCTCTATCAGCAAGCCCTCGCGCTGGAAGCGGAGGACAATTTGGAAATGGCGCAGGCCGCCTATGAGGCGCTGTTGCAGCGCGCGCCGAACTTCAAGGACGCGCGGCTGCGGTTGCAAGGCACGCAGCGCCGGCTGCTGGAAAAGCAAATTGCCCTGGAAGTCGAGCAAAAATACACCGAGGGCCTCGCCGCTCTGCGGGCCAGTGACTGGCTGGGCGCCATTGCCGCGTTTGAGCGCGTGCTCGAGCTCAAGCCTGATTACGGCGAAGTCAGCCAGCAACTCGCCGAGGCGCGGCGCCGTTTGGATCAGGAAAACACGGAGGAGGTGCTCGCCCGTTATTATGGTGAAGGCTTGAGCGCGATGCGCCGCGGCGATCTCGGCCGCTGTTTGGTGGCGTTCGAAAAAGTCCGGCGCCTGGACCCCAACTATCGTGAAGTCGCCGAACTGCTCGCACAGGTGGAAAGTGAGATTCAAAACCAGCGGCTGGCAGGCATGATGCCGGTACCCGCGCCGGGCACTGCGACCAGGGTGGATTCCCTTTATGACACCGCGCTGCGTTTCATGCAGCAAAACGAGTGGAAGCAGGCGGTCGTGACGCTGGAGAAACTGCGCATTCTCGCGCCCAACCACGCGGAGATCAACCGCTTGCTGGCACAAGCCCGCCTGAATCTCAGCTTCCTGGAGGCGGAAATGGCAAGCGTGGACGCGCGCAATGACACCAGCCGGGTGCTGACCACCGCCGGCATGCTGGTCGCAATCATTTTGGTGCCGATGTTGTCTTTTTTGATCCTTTCACCGTCTGCGCGCGCCCGGTTGCATCTGCTGTTGGGAGACTTCCCCCGTGCCGCACGGCTTTATGAACGTCTGCTGGCGCAAAAACCCAGCCGCGTCCATCTCTATCCCGTGCTGGCAAACATTTATCTGCTGGCAGGTCGCCGCGATGAAAATGCCATGAAGATCTACAAAACCGTCTTGCAGCTCGATCTGCCGCTGCAGAACCGCGAGCAGATCAATGCCATGTTCACGCAGCACTATCTGGCGAACGGTCGCAGCGACAGCGAGACCATCAAGGCATTGGAAAGCGCCCTTCAAGTGGAACTCAACCGCAAGAGTGCCCGGCGCGAAGCGTGAGCGGAGAGGGATGGCGCGAGCCGGCGGCAGGCATATGCCGGCGCGGAACAACATCGTTTCTGCAGTCCCTGCTCAGCGTTGTACGGCTGCGGCGGCGAAAAACGCCTCCGCACCCCTTGTCAGGTTTGTGTTGCAGAAAGGAGCAGGCAGGGCAGGGACACTGTGTGTCCGGTCTGCCCGGGCGGAAAAGATGACACGACTCCCTTGCGCAACCGGCATTTCATCGCAGGAATGATTTCAAGAGGCAAAAGGCAACGCGTTGGTCATAAAGGACGTTGGGATGAGACTGACCCTGGCCCGCTGCGGCATATTGTACGCACTGTGTTGGTTGTTGCTGCCGCTGGCTGCCGCGGCCCAATCCCACAACGAAGAGGCCAACAAATGGTTCAAATCCGGCCTGCGGCAGAAAAACGCGGATCTTGCCATGGCCGCCTATCAGCGCGCCCTGGAGCTGGATCCGGAGTTTCAGGAAGCCCTTTATAATCTCGCGCTGTTGCATCGCAAACGCAAGGCCTATGCCCAGGCGCGCGAGCTGCTCGAACGCGCCCGCTCGCTGAACGCCGGATCCAACAAGGCAGACTTGCGCTTCAAAATCGTCTATGAGTTGGCAGCGCTCAACCAGCGGCTGGATGATTTGGAGGCCGCCGAGGAGGCGCTGCGCCAGGCGTTTGAGCTTGCGCCCGAAGCCAGACTGCGCACCCAGGTGTCACTGGATCTCGGCCGGCTGCTTTATCAAGGTGGCCGCTATCGGGAAGCGTTGACCGAACTGCAGCAGGGCCGCCAGCACGCCACCGGCAACCAGGCGGAATTCGACAAGCTGATCCCCGTCGTGGAAGAAGCCGTGCGGCTTTTCAATCTCTATCAACAAGCCGCCAAAGAACGGGCGCATGGCAACTTCGAGGAGGCGCTAGCCTTGCTCCGGCAAATCGAGGCGGAAAAGCCCGGCTTCATGAATGTTGGCCGTGAAATTGCCTCCCTGGGTGCGAGCTTGGAAACCGCCGCGCGTGAAGAGGTTTTCCACCGGCTTTATTTGCAGGCGCAAAGCTACGAAGCCGACGACCGCCTCGAGCTTGCAATTGCCACCTATGAAAACCTGCTGCAATCCGCCCCCGGATACAAGGATGCCGAAACCCGGCTGCAACGGGTACGCCGGCGCTTGCAGGACAAACAGCGCCTGTTGAATGTGCGGCCCTGGCTGGCCCGTCTGCAGGCGGACAGCGGCCGCGCTGTGCTTGAAGCGCGCGCCCGGCGATACTATCTCGATGGCCGCCGTGCCCTGGCAAGCGGCAACTACACCCGCGCCCTGGTGGCTTTCGAGAAAGCCCGCGAGCTCAACCCCTACGACAGCGAAGTTGACACCCTGCTTGCCCGAGTGCGCAGCCATCTGTTGCCGGCTGCCACGGTGTTGCCGTTCGAAATGGTGGATGTGCCGGCCGTGATCGACAGCACCGTCGGTGATTCTGCCGCTCCGACAGCGGCTCCCCCTCCCGCCCCGGCGGCGGAGGTCATGGCCGTGACCATCGAACCGGCAATTTCGCGACTTCACGACGAGGATACCAGCTTGTATTCCCAGATCGAATTTGCCGAGGAGGAACAAGAAGCAGTGGTGGCCGCCGGGCTCAATTGGGGCATGATTCTGCTGGTTGCCGCCATTATCACGGCATTGGTGGTGTTGCCCTTCAGCGGTGTCTTTCCATACTCCGACCAGGTGCGGGCGCAAGCCTTTCTCCTGCTGCGCGATTTCAATCGTGCCGCTTCGATTTATGAGAAGCTGTTGGAGCAAAATCCCAGGGCGACGGGGTTGTATTCCCGCCTGGCCGAGATTTATCTGCGCGCCGGCCGCACCGATGGCAATGCCCTCAAAGTTTATGAGAGTGTCCTGCAGATGAGTCTGCCGACACCCAACTGGGATCGCATCTCCTCGATTGTGGCGCAGAGCAGACAACAGCGTGCGCGTGCGACCACACCGGGCTCTGCCGCCGGCCGCAGTCGAAACTAACCGCCGCCGCGCCACGAATGGCGGTAAGCGCACTGTTTTTCCTCACCTTGCTCCCACGCCCCTGCTTTCCCCGAAACGCACATACCTTTCTGCAGCCATTAAGTTTGGGGGTAAAATAGGCAAACTGGAGTTGTCTCTGCAGCAGGGGGGACAATTGTATGTGCGCCAACCATTTCGCAAATGCTGTTGCCGGTACCCAAGGATCGGACGCCGGTTTCTCTGGTTCATCTCAAGGAGGTTTGTGGTGAGCTCACGACAAGGCCATGTCCGCCAGCGGCGGATCATTGCGTGCGTTCTTGTTTGGATGGGGCTGGTGCCCGGCCTGTGCCGCGCGACGGAAGTTTCCGGCCGCCAGTCCGGAATCTGGAATTTGGCTGGCAGCCCCTATTTGGTGACCGGCGATGTCGTTGTGCCGCTAGCAGATACCCTGGTGATACAGGCGGGTGTGGTGGTCAAGTTTGCCGGCGCCTTCAGCATCAAAGTGCATGGCGTTTTAATCGCCAATGGCACGGTGGCCGACCGCATCGTTTTCACCTCGGCATACGACAATGAGTTCGGCTGGAGTGGCGTCACCAGCCGCCGTCTGCCCACCCTTCGTGACTGGCAGGGAATCGAGTTGCTCGGAGAGGGCCGATCCGGCTCGCAACTGTCCTTTTGTGTCATTCGCTACAGCGACCACGCCATCATCGCCAGAAACGTGCAGCCGGTGCTCAAAAATCTCATCATCACCGATTGCGACGTTGACAAGTTGATGATCAATGGCCGCGGTGTCCCGGTGCTGGACGGCATCGAGAGCGACTACAGCCTGGCGCCCGACCCCCGGGCAGCGGAATCCAGCCCCCTGTCAGGCGAGGAGCCACATCTGCCGGTGGTGGCAGAGAAGAACGGCGGTGAGGCAGTGGTGAACACCACTTTGACGGCTGAAGCCACCGTGCTCGGTTTCGTCAGTGATTCGGAAACCGGCGAGCGCCTGCCCGGCGCCAGCCTCGAGCTGATTCCGGAGGGCATAGCCGGTCAGGCCACGGGCACCATCACCGGCCCCAACGGCGAGTTCGAGATCAAAGAAGTCATTCCCGGCATCTACACCATCACCACCTCCTACATCGGTTATGAAAAAAAGGTGATGCAACAGGTCGAGCTTTCGCCGGGCATGACCAAGGCGCTGGAGATCTCCCTGCTGCATGTTGGTTTGCAACTCAATCCCGTGATCATCACGGCCTCGCGCCGGCCGGAGAAGATCTTCGAGGCGCCGGTGGCCATCTCGCTGCTGGAGGGCACACAGCTTCAGTCGCGCTCGGTGCTCACCCCGCTGGAGCACATCAAAACCCTGCCGGCGGTGGATTTTGCCGCCACCGGCATCAACCAGGCGAACGTGGTGGTGCGGGGATTCAACAATGTCTTTTCCGGCGCGTTGCTGGCGCAGGTTGACAACCGCATCGCGGGCTTGCCCTCGTTGCGCTTCAACGCCTACAACCTGATTCCCATCGCCAACGAGGATCTCGAGCGCATCGAAGTGGTCTCCGGCCCGGGCGCGGCTCTTTACGGCCCCAACAGTGCCAACGGCGTGGTGCATCTCATCACCAAATCGCCGTTTGGCGCGGAAGGCACCAGCTTGAGCGCCGGCGGAGGCGAACGCATTGAATTCATCGGCTCGTTCCGCCATGCCAACAGCTTGGGCGATCGCCTGGGCTACAAAATTTCCGGGCAATTCTACCAGGGGGTGGACTGGTTCTCTCGCGATCCTGCCGAGCCGGAATTCTTCGAAATTGCCGGCAAGCGCGTGCCCGCCCCTGGCCGCGATTTTGACGTGGAACGGTTGAGCCTGGATGCCCGCCTGGATTTCCGGCCGGCAGCGGGAATGACCGGCATCCTCTCCGCGGGATTCAGTCAGATCAGCGATATCGAATTGACCGGTGTTGGCGCGGCGCAGGCGCGTGACTGGCGTTTCTATTACCTGCAAGGCCGGTTATATTACAAGAGCCTGTTTGCGCAGGCCTACCTCAATCAAACCGATGCCGGTGACACCTATTTGCTGCGCAGCGGTGCGCCGATTGTGGACAGATCCAGCCTACTGGTCGGGCAGGTGCATCACGGCTTCACTCTGGGGCGGCGCCAGCGCTTCACCTATGGCTTCGATGTGCTGCAGACCAGGCCGAATACCGGCGGCACGATCAACAACCGTCACGAACCTTTCGATCGCATTGATGAGCGTGGCGCCTTTTTGCAATCGGAGACGTCGCTCATGCCCCGGCTCTCGGCGATTCTGGCCGCGCGCCTGGATGATCACACCTTCATCAAAGGGCAGGTCCTCTCCCCGCGGGCCGCGCTTCTGTTCAAGCCATGGGAGAGGCACACGCTGCGTCTGACTTACAATCAGGCGTACAGCACACCCTCGGCCAACAATTTGTTCCTGGATATTCTCTCAACCACGGTGCCGACCCGGTCGATCAACCCCGCCCTGGAACCGGTGCTGGGTCCGGTTTTTTTCGAGCTTTATGCCGAAGGCACCGCCCCACGCCGGGGTGGCTTTGCCCGGACAAGCGCGGGCGGGTTCACATTCCGGCGGGGTGCCGATCAGCGGCCACAAATGATTTCGCTCCTTGGCGCGGCCGCGGGTGCCGGCAGTGGCTATCTGCCGCCGGATGTCAACCCTGTCTGGCCGGCGTTGCGCAACCTGATTCTGGCGTCACAACCTGCCGGACCGGCGCGGGAGGCGCTGGCCGCCGCGTTGCCGCGCTCGCTGAGCGCCACGGTGCCCGGCGTGCTGCGCGCCTTCAATCCCACCTCGCGGGCGTTTGATGTCCCGGTTTTGACCGTCAGCGATATTCCGCTGACCAAGCCGACCATCACCACCACCACGGAGATCGGATACAAAGGGCTGTGGTACCAAAAGCTGCTGGTGGGAATCGATCTCTATCGCACGCGCGTGCGGGATTTTGTCGGTCCGTTGACGGTGGAAACCCCGCATGTTTTTGTGGATCCGGCGGCGCTGACGCAGGTGCTGGCCCGGGATTTGGCAGCCAATGGTTTCGCGCCGGCGGCCGCGCAAGCCACGGCGCAAAGCATCGCGCAAAGCCTGGCGAATCTGCCCCTGGGCTTGATTTCGCCCCAGGAGGTGCAAAGCGCGACCGAAGTGATCATGACCTATCGCAATTTCGGCGACATTTCATTCTACGGTGCTGACCTGAGTCTGGGCTGGGTGCTCAATCGAAGCTGGCGGCTGGCGTTGAACTATTCCCATGTCAGCCGGGATTTCTTTGCCAGCAACGCGCGCCAGCCGCACGATATTGCGCTCAATGCCCCGCGCAACAAGTTCAGCGCCAGCGTGTGTTTTTCCGCGCTCAATACCGGTCTGGAGGCCGAGGCACGGCTCCGCCACATCGAGGGCTTTCCGGTGCTCTCCGGCGTTTACCTCGGTGCGGTGCAGACGCACACGGTACTGGATTGGGACTTGAGCTTCAACCTCAGCCGCAGCACCCAGGCGCTCATTTCCGTGCAAAACGTGCTGGACGATCCCTATCGGGCCTTTGTGGGAGCGCCGTTGATCGGCCGGATGGTCATCCTGCGGCTGGTGCAATCGCTGTAAAGCCGTGCCGCGATCTTCCCGTCGCGGCGCAGGATGCGCAGATATCTGCGGCGCACTTTGCCGGTTTTCGCACCGGGGACTCCGCCTTCAGGAAGAATGTGGGGCACGTCCTGTCCCTTTATGAAATTCCAATGCTAAATTGCGCTGTCATCCCCACGGGTTGCTCATGCGCCTGCCGGTGAAATTTGCCATGCGACAGAGTTTTCTGCAAACCTGCCTCGGCGTCGTGCTGCTCTTCAGTCTGGCGGCACCCGCCGCACTGCAAACGAAAAACGAGCGCGCCGCCCGCCTGCTGGAAGCCGGCTTGCGGGAATCCACTCCGGCCAGGAAAATCTCCGCCTTCACCCGCGCGCTTGCGCTCGATCCTGATTTCGTCGAAGCCGCCTTCAATCTCGGCCTGGTTTACAAACAACTGCAGGATCACACGCGCGCCGAGCAATTTTTCCTGCGCGCACGCCAAAGCTGCACCGCCAGCACCAGCCGCGATTTGCAGCTCGCCGTGCTCTATGAGCTCGCGCTGACCTACAAACGCCTGAACAAAGAGCAACGCTATGAGAGTGCCCTGCGTGAGGCCGGGAGTCTGGCACGCGAAGAACAAATCGGTGGCACGATTGCGTTCGAGCTGGGCCGCTTCCTCTACCAACAAGGCCGTTTGGAAGAGGCCCTGGCCGAACTGCGGGAGGGGGAGAGGCTTTATCCGGCGCAGCGGCAACAATTTGCCAACCTGGCGCGATTGGTTGAAAATGCCCGGGCACTGCAAGGACTGCGCACCACCGCCCAACAGGCGGAGATGGCAGGCCGTCTGCAAGAAGCACGTTCACTCTATGAGCAGCTTGTCCGGCAATTGCCGGACGACCAGAATGCCCGTGCCAGGCTGGCGGCCGTGACGGAAAAATTGCAACGGCAGCAGGAGGAGGCGTCCTGGCAGGCACTGTATCAGCGGGCGCAGACGCTTGCAGCGGAAGGCAAATGGGAGGAGGCCATCCACGCTTACGAGGCCCTGCTGGAGAAGGCCGGTGAGTATCGCGATGCCCGAGCGCGCTTGCGCCAGGCGCTCGAACAGCTTGAACTCTCGCATGCCGCGGCCCAGCGGCAGCGCCAGCTCGAGGAAGTCGAGCAGCTTTATGATACTGCGATGAGCGCCTTCAACCGGCAGGAATGGACGACCGCCATCGTCGCCTTCGAAAAAATCATGGCCATCATGCCGCATTTTCAGGACACCGCCAGCCGTCTGGCCTCTGCCCGGCAACGCCTCGAGCAGGAGACCGCGCGCGCCAGTGTGGCGGCTCTCTATGAAGAAGGGCGCGCCGCCTTCGCACTGGGCGACTGGCCGGCGGCGGTGCGGGTACTGCAACAGGGCGCGCAACTCGATCCCACTTTCAAAGACATCAACGCCCTGCTCGCCGAGGCGCGCCGCCAGCTGCAACAGGCCCGGGAAACGCAGGCGCCGCAGTCTCTCTCCGAAGACACACGTGTGTGGCATGATTCATTGTATGCCGCGGCGCGCACCGCGATGGCCAATGAAGATTGGGGCCGCGCCATCCTGTTGCTGGAGAAGCTGCGTCAGGCTGCCCCTGATGATCCCGAACTGGCCGCCCTGCTCGCACAAGCACGGGTCAATCTCACCCTGGTGGCCTCCGAATTGCCCAGCGTCAATGTTGCGGGGGGGCTGGGCAGTGCCTTGTTTATTGGCGGCGCGGTGACCGGTTTAATCCTGCTGCCCCTGCTGGGCTTCGTCGTCTTCTCGCCGGAGGCCCGGGCACGTTTTTATCTGCTGCAGGGCAAATATGACGCCGCCGCCCGCATCTACGAAAAGCTTTTGCAGGATAAACCCAATCGCGTGCGCTTCTACCCGACTTTGGCAAGCATCTATTTGCTTGCCGGCCGCCGCGATGAGACCGCCCTGGAAGTTTACAAAACCGTCCTGCAATTGAATCTGACAACCCGCAACCGGGAAGAAATCAACGCCATTGTGGCGCAGGCTTATTTGTCGCAGGGCGTGAGCGATACGCAGGCAATCAAAATTCTCGAAGAGGCTTTGCGCGCCGAAGTGCGCGGCAGGAACAAACGGACGGAGGCGGGCTGAGATGCCGGATGGCCGCGGTGCCGGAAGGGTGACTGCCGGCAGGCGGAGACGCTGCGCCCGGCACAACGGCTGAACGGCAACACAAAGCAGTCTCTCCCCGCTGGCGTTGCCAGTGAACATTACCGGCGTTTGGTCTGCAGCCGTCCGCGGTTTTTCTGTTTGCGGTTTTTGGCGGGATTGTCGCTGATGAGAAATCTCCTGACGATCTGAGGGCCATCCTTGGCCTGTCGTAATAACTGCCAGGCGGTAGTCTGTAGTGGTGGCCGTTGTAGCACGGTCCAACGATTTGAGTCGAACCCTCCGCAGCCGCACCAACCCACTGTTCCTCCGCCCACGAGCTGCCGCCCTCTCCCGCAAACCGGCCGGCATGCAAATGAAATATCTCTCCTGATCTGACCGGAAGAATCAGTCGGTCGCAAGGCTCATGGCACGTCTGCCGGTCAAAGCAATGGTTGGGAGAGGCTCGCATCGTTGACGGGCGGCGGTCAACCCGCCCCGCAGCTCAGTCAATTTTTTCTCCCAGGCGCCGCGCCACTTCCCGCTTGAAATAACCGTCGCTGAGGTAGCGGTACAAATTTTTCCCCGGACACGCTGTGCCTTCGGCCACGTCTTTGTGGCCTTTGATCACCGCGACGGAAAGATGATGGGAGCGGCACAGCCAGGCCATCAAATCGGCCATTGCACGCAGTTGCTTGCCGTTCGGAGTCTGTAGTTCGAAATTGCCCAAAACACAAATCAGGGCGTGGCCGGTGGGATCATAAGCGGTGTTGGTATCACCGGGATGACGCAGGTCACGGCCGGCATAAATTTTCCCCTGCCAGTCGATCAGGAAATGGTATGGCAGGTCGATCCATTTCTTCTCGCGGCGCGACCAACTCTGCAGGTTGCGCAAATGCTCGGCGGTGTCTTTGTCAGGAGGATATTCTTCGCCGCCGTGATGGAGCGTGATGAACCTGATGTCATGTGTGCGGAAAAAGTCCGTCATGGCCAGGCCGCCCCACTGCGCCATGGTGATGATTTCCGGAGCTGCCGGCCGGGTGGGTGTATGCTGCGGGGCCGTGCAGCCTGCTGCAACAGCCAGAGCTGCCACCACGGACAGGAACCTCACGGCGTGGTTTTTCATTACGCTTCGCTCGATCATGGCAAGGATGAAATGCTGTTTCGACCAAACTGTCAAATTAGCGGCAGCTTGTCAAGTGGAATTCTGATCTTCACGTGATCCTGCTATCCAGGCTCAGCCCCGCTGCAGGTGTGGAGAGCGCCGGGCCTCTTTGCCTGCAACATGATTCCCGGCTGCGATTCCTTGTAACCCGGGCTTTTCACCCGCAACCAACTTCCACTTGCTTCCGAAGCGCGAATTTCCTATCATTGCGCCACTTTACCCGGCTACCCAGGCACCCCTTATGAAGAGCTCCTCCCCGTTGACCAGCCGGGCGATTAGGCAATTGGTTGATTTTTGCGCGTTACTCCCAACCAAACATGGTACAGCACCCTCACCCGCCCTCTCAAAAGGCTGGAATCATGACGGCCAACGCCGGCCCTCATCCAATGACATTTCACCCGGGCAGTACGCGCATGCTTGCCTGGTTGGGAAGCCAACCGACTTTTTGCCGGAGGCATTGACAGTATGCACATGCTTTGGGCAGACTGGCTGGTGCGCATCGCCGGCTGCTATTTGGCGTTCGGCCTGGCGTTCGCCCTTCCATTTCTCACCATCGGTGTCAACAAAATTGACGCCGCCGCCCGCGGCGCAGGCTGGGGATTTCGGTTGATCATCATTCCCGGCACCATCGCCCTTTGGCCACTGCTGTTGTGGCGCTGGCTCGCCGGCGCCAAAACACCGCCGGAGGAAAACAATCCCCATCGCGCCGCCGCGCGCCAGCGCAGCGCACCGGCCGGCAAGGAGGCGGCGCCATGATTCAACCGCTGCGGCAGCGCCACTATCAACTCATGCGAATCATGACCGTAGGGTTGCCCTTGCTTTTTCTGGCAGGATTGGCGGTGCGGCATGCACCCCTGCCCCAAGAGGTTCCGGCGCTGTTGATCAATGAAATCCCTGCCTTTCCCAAAATGCTGTTGGAGCGAGACAACCTCTGGCCCGGGCAGAGTATCATGACGCGCGTCAGCGCCGATCGCATTCCCCCGCAGCGGTTGGTGATCGAACTGCAGCCTCGCCGCGATCTCATCGCGCCCGACGTGCTGGTGTACTGGTGCGAGGCGAACGTCCCGGTTACAAAACAATTACCGGAGACGGCCCATTTGCTGGGTGGGCTCTCGGGCAAACATCTCCGTCGTTTTGCGCTGCCGCCGGCCGCGTTGAGTGCCGACGGCAAGGTGATGCTTTACAGCTTGGCACATCAGCAAATCGTGGCCACTGCGATCCTGCCCACTGCGACGCTGGTGCGCACCGGGAGGCTGCCATGAGCCTCGCCTATCGTGCGGTTTCCTGGAACCGGCAAAAACGCCTCTACGACATTGTGCTGCTCGTCGGCTTGGTGCTCTATCTCGCGGTCTTCATCGCGGCCGGACTGCGATGGCATCCGCAGGCGACCATTGAGACGCTCATCATCCGGGCGTTGGGCACAGCCGCCCTGCTGTTGCTGCACCTCATTCTGGCGATTGGCCCGCTGTGCCGCTTGCAACCACGTTTTCTTCCCCTGTTGTACAACCGCCGGCATCTCGGGGTCACCATGTTCCTGCTGGCCCTCGGACATGCCGTGCTCTCCCTGAGGCATTTTCACGGAGCGGGCAATCTCAACCCGTTGGTCAGCCTGTTGGTGAGCAACACGCGCTATGCGAGCCTGAGCGGCTTCCCTTTTGAAATCCTCGGCCTGCTCGCCCTGCTCATTTTCTTCATCCTGGCAGCCACCAGTCACGATTTCTGGCTGGCCCAGCTCACCGCGCCGGTTTGGAAAAGTTTGCACATGCTGATCTATCCGGCCTACGGCGTGATCGTCATGCACGTCACGCTCGGTGCCTTGCAGGCGGAAACCAATCCCCTGCTTGCCGTGGTGATGGCGGCCGGCATGACGGTGGTGTTGAGTCTGCATGTCGCCGCCGGTCGCAGGGAGCGCAAGCGGGATCGCGAGACACGGCGGGCCGACGCCGGGGGTTTCGTGGAAGTGTGTGGGGCCGGCGAGATTCCGGAGAAACGCGCCCTGATTTTCACCATCAGCGGCGAGCGCGTTGCGGTGTTCAGATATGACGGTCGCATTTCAGCGGTATCGAATGTCTGTCCCCATCAGAACGGCCCGTTGGGGGAGGGCCGCATTGTTGAGGGCTGCCTCACCTGTCCCTGGCATGGTCATCGGTATTTTCCTGATACCGGCGCGGCGGCGCCGCCCTTCAGCGGCAAAGTTCCAACTTTTGTCGTGCGCGTGCGGCAGGGCCGTGTATTCATTCAGACGACGCCGCTTGCGCCGGGCACGCGGGTGGCGCCGGCCTTGATCAATTGAATGAAAGCAGAGGTGTGCGGGTGGCGAGTGTGAATCGCGAGGAGGAGTTTTACTTCGGCTGGCAACCGAAGATGCCGCGGCGGCAGGCATTTTTCATGGCGGGCGTGGTGGTCGTGCTGTTTCTGTTTGCCGCGGGCCTTGCCGCTTTGCTGGTGTGCAGCCAGAATCCTTTCGCGCCCGCCGTTTTTGAGTCCCTCATGCCACGCACGTTCCAGGGCGTTGTGGTCACGACACCCTATCCCGCGCTGCTGGTGTTGCGTCCGGGCGTGGCGGGGGAGGTTGCCGCGCTGTCACGTTATCTCCTGGTGGGGCGGGGCAAGCACGGTGTCCAGCAGGAAATGACGTCCTGGCAGGGCAGGGCGGTGAAATTGCGCGGCAGGCTGATTTATCGCGACCAGAAAACCCTGCTGGAGGTGGTGCCGGGGTCGATTACTGCACTCACCCCTGTTGACGCAACGCTGGTTGCCAGGGCCGATTCCCTGCCGTCCTATTCGCTCGGCAGCTTCACCCTGGCGGGTGAGATCGTTGACAGCAAATGCTATTTCGGGATGATGAAGCCTGGTGAGCTCAAAACCCATCGCGCCTGCGCCGTGCGCTGCATCAGCGGCGGCATTCCACCGGTGTTCGTGGTGCGCGACCAGGACGGCCAGGCGATTTATCTGTTGCTGGTTTCAGCGCAAGGGCGCAGTGTCAATGCCGAAATTTTGCACCTGATTGCAGAACCGCTGGTGATCAGCGGCGAGATCGTTCAACACGGTGATTGGTTGGTGTTGCAGGCGGATCCCAAAACCTACCGCCGGTCATAACCTCCCTGGCCGCCGGCCGGCGATCAAGCCGGTGGGCGGATGCAGGCAGGGCAACGACATCACCATGTTTGAACCAGATGCTTCGCTGCTGAAAATTGTTGGGAGGACGGCAGGATGAGCCGGAGAGCGAAGCAAGCACGCCTGCTTTTTACAAGCGCGCCGGGAGGATGAGCAAAAACCAGCGCACGATACGAAACATTTCATCGCGGGCCACAACCGGAGGGAAGTCTCCTTCCGGCAGGAGTGAACCCATAACCGGGAGAGCCGATTATGACTCCACCACTTGTGGTCCGCCGTTTTCCGCCGTTTCCCGAGCAGTTGCCGGATTTCGAGCTGGTTGAAGGCAACTATCACCTGCGTTTCGTCCGCAGCGAAGCCGAGTTGGACGCCGTCTTGAAACTGCGCTTCGAAGTTTTCAATCTCGAACTGGGAGAGGGGCTGGACTCGTCCCACGAAACCTTTCGTGATGAGGATCACTTCGACAGTCGCTGCCATCATGTGATGGTGCTGGACCGCGCGCTGCAGCAGGTGGTCGGCACCTATCGCATGCAAACGCTCGCCATGGCCGGCAGCCGGGAGGGTTTCTATGCCGCCGGCGAATACGATCTCAGCGGTTTTCCCGCCGGCTTGCTGGAGCATGCCGTCGAAATTGGACGGGCGTGCGTGGCACGGCCGCATCGCAGTGCGCGCGTGCTGTATCTGCTCTGGCGCGGTCTGGCGGCCTATCTCACCTTCCATCGCAAGCGTTATTTGTTCGGCTGCTGTTCCCTCACCAGTCAGGACCCGGCCACTGCTGCGTGGTTGATGGAGTATTTGCTCGCCCATGGTCGCGTGCATCCGGATTTTCTGCTGCAGCCGCATGCGGACTACGCCTGTTATGACGAAACTTTCAAGGTGCGCAGCGGCCCGGCTGTCATGCCGGCGTTGATGAAGATTTATCTGATCTATGGCGCCAAAATTTGCAGTCTGCCGGCGCGGGACAGGTTGTTCAAAACCATAGATTATCTCATGCTGCTGGATACTGAAAGCCTCGACCAGGCCACGCGGCGCTTCTTTTTTCGGGAACAGGCAGCCCCATGAGGAAAGTGCGTGCTGTCATCCGCCTGCCGCTGGTCGCGCTGCTGACCGCGGTGGGCGTGCTGCTTCTGCTGCTCGGCCGGCCGCTGTCGATGGTGACTGCGAAGGGTTATCGACACTGGCGCCGGCGTGTTTTTCAATGCTGGGCGCGCCTGCTGGCGAAGCTCGCCGGCATGCACTTTGTCGTGCGCGGCCAGCCGCCGCAGCCGCCCTTTTTTTTGGTGAGCAATCATCTCGGATACATCGATATTCCCGTGCTTGCCGCGCTTACCGGCGGGGTGTTTATCTCCCGCCATGATGTGCGAAGCTGGCCGTTGATCGGCCTGGCCACCCGTGCCGCCGGCACGCTCTTCATCAACCGCGCGCAGACCCGGGATGTGGTTCGTCTCAACCGTTTGCTGCGCGCGGCATGGGAGGCGGGGGAGGGGGTGATCTTCTTTCCCGAAGGCACCAGCTCGGCCGGTGCCGGCGTCCTGCCGTTCAAATCGCCGTTGTTGCATGTTGCGGCACAGAACAACTATCCGGTTTTTTACGCCACCTTGAGCTATCACACTCCCGCCGGCGAGCCACCGGCGCATTTGTCGGTGTGCTGGTGGGGGACAATGACATTCCCCGATCATATTTTCCGCCTGCTGCAACTGCCGCGTTTCAAAGTGTTCATCACCTTCGGCGAGGTGCCGGTGCGCGAACGCGACCGCAAGCTGCTTGCCCACCGACTGCATCAGGCGATTGTTGCCCAATTCCAACCGATGGTCCGGGCGGAGGAAGCCAACCGTCCGCACCAACCTCCCCAAACATGACGCCCATCCTCGAACATCACCATCTCCTCGGCAACGGCGTGCGGCTGCATGTGGCTCACGCCGGGCCGGAGAACGGCCGGCTGCTCCTTTTCCTGCATGGCTTTCCGGAGTTTTGGTATGCCTGGCACCGGCAAATCGATTTTTTCGCGCGTTTGGGTTATCGCGTGCTGGCCCCGGATCAGCGCGGCTACAATCTCAGCGACAAGCCACGCGGCATCGCTGCCTACCGTCTCGACCAGCTTGCGCGTGACATCGCGGGGTTGATCCAAACCACCGGCCGGCAACGCGCTCTGATCGTGGGGCATGACTGGGGCGCCGTGGTGGCGTGGTGGCTGGCGTTGCAGCATGCCGACTGCGTGGAAAAGTTGGCGGTTTTGAACGGGCCGCATCCGCGCGTCATGCGCCGTTACTTGTTGCACGACGCCGAACAAAGGCGCAAGAGTTGGTACATTTTCTTCTTTCAACTGCCCGGCCTACCGGAATGGCGCATGCGAAAAAACAACTGGGAAGTCGCCCGCCGCACCCTGCTGCAAACCAGCCGGCCCGGCACCTTCAGCCAGGCTGATCTGGAAAAATATTGCGCGGCCTGGTCCCAACCCGGCGCCGCCACCGCCATGATCAACTGGTACCGTGCCGCTTTGCGACACCCCCCCGGCCGCGCCGGCCGTGCCAGGGTGCAGATGCCGACCTTGGTGATTTGGGGCGGCCGTGACCGCTTTCTCCGCACCGAACTGGCACAAGCCAGTCTGGCGCAATGCCAGCACGGCGAACTTTTTCTTTTGGAAAATGCCAGCCATTGGGTGCAGCATGAACAGGCGCAAACCGTCAATCAACGGCTGCAGCAATTCTTCACGGCCTGATTTGATGAAAAGCATGGCCATCACACACTGCCCGGCATCCCGGCTGAGTACAGGAGAAAGCCCTTGCTTTTTCGCAGCGAAAGCCTTACCAATTTTGCCGTCGCTGCAGGGGCCGGCGGAAATTGCGAGCCGGAAGGATCTGTTCATCCCCGCTTCCCATCCGGCAGAGTGCCGGTGAAGCCTGGGAAAGAGCGGCGTGCACTTCACCGACCGCGCATGAATACATGTGAACAGTCTTGGCCACAACGTTGTTTTGAACCGGCAGCCCCGGTTTGCCGGCTTGCGCTTCAGCGCCATGCGCCGCTGTGGCGGCAATGTGCCATCTTTCATCCCGCCCCGCCAGGGAGGAAACATGCCATCCCTTCTCATTCTGCTCGGCGCCGTGTTGGCGCTGTCGCAACCCTCATTTGGCCAAACCGCCAATCCGCAAGTGCCGGACACGATGCTGGCCGGAGCGGCGGTCGATACGCTGCAACACCTCGCTGAGGAAGCCGGGCCGGTGGCAGTGCCGCCCGCCAGCGAAAAAGCGCTGCGCTATTACCGCAGTGGCAACTGGCTGTGGGGAGCGGGTTTGCTGTGGGGGCTGCTGGTGCCCGCGATGTTTGTTTTCACCGGCTTCTCCGCGCGCCTGCGCCACGTGGCGCAAAAACTCGGGCGCAGGTGGTTTTTCGTGATCGGCATTTATTTCATCCTCTTTTCCGTGATCAATTTTGTTTTGGATTTTCCGCTCAACTTTTATGAAGAATTCGTGCGGCAGCATGCCTATGGTCTTTCCAATCAAACCTTCGGCAAATGGCTGGGTGATGCGCTCAAAGCGCTGCTGGTGGGCATGATCAGCGGCGTGCTGTTTCTCTGGATGCCGTACCTGCTGCTCAAAAAGAGTCCGCGGCGCTGGTGGCTTTACACCGGCATTTTGACCGTGCCGTTTCTGTTTTTCTTCATGCTCATCAGCCCGATCTGGATTGCCCCCCTGTACAACAAATTCGGCCCGATGCAGGATCGCGCGCTGGAAGCCAAAATCCTGGCGCTGGCGGAGCGTGCCGGCATCGCAGGCAGCCGCGTGTTCGAAGTGAACAAAAGCGTGGACACCAAAACCGTGAATGCCTATGTTTCCGGCTTTCTCGGCACCAAGCGTATCGTCTTGTGGGATACCATCATCGCCAAGCTGAAGGAGGAGGAGCTGATGTTTGTGATGGGGCATGAAATGGGTCACTACGTCCTGGGCCATGTGGTCAAGAGCGTGCTGTTCTTCTCGGCGCTGATCCTGGTGGTGCTGTATGCCGTGCACCGCACGGCCGCTGCGCTGCAGCACAGGTATCATGCCCGCTTCGGCTTTCATCAGCTTGCCGACATCGCCTCGCTGCCGCTGCTCATGCTGCTGTTCCATCTCTTCTTTTTTCTCGCCGCGCCGGCCGGCCTTGCTTTCATGCGCCACAATGAGCATGAGGCTGACCGCTTTGGATTGGAAATCTGCCAGAACAACCGCGCCGCCGCGCAGGCTTTCGTGAAATTGCAGACGGAAAACCTCAGCAACCCGCGGCCGGGCTGGCTTTACAAGCTTTGGCGGGCCTCACATCCGCCCGTTGGCGAGCGTATTGATTTCTGCAACAGCTATCGCCCGTGGGAAAAAGGTGAAGCTCTGCGCTACGGCGAGCTCTTTCAGAGTGTACCCGCTGGAAACAAGTGACCCGGTTCACAGCCGTGCGCCCGCTGCGTCACTGGTGGTGCCCCATCGTTGGGGCGCAGCCTTTTGTCTGCAGCCAGGCTGGCTGCCTGCGCCGGGGCAGGACGCGCGACCTGTTCGCGTTCTCACTGGATTCGCCGGAATGGCACGCCGGGGCCTGTGAGGAATCAGATCGACAGCAGGTGAGGCACTGTCACACCGCAATTTTTACAGAATTCCGGCAGGCTGACAAGCGAAAGGGTCTACTGCCATGATCACTCCCCCCAAAGTCAAGCATCCTGTTCTCGTTGCCGCGTTGCTTCTGCTGCTCGCTGCAAATGGCCAAACACTGGAGAAAAGCACCATGAGCCGGCTGCGTTTTGCCATTTCCTTCTCCGCGGAAAAAAGTCCCCGGCCGCTCGACGGCCGTCTGCTGCTGATGATTTCCGTCAATGACGAAAGGGAGCCGCGTTTTCAAATCAGCGACGATCCCGGCACCCAGCAAATTTTTGGAATCGATGTGGAAGGACTCAAACCGGGTCAGGCGGCGTTCATTGACGCCGGGGTGTTCGGCTATCCGCTCAAAAGTCTGGCGGAGCTGAAGCCCGGCGAGTACATGGTGCAGGCACTCCTGCACAAGTACGAAACCTTTCATCTCGCCAGCGGTCACACCGTGAAACTGCCGATGGATCGCGGGGAGGGCCAGCAGTGGAACCGCGCGCCGGGCAACCTCTACAGCACGCCGCAGCGGATGATGATCGATCCGCGGCGGGCTGCGGTGATCAAAATCAATCTCGACCAGGAAATTCCGCCGATTCCACCGCCGCAAGACACGAAGTATATCAAGCATGTGAAAATGCACAGCGAGCGTCTGACGAAATTTTGGGGCCGGCCGATGGAGCTGGGCGCGTGTGTGCTGCTGCCCGAGGGCTTCGAGGAACATCCGGAAGCGCGCTACCCGCTGATGATTTTTCACGGCCACTTTCCCTACACCTTGGGCGGCTTCCGGGAGCAGCCGCCCGATCCCAATCTCGTGCCGGAATACAGCACCCGTTTCCGTCTGGCGGGCTACAACAAAATTGTGCAGGAGTATGCCCATCAATTTTACAAGGATTGGACGGGGCCGGATTTTCCGCGCGTGATTGTCATCGAGATTCAGCATGCCAATCCCTATTATGATGATTCCTACGCGGTGAATTCCGCCAATCTCGGACCGTACGGCGATGCCATCACCTACGAATTGATTCCTTTCATCGAGCGGAAGTTTCGCGGATTGGGAGCCGGCTGGGCGCGTTTTCTGTACGGCGGCTCCACCGGCGGCTGGGAGGCGCTGGCGGCACAGATTTTTTATCCCGAGGAATACAACGGCTGTTTCGCCGCCTGCCCGGATCCCATTGACTTTCGCGCCTACACCGTGGTCAATATTTACGAACACAAGAACGCCTATTATCAGGAAGGCCCGTTCCAGCGTGTGCCGCGGCCCGGCCGGCGCAATTACCTCGGGGAGGTCAGCACCACGGTTGAGCAGTCCAACCATCTGGAATTGGTGCTGGGAACCAACAGCCGTTCCGGTCAACAGTGGGACATTTGGGAAGCGGTTTTCTCACCGATGGGTGAAAATGGCTATCCCAAGCGCATTTGGAACAAGCTCACCGGCGAGATCGATCCTCAGGTTGCCGCCTACTGGCGCGAAAATTACGATCTCGGCTACATTCTGCGCCGCGACTGGCACAAGCTCGGCCCCAAGCTGCGCGGCAAGATCCACCTCTATTGCGGCGACATGGACAACTACTATCTGAACAACGCCGTCTATCTCGTCGAAGAATTTTTGGAGAGCACCAGCGATCCGCCCTACGACGGTGAGATTGATTACGGCGACCGCGCCGAACATTGCTGGAACGGTGACCACACCCGCCCGATTGCCATATCCCGTTTGCGCTATCATCAAATGTTCATCCCGCGTGCCATCAAGCGGTTGCTCGCCACCGCGCCACCCGGCGCCGATCTCAGCAGTTGGCGCTATTGATGCGGCTGCTCATGCCCGTATTCGCGTACTTTGCCTCATCAAGCCGGTTTGACCGCCTGCTCCCGGCATCAGCCCGTGTGCGGGATACGAGAACGCCAAGCTGATATTGCTTTGCGTAACTCGGCGGCCTGGCGGTTCACAACATCGGCGTGGTCGGGATTTTTTTCTGGTCATTGCCATGCTCGCCTGCACATCTGGCACGATGAAAACGCAGCACCGTCATGCTGTCTGCCTGCAGGCATTTTCCGTGACAACGCCACAGGGAGCAAATCCAGGGAGGTGAGATGAAACGATACGTCCTGCTCGTGCTGATCGGCATTCTTTGTCATGCGCCCGTGTCGCTGCACAGTCAACGGCTGCCCACCGGCGCGTTTCATGACAATCGCAGTCGTGATTTTGACATTCATCACTACCGGGCGGAGTTGACGTTTGATCTTGAACAGCGTAAAGTAAGCGGTCGCGCCACCCTTGCGCTTTCGCCGCTGCGATCCCTGCAAACTTTTGCGCTCGATGCCTTTGACCTGCGCGTCAGCACGGTGAGCGGAGTGGACGGCCTGCGCTGGGAGTCGCGACCGCAGGCTCTCGCCATACATTTGCCCGGCACTTTCCGCCCGCAGGACACCCTGACCGTGACAGTCGAGTACGAATGCCATCCCGCCGCCGGCATGTACTTTCAACCCCATCCTGAGAAGCCCGGCCTGTTCCATGTCTCGACCTACGGCGAGGGCGGCAAACACGCCAACTGGCTGCCGATTTACAATGATGTCAATGACAAATTCTCCACCGAGATGGTGGTGACGGTGCCGGACCCGCATGTTGCCATTTCCAACGGCGAGTTGGTGGCGACCCGCACGCAGGGCGGGCGCACGACGTTTCACTGGCGCCAGCGCGAGCCGCATGCCAATTATCTCATCACGATCTATATCGGTGACTTCGAGCGCGGCGAATTGCCGCCGGCCTTTGGTTCGATCCCGCTGGCCTATTGGGTGCCGCGCGGCCGCCTGGCGGAGGGTGCCTACGCCTTTCGCAACACCACCAGAATGGTCGAGTTTTTCTCGCAGCGTCTCGGCTATCGTTATCCCTGGGTGAAGTATGACCAAATCGCGGTGCCGGATTATGCCATCGGCGCGATGGAGCACACCGGCGTCACCGGCCATCGTGCCTGTGTGCTGCGCGATGCCGGCGCGCCCGAAGAATTCGGCCCGCCGGCTCTCGAGGGTTATGCCTCGCCCTGGAGTGCCGAGGCCACGATTGCGCATGAGCTGGCGCATCACTGGTTTGGCAACAATCTCACCTGCCGCAATCTCAGCTACATCTGGTTGAATGAAAGCTTCGCGAGTTATTTGATGATGTTGTGGGATGAGGAACGGGCCGGCCGCGAGCAACTGCTGTTCGACGTGCAACTCGCCAGGGATGCCTATTTCCGCTACGTGCGCGAACAGCATCTCATCCGCGGCCTCGAGCATCATTACTTCGACGATCCCAACACCATTTACAACGAAGAGCACACCTATCTCAAGGGGGCCGCCATTCTGCATCAACTGCGCCAGGTGCTGGGCGATGAGGCCTTTTTCCGGGCGCTGCAGCATTATCTGCACAAGCATGCCTTTGCCAATGTTGTCAGCCAGGATTTGAAGGTTGCCATTGAAGAGGCCACCGGGGAAAATCTCGCCTGGTTTTTCGATGACTGGATCACCAACGGCGGCCATCCCTGCTTCGAGGTGAGCTGGCGCTGGCTCGCGAGCCGCCGCCTGATCGACCTGCACGTCAAACAAGTGCAGCCGTTGATCACCGGCCAGGATTTGTTCCGGCTGCCGGTTCGTCTCACCATTGCCACCTCTGCCCGCACCTGGCAGGAAAAGGTGTGGGTGGAGCAGGAGGAGCATCATTTTTTGATTCCCAGTGCGGAGAAACCGCTGCTGGTGAGTTTCGATGGCGAGGGCGATCTGGTGGCGGAGGTGCGCTTTGCAAAGGGACTGGAGGAATTGGTGTATCAGGCCCGCCACGATGCGGTTCCCGGCCGGCTGTGGGCGATCCGGCAATTGGTGCAACGTTATCCGGTTGCGGCGGTCACGGCGCAAACATTGACCGAGTTGCTGGCGGACAGCGTGTTTTGGGCGGTGCGTGCCGAAGCCGCGCTGCAACTCGGCGGCGTGCGCACGCCGTCGGCAGAGGCGGCGGTGAAACGCGCCCTGGCGGCCGCCGATTATCGCGTGCGCAAAGCGGCGGTGATTGGCTTGCGTGATTTTCCCGCAGCTTTTGCCGAACCGCTTTTGCGGCGGGTCATTGCCCGCGAGACGCACAGCGATGTGGTGGCCGCCGCCATTCTCGCACTCGCCAAAGCCAGCCCGCGGCAGTCGCCCGATTTCATTCTGGCACAGCTCGGCCGGCCCGCGTGGTACGATGAAATCACCATTGCCGGTTTGCAGGCGCTGGCGCTGCTGGCGTCACCCGCCACGCTGCCGACGATCAAACGTTACACGGCTGCGCGTTACAATCAGGATGTGCGCCTTGCCGCGCTGCAAGCCTGGGAAGCCATCCAGCCTGACGATGGCGAGTTGCACCGGCTGATGCTCGAACTGATGCACTCGCCGGTTTATGCCCTTCAGCAACACGCGCTGGAAGCACTCGGCCGTCTGCAAGTGGCGCAGGCGGCTGAACCATTGCGCCGTTTGATCGAACGCGCGGTGGATGACAACCTCACCGTGCTGGCACGCAAGGCGCTCGCTGAAATCGAACGCGTGCAAACGTCCCGCTGAAGCCGCGCTGGAAGTAGTGCCGGACGGATCGATGCAATTGCCGCCGGTCGTTTTTCAACATGCGCTTCCCGGAAATTCACCTGCCAGGCATGTCACCAGGAAGCTTGGACAAAACGCATGGAACCCACCCGCCACCCCCGTGTGAAAATTTGCTGCATTCAAAATTCCGCCGAGGCACGGCTCGCCATTCGCCATGGTGCCGCAGCGCTGGGATTGGTCTCCGCCATGCCGAGCGGCCCCGGTGTGATTTCCGAAGAGCAGATCGCCGCCATTGCCAGCCACACTCCGCCGGGTGTCGCCACCTTTCTGCTCACCAGCAAGCAGGAAGCCACCGCGGTGATTGCGCAGCAACGCCGCTGCGGCACCAACACCATTCAATTGGTGGACGCGCTGCAGGCGGGCACGTATGCCGATTTGCGCCGAGCCCTGCCCGGCATCAAACTGGTGCAGGTGATTCACGTCACCGGCGAGCAGGCCATTGACGCCGCCCTGCAGGTTGCGCCGCATGTCGATGCGATCTTGCTCGATTCCGGCAATCCCCATTTGGCCGTGAAGGAGCTCGGCGGCACCGGCCGCACGCACAATTGGCGCATCAGCCGCATGATCCGCGCAATGATCGATGTGCCGCTGTATCTCGCCGGCGGCCTGCATGCCGGCAACGTGCAGCAGGCCATCGCGGAAGTTGGTCCATTCGGCCTCGACCTCTGCAGTGGCGTGCGCACCAACGGTACGCTCGACGAACGCAAACTCGAGAAATTCTTTGAAAAAGTACGAACCTCATGAATCCAGGCGGCCCCGGTCCGCGGCTTTCCGCCACAGGCCGGCGCAGGAGATCGCATGTCTGAATTTCTACTGCTGCTTTTGATCATTCTGATGGTCGTTTATATCCGCAAGACGAATCGTTTGTCAGAAGCGGTACAACTGCTGCAATTCGAGCTGCGCGTTCTCAAGGCAGGGCAAGCCGCAGCGCCGGCGCCGAGTGAGCCGCGCGTCGTGACTCCAACTGCGGCACCATCACCTGTGCCGATCGTGCCGGCATGGCCGGATGTTCCCGCGACCGCAACACCGGCAGCGGCCGCGCCGTCAGCCACTGCACCGCCGCCGCCACCAGCGCAGCCGCCGAAACCGCCGGTAAAACCCTCACGCACCCGCGCGGAGTGGGAAGCGCTCGTCGGCGGCAAGCTGCTCAACCGCATCGGCGCGCTGGCGCTCATCCTGGGCGTCGGCTTTTTCCTGAAATATGCCTTCGACAACAATTGGTTGAGCGAGACCATGCGCGTGCTCATCGGCGCCGCAATTGGCGCGGGTTTGCTGCTGGCCGGCCGCCGCTCGCAGCAGAGGGATTTCCGGATCTTTGCGCAGGGTTTGATCGGCGCAGGCATCGCGATTCTTTATCTCTCGGCATACGCCTCCTGCAATTTCTACCAGCTCGTGCCGCAGGAGGGCGCGCTGCTGCTGATGGCCGGTGTGACCGCGCTCGCCATCTGGCAGGCGCTGACTTATGATGCGCTCGCGATTTCGGTGCTCGGTTGGGCCGGCGGCTTTCTCACGCCTTTCATGCTCAATCTCGATTTTGCCCAGCCGGTGCAATTGTTCATCTACCTCGCGCTGTTGACCGCGGGTTTGCTCGCGGTGGCATATCGCAAAGACAAGTGGGCGATTCTCGAACCGCTCACTCTCGGCGGCAGCTATCTGATCTATGTCGCGTGGTATGCCGAGGCCTACACCAGCCGGGATTTTCCGCGCACGATTGTTTTTCTCACGGTGTTGTGGGGCATGTTTCTCGGCCTGGAGGTGCTGCGCGGCATGCGCTCGGTGGCCGGCGACCGGAGGCTGCGGCACCTGGTTGCGGTCTTGAATGCGGCGTTCTTTTTCATCTGCCTCTACAGCTTGATGGAACAGGAGCACGGCCGCTGGACCGGCAGCGCAGCCTTCGCCATTTCCCTGGTTTATTTCATGGTGATGCTTGGCCTGCAGCGCCGCAATCCCGCAGCAACCCAGGCGGCCACACGCCTGACGCTCACCGCGATTGTGTTGCTGGCGCTGGCCACGGCCATCGAATTCTCCGGTTTCGATCTCATCATGCTGTGGGCCGTGGAAGCGTTGGCATTGCTCGCGGCCGGTGCGCATTGGCGCCGGCATTACGTGTGGCAGGCAGCGCTGTTCCTGCTGGCCGTGACAACGGTTGGCTTGCTCTTCTTCACCACCGGCGCGCTCGATTACAAGCCGCTGTCGAATTTCACCCCGGTTCTCAACCCGCGCTTTCTGGCTTTTCTTGTGCTCGCGGGCGTTTGCTTTGCCGGAGCATACATCTTCAAAGGGGTGGCGCACCAACGCAGCGAATTGGTTCGCACAGCATTGCACTACGGCTGGTGCGCGCTGGCATTCATTCTCGTCACCGTGGAAACGGTCGACACTTTCGCCAGGCTGATGCAAGACGCGGGCGGCACCCGCGCGGCTTACTTCGGCTCAATGCGTGATTTCATGCTGACCGTGGTGTGGGCCGCCTTGGCGGTGCCGCTGGTGCTTGCCGGTTTGCGCCACGGCCTTGCTGCGCTGCTTTATTGCGGCCTGGCGGCGCTTGGTTTGGCGCTGCTTCTCGGTGTGCTGCAAACGCTGCAGCCGTTTGAGGAATTCGTCACCCTGCTGAATCATCGCTTTCTCTCGGTGGTGGCCGTGCTGGCGGCGACACTGTTTCTCATGCGCGAGCTGAGCCGGCAGCAGCACAGCCGGGTTTGGATAAAACGCGTGCTCATCGGCCTCACGGTGGCGGCTGTACTGCTCTTCTTTGAGGTGTTGACGGTCGAGACCAACGATACGTTTGCGCGGCTGGCAGGGGCGGCCGCGGAACCGGCGCGCGCACGGCTGCGTCATCTGCAACCGTTTGTGCTGGCCCTGGTGTGGCTGGCTTATTCGCTGCCGTTGTTGTGGTATGGCTTGCGCCGGCAAGCCCTGCCGGTGATCTGCTCTGGTCTCGTCGGCTTGGCGCTGGCGCTGGCGACGGGCTTGCTGCACACGCTGTCAGCTTTTGCGCCGCTGGCGGATTTTGTTGCAGGGTTGAATTATCGCGTCGCTGCTGTCGCACTGCTCGCCGCCGGCGCTTGTGTGCAGGAACGCTGGCTCAAACAGCATGAACGCGAGCAGGCCTGGTTTCGCTGGCTGTTGCTCGGTATTCCGGTGGTGGCCGTCCTGCTCATCTTCGAGTTGATTACCGCCGAAGCGCGTGACTATTTCGACCGGGCGATTCTTCTGCTCAAGCAGGCAAGTGCGGGCGCGGAGCCTTCCGCCCGGATCGACCAACTGCGCAATCTGCAGCAACTCAGCATTTCCAGCCTCTGGCTGCTGTATTCGATTCTGCTCATGGCCTTCGGCATCTGGCGCCGGCAGCAGGGCGTGCGTCTGCTCGCCATCGGCTTGTTCGGCATCACGATTCTGAAGATCTTCTTCTACGACTTGTCGTTCCTTGACACGCTCTATCGCATCTTTGCCTTCATGGGGCTGGGATTGATCCTGCTGCTGGTTTCCTATCTCTATCAGAGGTACAAAGCGATCATCTTCGAAGCGCCGGCCGGAAGTAAAGCGGGGGATAAGCCGGCAGCGGGTTCGAGTTGATCGCGGGCACAGTAGCGGCAGGCATCGGGCTTGGTGCCGTGCTGTTGGCGGCCCGGTTACGGCTCGCAGCGTTTGGTTCATTCATGTCTATTTCATCAAACAGGAGCAGCCACATGCGATCAGGTATTGCGATTCTCGCGTTTCTTCTTCTGGCCGGCGGCGGTCTGCTGCAGGCCCAGCCGAAAACCAAAATCTATATTTCGGCGGACATGGAAGGCATTGCCGGTGTGGTGAGTGACGCCCAGCTCGGCCCCGAGGGGTTCGAGTACCAACGCTTCCGCGAATTCATGACCAGTGAAGTCAATGCCGCAATTGAGGCGGCATTTGCCGCCGGTGCCACCGAGATCTTGGTGAGCGATTCGCACGGCAACGGCCAGAATCTCCTGCTCGAAAAACTGCCACCCGGTGTGCAGGTGGTGCGCTCCTGGCCGCGGCCGCTGATGATGATGCAGGGCATTGATGAATCGTTTGCCGGCGTGATTTTCATCGGCTATCACAGCAGCACCACCAATCCCCGCGGCGTGCGTGCCCATTCCTTCTCCAGCGCCACGCTGGCCGACGTGCGCCTGAACGGCGTCTCCATGTCGGAAGCCGGCTTCAATGCCGCGCTTGCCGGACATTTCAACGTGCCGGTGATCATGATCTCCGGCGACGATGCCATTGTTGAAGAGGCCACGGCCATGCTCGGCAGGATTGAGGGCGCGGTGGTGAAATGGGCTTATGGTTTTCACTCCGCCAAAAGCCTGTCGCCCACGGCTGCCTGCGACTTGATTCGCACGAAGGTCACGGCTGCCATGCAACGACTGCGTGAATTCAAACCCTACAAGCTGAAGACACCGGTGCAACTCGAGGTACGCTTCAAAAACTACCGCCCCGCGGAGGTCTTGAGCTACCTCGCGATCGTGCAGCGGCCGGATGCGCACAGCATTGCCTTCAGCGGCAGGGATATGGTGGAAGTTTCGAAGTTTTTCGAGTTCCTGTTGACCTACAATCCCTCGCTGGCGCCGTAAACACCGGGCGCGGCCAGGCAGGTCCGGTATGGCTCCCGGGCGCAATCCCTCAGTAACGTGTGGAGTCGCGCAGGCAGCCCTGCCTGCAGGTAAAAGGTCTGCGCTGCGTCCTCACATGCAACTGCGACATTACACCCCGGCGAAAATTTCTCTTGATAATCAGTCGAATAGTTCTATCTTAGCTGCCGTTCTTTCGCCGGGGTGGTGAAATTGGTAGACGCGCTGGACTCAAAATCCAGTGGGAGCAATCCCTTGCGGGTTCGAGTCCCGCCCCCGGCACACGAAAGCGAGAAATCTTACTGCTCGCTTTTTTTGTTGGTATTGTGCTGAGACGGAAGCACGCAGTCAAACTGCCGGATACGATTGAACCGACTTGGCAAGTGAGAAGTTGAAATGCTCCCATCGACAAAAAGCTGCGGCCCGCTGTGTCTGGTGTTGCTGACCTGCACTTGCCTCGTGGCGCAGCACAGCTTTGTGGTGAATCCGCAGCAAGAAGAAACGGCCTACCCGCTGTGGGTTGCCAAAGGCGAGACGCTCTCGTTTCAGATCAGCGGGCACTGGCGCATGTGGGAACAATGGCAGCCGGTGGATTATCGCGGCCACACGAATTTCGGGAAGATCAATGAACATGGTTATCTCGGCACACTGGTGGGTCGAATTGAAGGCGGGGATTATTTTGCCATCGTTGATGGCATGCACTACGCCAGCCCGGCGGACGGCCGGTTGATTCTGTTCGCCAATCGCGGCGACTATCGCGAGCTCACGGTCTCCGGCGCGCTGACCGTCACTGTTTCTGGCGGCAGGCCGGTCTCTGCTGCGGAAGCGGAAAAGCTCGCGGGCTGGGATCTGTCACAACTCGATACCGCTGCGAAAGTGCCGTACCTGAGCCGGGCGGAGCAGGAGGTGGTTTTGTATTTGAACAAGGCCCGCACCAATCCCGCCTTGTTCGCGCAGCGTTATCTTTTCCATCTGCGCAACCGCAGTGCGGATGAGCAGGAATGCTACGCCGTGATGTTGCGGCAAAAACCTTGTTCCGCCCTGCTGCCGGACGCGGCCCTGGCAGCCGCGGCGCAGGCGCATGCGGAGGATATGGGTAAAACCGGCAAGATTGGCCATGTCGGCTCTGATGGCGCCACGCTGCGCGAGCGTTTGTGGCGGGCGGGTGCGGCAATCAACACCTACCTGGCGGAAAATTGTTCTTATGGCTATGAAGACCCTGTGCAAATCGTGTTGCAGCTTCTGGTGGATGCCGGCGTACCCTCGCGCGGCCACCGCAGGAACCTCCTGAACCCGAATCTGCAATTCATCGGCGTGGGCATTCGGCCGCACATTGAACATCGTTTCAACAGTGTCCACGATTTTGCGGGAAGGATAAAAAATTGAAGAAAGGTCCCATGCAGCGAAACAGCATGGTGTTCAGGATTGCGCGGCGGTTGGCCGAAGCGGGTGGCATGCGCAATTCTTCCTCGGAATCAGCGCCCCGTCTTGCAGGTGATGGGTATTGCGGAAAGGTGGCCGGCAGCGGCAGGGAACCGACGGATGGCTGCAGTTGTCCGCCCGCAAATTCTGTTGGCGTTTTCTCGCGCCGGTTTGTCAAGCACGGGATCAACAGAATGAACAGGACAAAACTTGAATCCCGATCATCCTGTTGATCCTGCCACAACAAGTAATGCCTCAGTTACATGTGGGACGTGGAGCAGACATCTTGTCCGCAGGCGGGAAGGCCTGCGTTACTCCACATCTGAGGGATTGCCAGAATGAATGGCGTTGCCGTTACCTGGCTATGACAGCAGCGAGTCCTTTGATCTGGTAAATCGTGGTGGGGCCGGTGACGCTGCTCGAATCGAAGGGCACGCCCTGCTCTTCGGCGATGTGCTGGAAATATCCGATGGCTTGCTCGTGCGTCAGTTTGATCTCATAGACTTCACCCTCCACCTGCGCCATTTTGCCCCTGGCGCTCGTCGGAAAGACAATCTCACCATCATTGACCTTCACTTTTATTTTCTGTCCGGGTTGCTCACCGGCAATTTCCAGCCAGCAGCCGGCTTTGGCACACACATCCACAATTTCGCCCTGCACCAGAACTTTTTTGCCGAGATGGCTTTGTGGGTCGGCAAGAATTTGCGAGACGGGTGTCACCTGGTTGAGGGTAATGGTCGCGCCGTATTTTTCGCCTTCGAAGGAGGGCGTCTTGGTGCAGGCCAGCCCGAACACAATCAGCAAACAAGAAATCCAACCTTTGCGCATGGCTTCCTCTCAGAAAGGGATGAAAAATTCTGCCGCCCGGCTGGCGGCGTGAGTCGTGTTTGTTTGAACTGCAATACTTCCGGCCGGCAGAAAACAGCCCGGGGGCGGGTTTGAAACGACGCCCTGCTGTCTTTGCCGCTTGCAAGCGGGCAATTATAACCAAAAAGCAGGGCTTTTGCAACCGCCAATCTGACGGGTTGATCGGAGGCCGCCACCTTGACTTTGGCCGGCAGGATAAATATTTTGCCTCCCGGCAATTTTCATCTTGCCGCCCAAACCGGATGACGCACGACGGGCCACCTGATTGTCCGCGGCGTTCATACTTGCCGCCGGCAAGCGCAGGGCCCGACTTCGCCGGGCAAGCTCATGCTGGTGCACTGAGCGAAAGGGGTTGTGCTCACGCACGACTGCCTGGCGAGTGAAACCGGATTGTGCTCACTGGCGGGTGATTGTTTGTGGCAGCTCATTTTGGAAAAGAATCGGGATGACGCGGCCTGCAAAAAAAGATACGATTAACATCCTGGGCCTCTCGGCCTTCTATCACGACAGTGCGGCCTGTCTGGTGCGCAACGGCGAGATCATCGCCGCCGCCCAGCAGGAACGCTTCTCGCGCAGGAAACATGACCCCGACTTTCCCGCCGCGGCCATTGCCTATTGTTTGCAGGAAGCCGGCCTGCAAGCCTCGCAACTCGATTATGTCGCGTTTTATGACAAGCCTTTCATCAAATTTGAGCGCCTGCTGTTGACCTACCTGGCCTATGCGCCGCACGGGTTGCTTTCCTTCCTGAAAGCCGTGCCGCTCTGGCTCAAGCGCAAATTGTGGCTGAAAGAGTACCTTCAAAAGGAATTGGGCTTCCAGGGTAAGATCATTTTTCCCGAGCATCATGAATCGCATGCGGCTTCCGCGTTTTATCCCTCCCCCTTCACCGAAGCCGCCTTTCTGACCATCGACGGCGTCGGCGAATGGGCCACCGCGAGCTACGGCGTTGCCTCCGGCAACACGCTTCAACTGCGCGCCGAGCTGCAGTTTCCGCATTCCCTGGGCCTGCTTTATTCCGCCTTCACCTATTTTACCGGTTTCAAAGTCAACTCCGGTGAGTACAAGCTCATGGGGCTTGCGCCCTACGGCGAACCGGTGTATGCCGGGATCATTCGCAAAGAGTTGCTCGATTTGCGTGAAGACGGTTCGTTCCGGCTGAACATGAAGTATTTCGATTATTGCGCCGGGCTGACCATGACCAACGCGCGCTTTGCCCGGCTGTTCGGCGGTCCGCCACGCCAGCCGGATGCCCCGCTGACCCAGCGCGAGATGGACCTGGCAGCCTCGGTGCAGGCCGTCACCGAAGAGATCATGCTGCGCATGGCGCACCACGTGCATCGCGAGACCGGGATGAAAAAACTCGTGCTGGCCGGCGGGGTGGCGCTCAACTGTGTGGGCAACGGCCGTCTGCTGCGGGAAGGTCCTTTTGATGACATTTGGATTCAACCGGCGGCCGGTGATGCTGGCGGCGCGCTGGGGGCAGCGCTTTATACGTGGTATCGCTACCTCGGTGCGGAACGCCGTCTCCCGCCCAATGGCCGCGATGCCCAGCGCGGCTCCTATCTGGGTCCGCATTATCACACCGCAGAGATCGAAGCCTTGCTTGCCGCCAACGGGGTGGCCTTCACCAAGCTCAGCGATTTGGAGATCGCGCCGACGGTGGCCCGGCTGCTGGCCGAAGAAAATGTCGTCGGCTGGTTTCAGGGGCGCATGGAGTTCGGTCCGCGCGCACTCGGCAACCGCAGCATTTTGGGCGATCCGCGCTCGCCCCGCATGCAAACGCTGATGAATCGCAAGATCAAGTTCCGGGAAAGCTTCCGGCCCTTCGCGCCGGCGGTGCTGGTCGAGCGCGCCGCCGAATACTTTTTGCTCGACCGCGAAAGCCCCTACATGCTGCTGGTCGCGCCGGTGCGCGAACGGTGGCGATTGCCCGTTGACGAACACGGCATAAAGGGGCTGGACAAGCTCAAAAACGTGCGCTCGACGATTCCGGCGGTCACCCATGTCGACTATTCCGCGCGCATTCAAACCGTGCATCCCGATGATAATCCCCGCTTTTATGCGTTGATCAAAGCCTTCGCCGATCTCACCGGCTGCCCGCTGTTGATCAACACCTCTTTCAACGTGCGCGGCGAGCCCATCGTCTGCCGGCCCGCCGAGGCCCTGGCGTGCTTCCTGCGCACCGACATGGACTATCTCGTGATCGAGAACTTTCTGATTGCCAAGCGGGAGCAAAAGCAAGTCGTACGGGATCTGAGCTGGCAGCAGCAATTCGAGTTGGATTGAGTGATCCCCGCCGCCCGCCACAGGTGGACGCGAGCAACGGATGAACTTCACATGCAGGGAAAGTTTACGCTCAGGCAGGAAATCAGGCAGCTTGCGGTAACACCCGCCCGGTTGAAGGTGTTTGGTTTGACGGTGGGCCTCTTGTTGCTGCTGCTTGCGGCATACTGGTTTTGGCGGGAAAAAGCCGGCGCCGGATATTTTCTCCTGGCGGCCGTCACTTTTGCGGGAGTGGGAATGCTGGCCCCCCGCCGCCTCGCACCGGTTTATCGCGGCTGGATGGCGCTGGCGCTGGCCATGGGATTTGTCATGACCCGGGTGATCCTGACCTTATTGTACCTGGGTTTGTTCACGCCAATCGGGTTGCTCGCCCGCCTGTTGGGGAAAGACCTGCTGCAGCAGCGCTGGGAACCACATGCGCAAACGTATTGGGTCAGGCGCACACCGGGTGAGTTCAAACCCGAAGCTGCGGAGAAGATGTTTTAGGGCGGTCAAATCATCCAGGGGATCAACACGCCCAAACCGAGCAGGATGGCAAAAGTGATAATGATCTTGTCGACGGCATAGGGTGCCCGGCTTCGCCAAATCCAGAAGCTGAGCATCAGCGCCATTGCGGCAGAGAGCGCAAAGAAGTAGACATCGTTTTTGATGAGATGATAAATCCCCGCACCAATGAATCCCCACAAAAGTGAACCGCTGGCGATAATCGCCATGAACATGAAGCCGGAACTGGTCGGCTCATCGGATTGGTTGGGATCTTGCGACACGATGCCGCGCGCTTTGCGCGCCGCCAGGCTGGCCGCCATCACGCTGCGCGTGCGGAGAAAAACATAGAAGATGCAGAGGATCCCCACCACCAGCCCCGCCACCAATCCCACGATGATTGTTTGCATGCTGTCTCCATTCACAACCCGCTGACGGGCCGTGTCAGATCTCCTGGTTTTTTGAAAGTGTGCACCCTGGACTCCGCCGGGGTGCTGAAATGTTTGCTGTCGGGATGGCCCGCCGGCGTTTTGCGGCAACGGTCAGGCATTCGCGGCAAGGCCCGCAAAGTCGAGTGAATGCGGGTTATCGATTGACCAGCTTGAAATCTCCCGACCCCTGTTTGTCGCGAAAAATAAAATAACGGTCGCGCTGGGGATAAAGCCAGACTTCGTAGGGCGAGGAGCCGGCCTCCTCCAGGCGATGATGCACTTCCTGCGGCGGGCCGTAGAGAATGTAAATGCGGCCGCGATCGGTTTCCCAGCCGGCCTTGTTCACGCCCGTGAGGGCGAAGCGTGCCTCGGCAAATTTCACACGGCGGTAGAACTCATCGCGCAATTCGTTCTGTTCCGTGCCCGGGGTCGGATCGCGCCGGCGCCAGAAGGCGGCAAGCAGGCTGTCGCGCTCGCGGGCATGGGCTGCCATCAGGCGTTTGTATTCGCCGGCGGTGCTGACATAGCGCAGCACCGCCAGTGGCATCTGCAGAAAATCAGGAGCAGCCTGCCCGGCCGGGGGGTCCTCAAACGAGGGCAGATTCACTCGAAAGTCGACCTCTGCCCGGGCGGTGTCTCTGCCGCATTGCACGGTCACTCGCAAACGGTGCGGCCCCTGGTGTTGCAACCGCCGACCAAATGGCTCGAAAATCGCCAGGCGGTTTGTGGCGGCAGCCTGCCGTCGCTGCCAGTGCGCCAGCACGGTTTTGCGCCAATCGGCAATTTCGTAGGTGAGCAGCAGCGTATCGCCGGGCGTGGCGCCGGTGATCTCGAAGTGAATGCCCTGGTGGTCATCCTGGCTGGTGAGCAGTGCAGCAAAATTGTAGCGCAGGGAATCGCTCCCGGGCTGACGACAGCCGAGCACCAGCGAGCTGAGTTGCAGCCGCTGCGGTTGCCGGCCGCGTAACTGCAGCGGATAGCGGCGCTGCAGGCGTTTGCGGGTTTCGCGATCGGTGATTTCCAGACGCAACTCATATTTGCCCGCTGCCACCAGGAAGACGGCCTGTTCCTCATTGAGATGCTGGCGATCGTTGGTCTCTGCAAATGTGTGCACTTGCAACTGCCGTTTCCAGGTCCGGCCAGTGACGAAATCTCCGGCTTCATTGAGCAGGGCGAGGGTGGCTTCATAGCCGGCAAGATAGCGGTCAGGCTGCTCATGAACGAATTGCAGCAGATCATTCATCAAGCCAAAGCGAATTTCCAGGCGCACGCGACCGTCGACTTCGAGGAATTGATACGTGCGCAGCACAAACGCCGGCAGGCCGGTGATGCCGTCAGCCGTGCTCTGCCTGTTGTCAGACGCAGGCTGCCCTGCTGCCATCGCAGCGGCAGGCTGTGCTGGCAGTTGCAGCGGCAGGATGGCCGCCAACATCAGCCAGAAACCAAACACGGAAAAAGATCCGAGGCGTGCCCAAGGCCACAACAAGGGTATTGGCGCGAAAGTCATACCGCACATGTTCAACAAGCAAAGCCTTGCCTTTTCTCTGTGCTGCCATGCCGGTGACGGCATTTTCTTACACTCAAAACCCGCGGTTTGCAGAGCCGGCCGGCCGGTCTGCCGCTTCAGGCACCCGTCTGACTTTTCTGCACAAGGGGGTACGCGGGCCTGCGGTTGACGGTCATGCCGCCTCCGCCTACAACTCCGCCCCGAGCGAGAAGTAATATCGCGGTTTCGAACTGGCCTGATTGAGATTTGTTTTCCAGGCGACATCAAAGCGAAAAAGCAGAAACCCCAGGTTGGAGCGTGCGCCCAGGCCGTATCCCATCTGCAGATCATGCAAGGTGGGCAGGAGCGAGGGGGATCTGCGAAAGGGTTGAAACGCCTCGTGCCGTCCGAATTTGCCGTGCCAGGCTGCGCCCAGATCGGTGAACAGCGTGCCGCGCACATTTGCCAGCGCCAGCGGCAGCGGCCAGCCGAGCTGCAATTGCCGGATCAGCGGGTAGCGGAACTCGAGATTCACCAGGACAAAACGATTGCCGGTTTTTTCATAGTAATCGCTGCCGCGCAGGGGCATTTCGAAGCTGGCGAAATAAATATCTTCCGGCCGGTCGATGCGCAGGCCGCCCTTGAAGCGTTGATTGAGCCAGTTGTCGAGGCCGCCAAGATGGAACTGCTGCGGCTCGCTGCCTTCGGACAGACCGCCGGCCAGGCGCAAGACGAAATTGTATTCCCGGAAGAACTTGTGGTACCGCCGCAGATCGCCACGCACCGTGAAAAAGCCCAGCCCGTTGTGCCCCGTGATCTTGGGGGAAAAGCTCACCGCCAGCTCGGACCGGCTGCCATTGTTGGGTCCGGTCCATCCCCACAACGCGGTGTCTGTGACATAGGCGAGGCTGCCGATCACGAGCCGCAGCCGCCGCACCGGCGTGCCTTCCTGGTGGAGAAATTCGCGATTGATGCCGAGCCAGAGCGCGCCGGCCTCCAGGCGGCGAAAGGTGCTGAATGGCCGGGAGGCAAAGACGGAGAGGCCGTAATAGCGGTCACGCATCAAGCCGGAGCGGGTGCTGTAGAAGTACCAGGCATTATGAAAAGCGCCGATGCCATAGTCCGTGCGCCGCGGCAGGTGAAAGTAGCGCACGAGATAGTTGGAATGGCGCAGGTCGTAAAACAGATCGGTGATGAAATCGATGCGATGATTGCCGAGCACATCGGAGAGCGAGATTTGTGTCTGCCCCTGCACCCCGAAGAACTGGTTGTAGCCGGCGTTGCCGTAGACAATGTCCGGGGTGAATTTGGTTTTGTAGTCCCGCACCAGGTATTTGCCCTCGGCGGTTTTGTACTGCGTGCTGTCAGCGAGGGCCACGCGTTCGGGGCGCGGCTGGACGATGCCGTTGGCGAAATCTTTGCCGAAAACATACTGGCGATACCTGCTGGTCGCATCGTCGGTGTGTGCAGGGACCGGGAGACTGTCGGGCAGGGCGCGCTTGTGTCTGCCCTCCCAGGCGGTCAGGAAAGTGGTTTTTTCAAGGCGAATCGTTTCCGGCTGTATGTCGAGCGGATTTTTGAGCAAATACACATCATAGCCGCCGTTGAAAAATGAGACGAAGGTGAGATGCGAACCCGCTCCGGCCCAGGAGAGCTGAAAGATGCCGGAGACGACGTTGGTGATCGGGTATTCTTTTTGGGTGGCAAAGTCGTGCAAATAGATGTTGTAAATGCCGGAACGGTCACTGGTGAAAGCGAGCTTGTCGCCTTGCGGCGAAAAGACAGGCGACTTTTCCGAAGCGGGCGTATGGGTAATGCGCGTGATATGAGCACCACCGGCCGTGTCATCCATTGCGACAAGGTAGATGTCGAGATTGCGGTAATCACTGCGCCAGATTTTGAAATCCGGCTCGAGCCGGCTGGCATCCAGGTGATGGCCGCGATCACTGACGAATGCCAGACGCGCACCATCCGGCGAGTAGGAGGGCTCGAGATCGCTGAAGACATCCTGTGTGATCTGGCGGATTTGTCCGCTGGTCAAGTCGACGGCGTAGAGATCGCTTTGGCCATTGTGCAGGCCGACAAACGCGATCTCATGGCCGCGCGGCGACCATGCCGGCGAGAACACACCGTCCAGCCCGAATTTCAGGCTGCGCACAATTTTTCTTTTGTGGATATCGACCAGATGCAGCGCATCCTGCGCCCCGGCTTTGGCGGCAAAAACGATCTGCGTGCCGTCGGGCGACCAACTGATGCCGGGGCGCAACCAGTGTAATTCCTCGAGATTGTCGGTTTTCTGGCCGCTTACCAGCTTGCTGATGATTTTGCCGTCCAGGGTGCTCATCAGGTAGATGTCGAAATAGTCGGATTTGTCTGACAGGAAGGCGACCAGATCCCCCTTGGGCGAAAGGGCGGCGCTGTTGTTGATGACGTTGCGGTCGGCGAGATGATCGGTGAGTGGTGTGCCGATTTCCTGCGGCTCCTGACGGTTGGCGATGTCGGGCCAATATTGCCGGCGGAGATGTTGCTGCCAGCGTTTGCTAAGATCTTCGATCTCAACGCCCAGGGACTGCCGCACGGCGCGTTCGAGGCTCTTGGTGATTTTGAGCCGGCTGAGCAGCTCGCTGATTTTTTTCGGGCCGTAGCGTTGTGCGAGATAGTGGAACACCGACTGTCCGCCCTTGTAGGCGAGAAAACCGTGGCGGCTCAGCTCATGGATCGCAGGCACATAGCCGTTGAGCGCGGCATCCCGCATGAACAAGTCGCTTTCCGTGTCCCAGCCGCGGCTTTCATACTCCGCCAGCCCCTCGATGAACCACAACGGCATTTGTATCCTGCCCAGGCCGGTGAGAATCGCCTGCACCCCGGAGCCATACACCATTTGCAGCATCACCGCGTGGGTCAATTCGTGATGGATGACATGCCGGAATTTCTCCCAATCTCCTTCGTAGGGCACGACCACACGGTTTTTGAGAAACTCGGTGAAGCCGCCCACGGCCTCCTCCGGCGGCCCGGGATTGAGGTTTGTCTGCTGGAAGTCATTGTGGCTGTTGTACACCACGATCGTAATGCGATCCTGCAGCTCGTAGCGGAAATCCGCCAGCAAGGCCTGGTAGCTTTGTTCCGCCACTTCGGCAGTGAACTCCGCCAACCGCTCTCCGCCGGCATGAAAGTAAATGTCGAAATGCCGCGACTGCAGGTAGCGGGCCTGGAAGCTTTTGTACTGCACGTGGTTTTTGCCAAAAGTTTGGCTGTAGAGCGGCGGGAAAAGGATGAGAAGAAGAAAGGCGAAAATGCCGCCAAAGGCGGAAAATCCAGGCGTCATGCGTTCTCCGTTGGCTGCGCTGCCAGCCCTGGCATCCTGCCTGCAGAAAATTTTAACGAAGCCGAACGGGGTACGGTGCTTTTGCTGTGGAAAAGCCGTGAGCAACAGATGATGGCCGCAGGTGTAGCACCTCCCGTGGGGGGAAGCGACCGTGAGATCGCCGGCCACTGTCAGGCGAAAGTGACAGCTCCCATCCGCTAGCGGCCCGCGCGCCAAAGCTCTTGACATTCAAGCGGGCGTTGCTTATTGTGGGCGCGTTGCTTTCCGGCGGAAATGACGATCTCCAGGGACGCAAAATGCAAACAGGGCTTTGCGAACATTGTGTACATGTACATGTCATTCACAACCGTCGCGGAAGCCGTTTCTTGTTGTGCCGCAAGGCAGAGAGCGATCCGGCCTTTCCGAAGTATCCCCGTTTGCCGGTGACTGCCTGTCGTGGTTTTGTTGACAAGTTGGATTCTAACGCCAACCCACCCGCAATGCACCCGTCGCGGTAATTGCCGGAATTTTATGTCTGATCTCATGATTTTTGGAAGAAACCCGCTGGCGGAGGCGCTGGCGGCGCAGATACCCGTGCGCAAAATTGTCCTGGCACAAGGCATCGGCAGCGCGGAGATCGAAGCCTTGTTGCAGCAGGCCCGCGCCCGCAAGATTCCCGTGCAATTGCTGCCACGGCCCGAGTTGGACCGCCTGGCCAAAACCAACAAGCATCAGGGGGTGGTGGGATGGTTGGCCGCCGTGGAATACACCTCGTGCGAGACCATGCTGGCCAATGTCGAGCGGCGCACACCGCGCGAAAAACCGGCGTTGCTCCTGCTGGACGGGGTGGAGGATCCGCGCAACCTGGGCGCCATCATTCGCGTGGCGGAGGCCGCGGGCATGCACGGTCTGGTGATCACCAAAAAACGTTGCGCGGATGTTACCGCGGTAACCATCAAAACCTCTGCCGGAGCGGCATTTCACCTGCCAATTGCGCAGGTCGCCAATCTCGCCAGCCAAATCGAGGCACTGAAAAAGCGGGGATTATGGATCGTGGGGCTGGATGAACGGGGCGAGCAAACGGTATTCGAGATGGATGCCAATCTGCCTCTGGCAATTGTAGTGGGCGGCGAAGGCAGGGGCTTGCACCGACTGGTTCGGGAAAAGTGTGATTTTGTCTATTGCATCCCGATGCGCGGCCGGGTGGCCTCGTTGAACGTGGCCACGGCGGCAGCGGTCGCCTGCTATGAAATCGTGCGGCAACGCCGCAGCCTCAATCATTCGGTGAACCCGCCTCCGAACGCGCCGGCCGGGTCATGAATTCCATGTAGCGGGGCGCGATTTTGCCCGCACGCAGCCTGCCGCTGGCAAACAGATCTCGAATGAAATCGGCATAAGTCAGACGATCGACCTTCAAGCCGGACTCGAGGTACGAGTAAATCACTGCGGCCAGCACATGCGCACCGCTGTCCCTGGTTTGCAGGTATTGCCGCACAGCCGTGATATTGCCGGCTTCCTCCCCATCCGTGGCCACCGGCAGAAGCTGCCGCCGTCCCGCCAGCCACAGCTCAACTGCGATGACCAGTTCTTTGCGAAGATAGTCCGGCATGCTGCGGCCTCCGGCATAACGGCGCTGCGCGCTGACCAGGAAGCTGTCGGACTGCAGGGCGGTGAAATCCGCGGCAAACAGCGAATCCACCAGACGGTCGCAATAGGGATGTGCCAATTGCTCATAAAAACTTCTGACCGTCTCCTTGAGCGGATTGCTGATGTCCGTCGCGCGCTGGTAACTGCTGAGACGAATTTCATGGGGGTGGGAGAGTGCCAGTAAGAACACCTGCAGCGTGTCGCGTGTGTCAAAGTCGACGAAAAAGCGCTTCAAATCTCCGACCACGTCGTAGGACTGCAATTCCTGCCTGGCCTGCACGATGCGCGCGTTGATGGCCGGCCATAGTTGCTCCCGCCAGTAGTTCTCGAAACCGCTGCTCTGCAGGTGCCGCAGCACAGTTTGCAGGTGCGGCTTGACATCGATCCACTGTCGCCAATTGTTCTGGCTGGCGTAGTCGGACTGCATCAGCCGGTCATAGATTTCCTTGTTGCGATCCATGGCCTGCAGGATGGCGCCCAGACTGTCATCCGCTGGCACGAACGAGAGCAGCAGGCTCAGGCGCGGCCCGGGCGGCCACTCCGGGCCGATGATCTTGTCAATTTGCAGGATTGCGGTCTTAACCGGTGCCGGCAGTTTGCTGCCCCACTCGTGATGAATTTCGGGATACAATTTAAGGTAGAGTGGCCGCCCCGCGAGTATGCCGATGAGATGACAAGTATCATATTTCAGAGAAGGTTGAAGTGACCAGAAAGTAGTGGGGGTGGGGATATTCGCCGACTCTTTGGTGCTGCAGCCGGTTGACAGCAGCACGCACGCAATCCAGACGATCAATCCTTTTGGAAGCTGTCGCATTCCCGGGTGTTTCCTCTCTCCGCATCGGTGGAAGTTTGTGAGGATAATTGACGACCGGCAATCTAGAGATTTTGCAGAAAAATGCAAGCCACCATAAAAAATCCCCAGGTCCCGGAGGACGCTGGGGATTCTGAGGAGGAAGGAAAACGACTTGGAAGAAGAAGGAGGTAGCAAATTCTGTATAACATAGCCGGACGAATTGTCTGGCCGTTTGCCTCTGCCCGGCGTGTCGATCCTTCTAACCGAGAACGGGATAAATTTGTTCCCATCAAATTCCGGGACTTTCGCGGCGCTTTCGATGGGTTACCGGATGAACTTTGAGGGAAGATAGTCTGAAGAAAAGATGACGGAGCCACCGGGTAGGGCCCCGTCTGGAAAGGCGACTGAAGAATGAGATGAGCGAAGGGGAATCCTTCCGGCTAACCGGGTTGCCCGCGGAAGTCGCGCCCTGCGCTCATCATGGAGGCCCCCAGCCTGCAAATGCACGAGTGATGGCTTTTCCCGTTGCTCTATCCCCCCAAAGAAGAAAGGGGAATAATCTGAGCATCCCCGGGTCAAATGTCAGATGATTCACCCTTTCAACTCCCCCACAGAATCCCCATGTTTTTGTTAGTATAGTTCCTTGTTCAGGGCAAAAAATTTCATGTGATCAGAAAAAAAATTGAAACCTTTAGCGCGCCAGCACGACGTAACCGCTGGCAACATTCCTGCCTTTCTCCTGCAAGGAATAAAGATAAACGCCGGGTAACAATTCGCGGCCACGCTCGTCACGGCCGTTCCACTGCATGCGTTTGCCGCTGTGGCGATTGTTGGTGAGCAAGGGGATGCCATTGGCATCGAAGATCTGCAAGGTGGGATTTACAATATTCAAGCCGGAAAAGTCGAATTCCACCACGTCATTGAAGCCGTCGCCATTGGGTGTGAAGGGATTGGGGCGAACCACCAGTTTGCCCGACAGCACCTGTAACTCAGCAACCTGAATGAGCAAGTGTTGTTGATTGTTGGTTTCACTCGCCTCCCGCAGCACCCCCGCCGGATCACAAACCAGGCTGAGCGTGTGGCTGCCCCGCTCCTGAAAAATGAACGAGACCGGCAGATCAATATCCCGGCCGGGAACCACACTGGCCAGGGTGGTATCCTGCCAAACCCGGCCATCGGCAAGGAAGTGAATCTGAACACCGGCTACTGGCGCCCTGGCCTCCAGCCTGACGCGGCCGCGTGCCTGACCGGGCCGGCCTGCAGAAAACTCGCCGACCGGCACCAACTCGACCGCGATCAAGTCCGGCAGGGATTGACCGACAGTGAAGAAAGAAGACACTGTCGCACGATTGGGCGGAGTGGACAAATCTTGTGCTTGAATCTCCAGCGCCACCCTCTCGCCCGGCAGAAATTCTTGCACCGGTTGATAGTGCACTGCATATGCGTCGGCCGTTCCCGAGATTTGCGGTACCACGTTCACATGATTCACCCGAAGCTGAATCGAGCTGCGGTCAACTCCGGCGCCTTCATCGCGCACCAGAAACGAGATGTTCGTCGCTGCGGACACCTCTGTGGCGCCGTTGGCTGGTGTCAGGTCTGTAACAAATGGCGGGGAAATATCCTGAACGACCTCGAATGCAAAAGTGTCGGGCGGCATGATGTTGGGCGGTACCGCCAAATCCTGTGACTGTACCACCACTGTGATCCTGGCGTTGTAAGGCCACGGCGTTGGCGGCTGATGGGTCAGGAGATAGTCACCGGGGTGTCCGGTTATCACGGGCGAAACCGCCTGGCCGTTGATGGACATCTGCAATGCGTTGCGATCAACGCCACTGCCGTTGTCGATGATGTGCACGGAAATGCCGGCCGTCACCGGTACGTTGGTGGCGCCGGGTGCCGGGCTTTGACGTGTGGCATAAGGTGGCTCCTGATCGCGGTCACGCGCCATGACAAAGTAATAAGTGCGTGACAGTTCGTTGGGCGTGCTGGCGCGATCACGGGCACGGAGATGCACAAACACCGTGTCGCCCGGTGCAGGCCCGGCTGCTGGACGGTAGTGCAACTGAAAACCCCGCTCGATCTCGGTCAGAATGGGCTCGACCGTCTGCTGATTGATCGCCAGGACGATGGTTTCGCGGGCCACGCCGGTCAAGTCATCCTCCAGGCTGGCGCGGATTTCGATATTCGCCGGCACATTGATGGCAGAGGGCGCGGGAAACGGATCAATCAGCCGCGGTGCCAGGGAATCGCGTACGGTGGTGAAGGTGTATTCTTCCGGGGGCGAGAGAATATTGGCTGGTGACGCCAGATCCCTGGTCTCCAGACGAACGTGCACCGTTTGATTGTCACGAAATGCGCGGGGCGGAAGATAGTGCACAAAGTATTGCGCCGGCGTACCGCTGATCACGGGTTGCACCCTTGTGCCATCAAGGTGGAGGGCGATCGTGCTGCTGTCCACGCCGGAATCCAGATCACGCACTTCCAGGCGGATGTCGGTGTGCAGCGCGACGTTGCGGCTGTTGCGTCCGGGGTGGCGTTCGGTCACAAACGGCGGGGCCGTATCGGGCCTTATGCGAAACGAATAAGCCACACTGTCAGCATTGGCCGGCCGGCTGCGATCCGCCGCGGCCACCTGCACGCGCACCGTCTCATTCAAACGGAATGGCGAGCCGGGTTGATAAACCACCGCCAGGCGCTGCTGCGCGCCTGTAATCGCCGGTATGACCGGCACGCCGTTCACCTGCATGCGAATGCTGGCCGAATCAACGCCGGTGATATCGTCAACAATCTCCAGTGCGATGGCGGTCTGTGGCGGCACTTCGCTGTCATCCGGGGCGGGGTTGAAATTGATGAACAGTGGCGGCTTGACATCCAGCGGCGGGGCCGCCACCACATGAACCAGTGCCGTGTCGCTGCGCGTCAAGCCGGCCCCCTGGCCTGTTATAATGATGGCATAGTCCCCCGCGAGCAAATCGCGTCCGGTGCGCAGCGCGAGTATGGCGCGCTGCCCGGGCAAAACGCGGGCGGGCGCCAGGCTGCCATTCATGCCGGGAAGGGCGGGTGCGAGGGAGAGTACGACTTCCTGGTTGAAGCCTGCAAGCGCTGTAACCCCGACTTGAAAGGTGGTGGAATCGCCTGCAACGAGAGACCTGTTGCGCGGCTGGATGACAATTTGAAAATCCGGCAACGCGGCAGGCACAACCTGCACGCGCACCACAGCGCTGCGCCTCAGGCTGCCGGCCTGCCCAATTACGTTGAAGGAATATTCTCCCGCGAGCAGGCTGCGGTTGGTGTGCAGTCTGAACAGGGACGTTTGCCCGGGGAAAATCCTTTCGGGCACATAGCTGCCCTCGATACCGGGAAGGATGGGCGAGAAAGAAAGCGCGACCTCCTGGTTGAAACCATCGAAAGCCTTGAGCGAGATTTGAAAATCCGCAGTCTCACCCGCTGTTAGCGATCGCAACGACGGCGCAGCCACCACCTCGAAATCCGGCACCGGGACGGCACAACTGGGGATGAAGATGGAATCGGTTATCGCCTTCGCGACTTGTGGCAGCCCGGAAACCTGCACCGTCAAATTCAATGTGGTATCCGCCGGCGGACATTGCGCCACCACCCTCCACGAGGCAGTGCTGGTTTCGGCCGGGCTGAGAATGGGATCGGCCAGCAGTTTGGTGGCTTGCTCATTAAAGGCCAGCAGCAAGCCGGGCGGCAGGAGCAGCCTGGCCTGCACCGCACTCACGGTTTGAGTGAGCCGATTGTTGACCAGCAGATTGACCTCGAAGGGGTTGGGTGAGAGCACACCGCGAGTTGCGCTCAGGCTGCTCGCGACAGCGAGGTGCAGGGTCAAGGGTGCACCGACGTTGCTGGCGACATCTCCGACACCGTAATAAGTCGCAACGACACGGTGCTCGCCGGATTGGAGATATTGTTCATCCCAGCGCAGCAGCACGGCACTGTCATCGTAAAAACCCGCGACGGGTGTGTATTCCCAGCTCACCGTTTTCAAGTCGAAATGATTCCCTATGATGAAGAGGTTGGGCTGCACCGCACCATTGCCGTTGAGCGTGCCTTGCGCGATCAACCCCAGCGTGTCGCCCGGACCGCGCGTGGTCTCGAAGGCCTGAAAGAACTCCGGTATGGCGGGAGCGGTGAAGACGGTGTCGCGGCGGCTGTAGCCAAAGCGGGTGAGAATCGAGGCCGCGTCGTTGCCCGCCACCTGGGTGTCGAGCTGCAGCAGCACACCGACGAGATGGGGCAGGGGCGAGTGGTTGACAATTTCATACTCGATGAAGACGGCACCGGTGGTGCGGCTGAATTGCACGGGCGTCAGGCGCTGCATGATGCTCACGTCACCAACGGCGTATTCGCATCGGATCGCACCGCCGGCGCGGTGTGGTGCAGCTGTCACCCGCAATGGTTCGGCACCGCTGTGGTAGGGGATGTTGCTGTATGTCCTGCCGTCTACGCGAACGTTCAGGTGGGAACTGTAGAGCGCTTGGCCAAAGCCGAAAAGCAGGCGCTTGGTGGGTGTGCCGACCGTGAAAGCGCCCGCCACGGTAATCTCGTTGGGCGGTGTCTTGCTGGTGTCGCTCGCGGCCAGCACCTGCACCGTCACCAGCCCGTTGCCCAACAACAAGGTATCGGCACTGATGAAGCGCGCGCCTTTCGGGTGCAGGGCGGAGGGAGCCTCCTGCGCCCAAATGGGCGCGGTGCACAGCAACCCGCCCAGCAACAGATTGCGCAACGTTTGTTGGAACACCACCCGCTCCTCCTCGCTGAGCCTGGAATCTGCCGTGGCGTGAAGCCTGTTGGTGTTTTGCAACGCGCGGCAATGTACATTCCCATGCCCAGCAAGTCAAGCGGAAAACCGGCAGGGAGAGAGGGTGGTGTGAAAGTGCGGAGCGATTGTGGCCTGCCGCGGCAGCATGAATCTTCAGGATTCTTTTTCGGCAGCGGCCTGGTCGTAGCTCCGACACTTGAGCGTTGGCACGACCTTCAAAATTTGGGAAACCTCAGCCCGTGGGGGGAATGTTATCTGACCGACAGGGAGCCGCGCAGCCAGATAATCATCCGGCAAACGCGAAATCCTTGCACGCAGCCGCAGTTTTCAGGCAAAACTGCGGGAAGCGGAAGAAACGCTTCAATGCCGGCCGGCAGCGCTGCGGCTGAAATCACCGGCTCTGGTAGCCTCGGCAGGGCTCTGGCCGTGGGTCAAGGCTTTGACGCCACCGTCTTCACTCATCGAGCAATTGCCATCGAAGCGCGCACCATCATTGACCATGAGCTTGGTGGTCTTGATGTCGCCTTTCAAAACCGCACGACTCTCCAGCACCACCTTGCCGCTGGCAAAAACCTGCCCGTTCACCAAACCGCCAATGACGGCATTCTTGGTGCGGACTTCACCACGAATCTCACCATCCTTGCCGACCACCAGGGCATCGGTGGTGAGGATATGCCCCGTCACCCTGCCATCCAGGCGCATGCTGTTTTGCACTTTGATGGTGCCGTCGATGACAGCACCCTTGCCGATGATGGTATTGAGGTCGCCGGTTTTACCAGTATCTTCCATGACGTTTTTCGAAGGTTGTGAAGTTGTGGTTCGCGGTACCACGGGTTTGGGATTGGGAGGCGCCGGCCGGCTGGCGAAGAGTGGTGTCTCAAAATCCCGGAGGTCCCGCTGCGGGCGTTGCGCCGGCGGCGGCTGGCTGCCAGCGGCGTCGCCAAAGAGCTTGCTCAAGAATGAAAATTTCATGGCGGGATTTCCTCATCGTGCAGCAGCCGCTTCGTGCCGGGACATGACCTCCATGTTCATCGTGCCCGGCCGGTTGCCGCGGCTGGCGTTTTCAGGCAGAGAGGCCGCCTTGTCGTCGTCACTCATCGTGCATCTGCCCTCGAAAATGGCACCCTCGTCAATCACCAGCCGGGAGGTTTTCACCTCGCCATGCACCACCGATTTGGCCTCGAGCACCACTTTGCCGCTCGCCAGAATGCGGTTGCGCACCCGGCCGCCGATGATGGCATTGCGCACGCGCACTTCCCCTTCGATTTCCCCCTCCTTGCCGACGATCAAGGCATCACTCACTTGCACGTTGCCAACCACCTTGCCATCCACTCGCAAGCTGCTCTGCACGGTGAGAGTTCCTTCAAAAACTGAGCCGCGCCCGATAATCGTATTCAGTTCACCACTGCTGCGTTCGGCTTCAGCATTGTCCTTTCTTGTCAACATGGCAGGCTCCTTTGTTGAATTGATGACCTTCATAATTACCCACGCGCCGGAAGAAATGAAGAAACCGATCGAACAAAAAGGTTGTGCGGCGAAAAACGGCGCCGCAGCCCAGCGTCGGCGCTGCGCTGCTGGCCCATGGCAGACGGCAGAGCAACCGGGCGCAGCCGATCAGGCGGTGAAACCAGGTTGCTGCGGGCCCTGAAATTTTTGTGCCAGCGCCAGTGTCACGGCGATGAGCACGGCGAGCAGGACCGAGTAGGCCGCGACACTGCCCAGGTCGAACTCACGCAGTTCGGAAAAGATCGCCACCGCCAGCGGCCGGTTGGAGGGAGTGAACAACAAAATGGAGGAGACAAATTCGCCGAGCGCAATCACGAAGGCGGTAACTGAACCGATGATGACACCGGGCAGAATCAGCGGCAGCGTCACACGGCGAAATACCATCCAGCCACCGGCACCCAGGTTGTGCGCCGCCTCCGTCAGTGCCGGATCCAGTTGGGCATGCGCGGCAGCCATGGCGCGAAATTGAATGGGCAGATGCCGCACGAAATAGGCCAGCACCATAATGGCAGAAGTTCCAACCAGGATGCGGCCGCCGGTGAACCAATGGGGGGTGATGAATGCCGCGATCAAAGCCATGGCGATCACCGTGCCCGGCACTGCCCAGGGCAGCATGACACTGATCTCGAGCAGGCCGGCCATGCCTGGCAGCAGGTGTTTGCTGCGCGTGGCAAGCAACACGGCGGCCAAGGCCAAAATCGTGCCCAATGCCGTGGCCACGGCAGACATCCACAGGCTGTTCCACCAGGGCTCTGCCATTTTTCGGCTGCGAAACAATTCGGCAAAGTTCGCGGTGGTGAAAGTGTCCGGCAGGATCTCCGCGGTCCACGTCCCGTTCTTCACGAAGGCCATGAGCAGAAGCGTGAGCTGGGGCAGCATCACAAGCAGGGTGACGATACTGCCGGCGGCCGTCAGGGCAAATTTTTGCCAGCGGCTGGTGACCATTTGCGCGGGCGCAGCCACGCCCTTGCTGCCGCGGCCCGGGGTATGGCGATTGCCGTACCACCGCATAACAAAGACGAAGACGATTGATATGCCCGCGAGCACCACCGACTGCGCCATGGCGAGCGGCAAGTCGCCCTTGAGCTTGGCATTGTAAATTTCGAGCGACAGAAAGCGCCAGTCATCGCGAAACAGATAGGGCGCGGTGAAGCTGGCCATGGAATTCATGAACACCAGCATGGCCGCGCCGAGCAAGGCGGGCCGCAGTTGCGGCAGGATGACACGCCACCACAAGCGTCCACGGCTTGCGCCCAGCCCCAAAGCCGCCTCCTCCAGGGAGCGATCCAGTCCGGTCAGTGCGTTGCGGGTCAGCAGATAAAAGAAAACATAGAAGCTGTAGGTGTGCACCAGCAGAATGGCGGGCACACCACGCATGACCAACGGTGGCGAGCTGGTGGCCAGCACATGCTGCAGGATGCGCGGCAAAATGCCGGTTTCGTCCATGAGAATGAAGAAGGCGATGACGCCCACCAGGGGCGGCAGCAACAGCGGCAGCGTGGCGAGAACGCCAAACAGTTTTTGTCCGGGGAACTGAAAGCGGGTGTACAGAATCGCCAGCGGCACGCCGGCCAACGCGCTCAACACAACACTCAGCAGCGAAATTTTCAAGCTGCCGATGAGGGCCTGCAGACTGCCGGAGGCGCGCAGGCTGAACAAGCGCGCGAAATGGGCCGGTGAAAAGCTCATGCTGCCGGTCGCGGGATCGACCACCCGCAGACTTTCGAGCAGCATCGTGCCCAGCGGAAAGTAAATCGTGAGCACCAAGGCCGCGAGCAGCGCCGCAAGTGCGGCGAGCGTGAAGGGAGAAGGCTTGCGCACGGTAGCGGAAATTTATGCCCGCCTGATCCGATCAGGCCGCACTGTTTTCCCCTGGAATTGTGATGGCGAAATGCAGAACCGCTACAGGTTTTGCCATTTTCGTATGGAGCGCAACCGCGGGTTCATCCCGGCGGTCGGTATCGGCCTGCACGATGATGATATGAGCGTTGCGCGCCGCGGCGATCGCTTTCAGTGTTTTTCAGCAAGGCTGTCGCAATGCCCTGCCGCCGGGGTGTTGCTTTCACCGCAAGATCGTAGAGATGGATTACGCTGCGTTCCTGCTCGAATTTTTTCAGCTCGTAGGCCGCGAGACCGCCCACAACCACACCTTTCTTCAGGGCGGCCAGGGCGATAAAGGTGTCGCTGCCCAGCAATCGCCTGAGATAATCCTCACTGGGACGGTTTGCGGCATAGTTGTCCCACGCATTGAAAACCTCGCCGAAGGTCTGCAACAGGGCATTCATGAGCGGGATATCATGCGGCGTGAGATGACGAATATCCCTCGACCAGACCGCCTCCAAACTGCATGACTTGACAGGGAGCGCGCCCGCCGACCTGATCAGCCCGGGAACAGACGCACATGCCGGCGCGCAATGCGCATAGTTACTTCTCTGCCTTCGGCCGGCAACCAGGCCTGTGGCCCGAGCAACGCGTGTTTGACTTCATCGGAAATGAGCGCGGTGCACACAATGCCGTCAACCGTGATTTGAGCCAACCAGTGCGAGCCGGCATACTCCAGGCCGTGCCATCGGCCTTCGATCCGCAATGCCTCTCCTGCCACAGCGTCGCTTTCTCCCAGCATCACATGCTCCGGCCGGAAGGCAAGCTGCACCTCAGCGGCCGCCGCTAGCGAAGCATGGCCGCCGGGAAATTGCATTTCCCAGGTCGCGCCTCTGATGGTGAGACTGTTGCCTTGTCCACGGCTGACGCGGCCACGCAGCACGTTGGTCGCGCCGATAAAATTCATCACGAACAAATTTGCCGGGTTCTTGTAAATCTCCTCCGGCGTGCCCACCTGTTGCAACACGCCGTGATCAAGAATGGCGAGGCGGTCGGAAAGCGCCAGGGCCTCTTCCTGATCGTGAGTGACATAGATGGTGGTAATGCCGAGGCGGCGCTGCAGACGCTTGAGTTCGCTGCGGGTGCTGTGACGCAGCCTGGCATCGAGATTGGAGAGCGGCTCATCCAGCAGCAGAATTGCCGGTTTGATGGCCAGGGCGCGCGCCAGGGCGACGCGCTGTTGCTGGCCGCCGGAGAGCTGGGTCACCGGCCGCCGGGCCAGCTCGTTCATTGCCACGAGCTGCAACGCCTCGTGCACGTTCGCCGCGATTTCGGATTCAGGTCGTTTGCGCGCGCGCAGGCCGAATGCGACGTTTTCAAAAACCGTGAGGTGGGGAAACAGCGCATAACTTTGAAAAACCATGCCGGTGTTGCGCTGATTCGGCCGCCGCGCCGTCACATCCTCGTCGTTGAAAAAAATCCGGCCGTGCTCCGGCGTTTCAAAGCCGGCGATCATGCGCAGGGTGGTGGTTTTGCCGCAGCCACTCGGTCCCAGCAGGCTGAAGAATTCCCCCTCGGCAATATCCAGGCTGAGCTCCTGCACCGCCGCGAGCGCGCCAAAAGATTTGCGAATCCCTGCCAGCCGCACGCGCGCCATATCACTGTTTGCCCCGATTGCGGATATTGGCGTCCCAATACTGCATCCAGGCCTCCGAGCTGTCGGCGAAAAGCCGCCAATCCATGGGCAGCGGCGGAAACCGGGCGGGATTGGTCTCCGGGGGAAACTGTGAGAAGTCCAGATCCCGGCGTGCCGGGATGCGCCAATAGGTTTGCGCCGCATGCCTGAATGACTCGGGTGTGGTGATGAACTCGTAGAATTGCCGCGCCAGTTCAGGGTGCCTGGCGCCGGCGAGAATCGCCAAACCCTCCGGTACCAGCGGCACGCCACTGCGCGGCACGACATAGTCGAAGGGATAGCCATAGGTATTTGCCTGCAGGGGCACATCCGGATGATTCCACAGCGTGAACGCCGCGCCGCCGCGCGCCAGTGCCAAATAAAGCAGGGCCGGATTGGCGGCATAGGATTTGGTGTTGGCATCCAGCCGGCGCAGCCAGTCCAAGCCCGCGGCAGACGAACCGGTGGCGCGATAGTCACGGTAGATCATGGCGAAGAAGATTGCGCGCATGGTGCCGGAGGCGATTGGATCACGCAGCACGATGCGACCGCGCCATTTTTCCAACACCACATCGTCCCAATCCTGCGGCGCCGTTTCCCGCGTCAGCGTCTCGCGGTTGAACATGATGATTTCGGGTGTGATCCAGGTGGCGTACCACAAGTCGCGGGGATCATGAAACGCGGAATCCACCGCGGCCGCCCAGGAGGGGCGATAGGCCTGCAGCAAACCCTCGCGTGCCGCCTGCATGAAAGTGGGGGCCGGCGCGCCCCACCAAATATCGCCCTGGGGATTGGCCCTTTCCGAGCGGACACGATCAAGCACATCCTGTGCGCCCATGTCGTACCAATCCACTTGCACGCCGGGATGAGCGGCCTCGAAGCGCCGGGCAAAATCTTCCAGCAGCTCCTTGCCATGGGGAGAGTAAACCACGAGTCTTTTTTCTGCCCGGCTGCCACAGCCGGCAGTGAGGAGGGGGAGAAGCAGGAGATGAATGAGAGTGCGTCGCAAGTGCCGTCCCTTCAGCAAGAGTTACGATGAAAAGCTCACGCAGACCCTCCTGTCTGCAAAGCAGGCTGAATGCCCAATGCTGCCAACTTTTTTGAAGTGGTAAAATCCCAAAGCCAAAACATGCACGCGAAGTCGCAGCGGCTTCGCAAAGAGTAACCGTTCCGCCACGGTTTACCGTGGCTTTATCTTGCGATTCTGCCGATGCTCGCTGCGAAACTGCCATCGCCAAGCCGCAGCAGATCAAAAAGGGGACTGAGCTGTTATCACAAAGATCTTTCAACCACGAAACCCACCGGCAGCACGGGGGGAAAACTTGGTGGCCTGTTAGTGCCTCAGTTACGTCCGGGAACGGTCGCGCGGACATCTTCTCCCCGGGCGGGGATGTCTGCGCTACTCCACACGTCACTGAAGGATTATGCGGCCGGTGTGATTTTTGATGGAGCCGTGGCTGGTTGTTTGGCAATGGCTGCAGAAAAACTCTTGGTGTCTCAGCGTCCCGGTGTGGGAATTTCGCTTCGTTTAAAAAAGTTGGTGACATTGGGCTGAGGGCCGTGCTGCGGCATTTTTCGTCAGAGGGATCTGTCCGGTTTTTGCGAAGCTGCCGCCGCCGGGACTCAGTCTTCAGTCAGCCTGGGGCGGTGATATTTGCGGATCAGGGCTGCTGAGTAGCCGGCCTGGCCGCTGCGATCCACGCATTTCAAACGATAGGCATAGACGCCGCTGCTGTCGGGATAGTCGATGAAATGATAGAGCACATTTTGGGTGCTGGTGCCGGTGGCCGGCACATAGCCAACTTTCGCAAATGGCACGGCAGCAGCGGCGGGGCGGCGTTGAATTTCAAACCCGTGCAGGTTGTCTTCGCGTGCGGTTTGCCAGCGAATTTCCAGCCCCTGGTCTGCACTGCGGCCAATTTGCCACTTTGCCAGTCGTGCGCCGCTGGTGGCCTCCTGCCAAACCCTCTGCCAGCCGTCGGCAGGATGTTGCGTGTTGCGGCCAATGCCCGCCTGCTGGTGCGTGTCGAAATCCCACAAGCCCAGGGTGCCATGATCCTGCAGCAGCGGCCGGGCGGGTTGAAAGCCGGCGGCGCGATAACGCGGCCAGGCAGAGATGCGCACCTCGTCCAGCTTGCCGGCGAAATGAGAGACGCCCGTGCCGCCGCCGAGGTGCAGGACAAAGCGGCCGGGCCAAATCGGCATCGTCGCGCAGACGCGGCTGACGAGTTGTGTGCCGTCAAGGAACAAGCGCAGTTGCGGCAGTTGCCCCGGCAGGCGTTCGCAAACCAGGGCCAGATGCCGCCAACTCTGCGCTGCGTGTTTTGCGGCTGCGGTCAGCACCATCATGGAGCAGGGAAGCGCCACCTCTGCTGTAAAAAGCTCTGCCGCCTGGCGCCGCAACTGGCAGAAAACACGCCCGGAACCGGACTCCAGCAGCGCCAGCAGGGTGGCGGGAGTATTGCTCTCCTCCTGGAACCAAAATTCAATCGTGAAGCCGGGCCAGTTGGCCATGGCCACGGTATCGGCACGCAAAGCCAGAGCGGCGCGTTCGAGCCGGCGCAAAGGCGTTTGCGAAAAAAGGCCAAACCACCATCCTGCCTCCTGTTGTTCGACCACCATCGGTCCGGAAAAAGTCAGGCAGCCGTCGCGGCGCCAGGAGGTTTGAGTAAAAAGGGGAAGGACAATCAGGGCAGTCAGGAACGTCGCGATCGCAACAACTCTTTTCACCGGTGCTCGCTTCTCCACAATTTTCCATGTGCCGCGGCTTTGGCATGACTGGTGACTTGAGGTGGGGTGGTACAAAGAAGGTCGAGTCTCATTTCAAGCCGCGTTAAGATAGAAGACTCAGCTTGAGAAGCAAGCGCTATTTTGCCCAAAACGTAATGCCGCCATCGTGTGGGGACGTTGCACCCCTAAAGCCAGCCGTTTGCGCGATACCACTCCACCGTTTGTTTGAGACCCTCGGCGAGGGGAATCTCCGTGACAAAGCCGAGCTGTTCTTTGGCCTTCTCGCCGGAAAAGGCCCAGCCGGCCTGCCGCATTTCACGAATCTTGTCGAAGTTCAACAGCGCGGGTTTGCGCACGACCCTGGCCACCAGCTCGCTCACGGCGGCCACCAGCGGGGTCACTGCTTCCGGCACGGTGATCGCGAGGGTTTTCTTTCCGAGCGCCTGTGCGATGGCCAGGCCGAGCTCGTTCCATTCATAAGGTTCGGGGTTGGTGAGGAAGTAGGTTTCGCCGACAGCCCTGCGATGGCTGCCGGCGAGTAGAAGGCCGCGCACCAAATCATGCACATGAATCAGGCTGGTCCAGCGTTCGCGCCGGCCCGGCCGCAGGCGGATGCCGAAATTGACTTGTTTGAAATAGTTGTAAACGTCGCGATCGCGCGGGCCGTAAACGATCGGCGGCCGCACGATGGTGATCGGCATTTGTGAACGAAACTCGGCGCAAGCCATTTCCCCGGCGTATTTCGATTTGCCATACACGGAAACCGGCTGCGGGGTCTCCTGCTCGGTGCGCAGTTGCTTGCCGCGGCTGGGGCCGGCGGCGGCGATGCTGGAGACATACACAAAGCGTTCGAGATGCCGGCAGTGGCGGTGACACGCGCGCAACAACGCCGCGGTTCCCTCACCATTGGCGTGAAAGTATGCCGCCCTGGTCAGTGCTTTGGTGACGCCCGCCAGGTGAAAAACATGCGTGGCCTGGCGCAGGGCTCCGGCCAGCGCGGCTTCGTTGAACAGGTCTCCATAAACATAATTCACCGGCAACTGCTGCAGCCACTGCAACGAGCTGGTCGGCCGCACCAGGCAAAACACCTGCTCGCAGGCCTCGACCAGTCGTTGTGCCAGAAAGCTCCCGATAAAACCCGTGCCGCCGGTGATGAAAGCGATCATGTTTCCTCCACTCCACTTGCGCTGGTTCAACCGCACTGCCGTGAAATCGTCCCGGCACGAATGCGCGGGAACCGCCGGGTGCGGCCACCGCCGGAAAAGCAGCGGCAAGATAAGCAATTTTTCCCGCCGATGGCAGCAAAAATTCCGGTGGCCTGTGCACCACCATGCCGCCGGTGTCTTCTTCGCAAGCGCACGGTGTTGCTGCCGGCGGGCAGGCCTGGCAAAGCAACGCTCTGCGGCCGGTCTTTTCCCTTTGCCAATTCGTTTGACTGACCACCGGCCGCATGGCCTTGACTTCCTGCAGCGGGCTGAGTATCTTCCGCCGGCTTTTTGCACCCCCATTCGCAGGAAAGGAGCAATCTTGTCTCACGTCTTCCGCCGCGGTTTCCGCGTGCGCCATTACGAGCTGGATTTCTTTCACCACCTGAACCAGGCCGTGTTCGTGCAGTACATGCAGGAAGCTGCCATCGAAGCTTCCACCGCTGCAGGCTACAGCCCCGCATGGTATCGCGAGCGCGGCGCGGGCTGGGTGATCCGCAAGCTGGTGATTCGCTACTTGCAGCAGGTGGTGTACGGCGACGACCTCGAAATCACCACCTGGGTGTCGGACATGAAACGGGTGACTTCCCACCGCGAGTATGTGCTCATGCGTGTGCGCGATGACGCGGTGGTGGCCCGCGCGCGGGTCAACTGGGTTTATGTCGATTTGAACACCGGCCAGCCGCTGCGGATCCCCGCAGAATTCCAGGCCGCCTTTCAACCCGCCAACGAGCTGGCACCGCTGCGTGTTCGCATCCCGCATGCGGCGGAGATTGCCGGCGCGCATCGTTATGAAAGCAGGCGGCGCGTGCAGACTTACGAAGTCGATACCGTGCAGCACGTGCATCATGCGGTTTATTTGCATTGGGTCGAACAGGCATACTTCGACGCCCTTCGTGCTGCCGGCCATCCCATCGAAAAAGTCCGCACGCATGACTGGATGGTGCTGCAGGGCGGGCATGAGATCGAGTATTTCGAGCCCGCCTTCGATAATGATGCCATCAAGATCGTCAGTTGGCTTTGCCATCTCGGCCGGGTGCGCGGCGCCTGGTGGCATGAGATTTACAATGCCGACACCGGCCGCTTGCTGGCGCGCGACTATTCCCTGGGCGTGTTTGTCGATCGCCGCGGCAAACTCACGGAGCTGCCCCCGGAAATTCTGGCCGACGTGGTGCGCGGCCCGGTTGCGGCCGGAGTTCAATCCGAGGCCGCGGTGCACATCGCGGGCTGATGGCTGCAGTTGGCTGACGCCAACCAGCGTTATGGTCCGGCGCGGGGCTGCGCGGTTCAGGCGGCGGCAGGGCGGTCGGCGGGAACCCGGTGAAAGCAATGCGAAGCGCGCTTCTTTTTTACCACCTGAATTTTGCATCCAGATTGATCCCCTCCGCGAGAAACGCCGCTTTGATTGGACGTCGCACCACCCAGGGGGTGGTGCAGAAAAAATTTTCCAGGCAAACGTGCGCTCAACTCCGGCAGGGTTGCACTTCACGCATGTCATTTCTTGCGGACAAGATCAAGCCAGCATGTAAAATTCAGGCAGCACAACAGCGCTGCAACCCTCAGTGTCAGGATCAAACTCAAACAATCCTCCCACGAAAGCAGAAATCCCACGGAAAAAGCCATTTCGTTGGAGCCCATTTTCCTGGAGAGAAGCCGTGAGGCCTTCGGCAAACGGGCGAATTTTGCAATCAGGGTCTCTCCATATTTCGAAAAAAGTCTGGCTTGATCTCGAAACGGAGTAACTGACGGAGCTTGGTGAACACGTCATTTATTCCAGGCAACAGCAAGCCGGCATGCAAAATTCAGTTACCAAAATCAGGAGGCAGGAAAATGATGAATCGCGATTTTTTGCGACGGGCAGGGTATGTTGGTGGCTTGCTGCTGATCGCCCTTGCCGGTGTGCTCATCGCGCAAACCAGTGCGCCGCGGCCGCAGCCGCTCAATCCCAATCCCACCGACACCGGTTTGCGTTCCGGCCCGATGGCCGGTTACGCGGAAATGACGGAAGCCGCGCTGTGGGTGCAAACCACGCGTCCGGCACAGGTGCAGTTCCGTTATTGGATTCAGGGGCAGCCCGCCACCGCCGCCCTCAGCCCGGTGGTGACAACCAGCGCGCAGGGCGATCATATCGCGCAGGTGCTTTTGAGTCTGCTCGAACCGGGCACGCGCTATGAGTATGAGTTGTATCTCGACGGCAAACTCGTGCCGCGGCCGTATCGCCTGAGCTTTCAGACGCAGGCATTCTGGCAATGGCGCAGCGAACCGCCCGCCTTCACGGTGATGTTCGGCTCCTGTGCCTACGTCAACCAGGAAAGCCATGACCGCCCCGGCAAGCCCTATGGCAGTGATTACGACATCTTCACCGTCATGGCCGCGAAGCAGCCGGATTTGATGCTGTGGCTGGGCGACAACTTCTACTATCGCGAGCCGGAATTCTTCTCGGTGGCGCAAATGAAAGCGCGCAGCGCCCACACCCGCGCCCTGCCCGAGCTGCAGGCGCTGCTCGCCGCCACCCAGCATTACGCGATTTGGGACGATCACGACTATGGCCCCAACGATGCCGACTGGACCTACCGCATGAAGCAGCCGGCGCTGGAAATCTTCAAAGCCTACTGGCCCAACCCCGCATATGGCCATGACGGTGTGCCCGGCGTGTTCTTCAGCTTCAGTTGGCATGACATCGATTTTTTCATGCTGGACAATCGCTACCACCGCTCGCCCAACTTTTCGCAGGATTCACTGGACAAAGTCATGTTCGGGCCGGCGCAGATGCGCTGGTTGCAAGACGGCCTGGCCGCCAGCCGGGCGCCCTTCAAAATCATCGTGGCCGGCAATCAGATGCTCAATCCAATGGCACCCGGAGAAAGTTTCGCCAAGTATCCGCATGAGCAGCAGGAGTTTTTGCGCTGGCTGCAGCGTCAGGGAGTGTGGGGCGTGGTGTTTCTCTCCGGCGACCGCCACATGAGTGAGCTGATCCGCCTGCAGCCGGAGGGCTTTTATCCGCTCTATGATTTCACCAGCTCCTCCCTGACTGCCGGCACCTATCGCGCCGAAAAGGATTTGAACAATCCCCACCGTGTGCCGGGCACACTTTATGACGCCGGTCACAGCTTTGGCATGCTGCGCTTCGAAGGCCCGCGCCGTGACCGCAAGCTGACGATGGAATGTTATGACAAAAGCGGCAAGCTGGTTTGGCAGCACCGCATCACGGCCGGTGAACTGCAAGCCAGGAGCAGGGCGCAGGGGCAGAACTGAAGTGGCCGGGCCAATGACCGGTCGCAGCCGGAACCAGCACCGTCATGATCGAACGTGATTACCTGATGCGCCTGCTGCAGCAGCTTGCGACAGTCATGCGCCGCATTCTGCGCCTGCAGGAGCAGGAGAAGTATGACGAAGCGCAGCAGGAGCTGGCGCAGGCCCCGGGCAGGCTGCTCGGCCTCGAACGCGAGCTGCTGGTTTCACTTGCGCCCGCCACTGCCGCCGCCCTGTTGGGTAAGAGGGAGAAGATCAAAATCGCTGCGCGGCTTCTGCAGGCGGAGGCTGAGCTGGCAGGCCGGCGGGGCGACCCGGAGCTGGCACACAGCAGACGGCAAAACGCGCTGGAACTTTATCTCGAAGCCCTGGTGCTTGCGGCACAGATTGACGCAGATGATCGTATCATGCTGCGGGCCTGGGCGGCGGAGGGGGAGCGGGAGGCGCTGGCGGAACGCTACCAGCGCCTGCTGGCGGAATTTTTGGCGGAATGAAACCTGTCTGTGGGGCAATGTTCCAACCCCGGCCGGGCTGGGGTTTTCCGATCAGCGTGTGCGGCCGGAGGCCGGTGGGGCGAGGTATACAGAGTCTGAAATGGTCTTTTCGAGATAAATGACGTTGTAAACCGGCTTCACCACTTCGCGATTGGTGACGGGCGGCGGCGTGTAGTGCAGCAGCCGCTTGTCATAATCCCACATCTCGATGGAGGTGACGCCCTGGTTCTGTTCCATGGCAATCTTGATGGGCGTTCCTTTGTAGTTGCGGCGCAAGCCGCGCAGCAGGGAGGCGAAGATGGCGCCGAGTGCGCGCACGGAATCGGGCGCGTTCTCGAAGGTCTCGGGCGAGTCATCGGCATTGGCGGTGAAGCGGATGTTGTCGCCGAAGCGCCAGCCGTTCATGAGGGCCTGCACCTTTTTTCCGGGCGTAATGAGATAGATTTGGCCACCGGGGTAGGTGCGCGCCAGATCGCCCTCGCCATAGCCGTCGCCAAAGATGTCGTAGATTTTCAGCCTCTCGACGCGGTCTTCGGTGATCATGAAATCCTCCACGAGCAGGCGAATCATTGCCGGATCAGTGACCATGGCGTAGCGCATCATCTCCTGATCGATTTCCACGCGCGGCGGTTGGCTCTGTGCCGGACCCGCGCCGGCGGCGGCCAGGGCACACAACAGAGAAAAGAGACAGATTCTTTTGTGCATGTCGTCATCCTTCCACATCGGGGGAGTTTGACCACTGCCGCCGGGTGCAGTGGTCTCACTGCCTGCAATTTTTCCAATCCTCAAAATACCTTCTGGCTTCTTCGAAGCGCCCGGCGCTTTTGTGCGCCTTGATCATCAACGACATCAGCTCACAGTTTTCCCGGGGTGAGAGCTGGGTGTTGGCAGCGAGCGCAAGCTTGCCATACTTGATTGCCTCCTCCGGCGTGTTCCACACCAGTGGCACCAGTTCGAGATAAGCGCGGGCCACGTTGTCCCAGCGGAAGGAGGCGGCCTTGCTGAAATAGGCCAGGCTCAGTTTCTTTTGCTCCTTCTTGCGCGCTTCCACACCCAGCCGATACAGCATGGCGCCGTAGCTGTTCAATATCGCCTGGATCTCGGGATCCTGGGGCTTTTCCACGGCAGCGGGCGGGAGTGCATCGAAGACTTGTCGCATGCGTTCGACGCCCGCTTCCGGTTTTTGCAGATATTCGAACTCCATCACGGCAAGCTTGGTGTTCACCGCCATTTTGGCGCGGGCTGTGCGCAGTGTTGGCAAAATGCCGCGGCAGGCCTCCACGACCTGCGCATATTGCTTGTGCGCCTCCAGTTCCAGCACCCTGTCCCACTGCTCGGAAGCGCGAATGTTGCCGCCATCCCAGTTGATCCATTTGAGATAATTTTCGATGTCCTGCTTTTCCTGCGCGGTGCGTGCCAGCGGTTTGGCACGTTCAAAGGCTTGCAGGGCGCCGGCGGCATCATAGGCACGGGCCAGGACGGCACCCTGTTGGTAGGCATAGTAGAACAGCGTGGCGGAGTCCGGGGGCGTGAGAAAGGCTGTTTGCCGCATCACTTCTTCGGCGCGCCGGTAGTTGGCGAGCGCCGCTTCGTAGTTCTTCAACTCGAAGTAATTTTCGGCCAGCAGGCGGTAGGGCGCATGCTCGCCCTTTTCCAGACGAACCAGGCGTTCGAGAATTTCCACGGCGCGGGTGTAGTTTTTTTCCAGGCCGAAGAGGCGCTGCAAATTGTAATAAGTCGTGGCCAGCAGCAGACGGGTGTTTTTATCGAAGGGATTGAGGCGCAGCGCCTCCTCGAGAAAGCGCTGGGCTTCCAGGCAGTATTGCCGCGCGACTTGCGAGCGCTCTTTGGCCTCGTCGCCCTGGGTGAAATTCTGCCATGCGCTCATGCTTTTCGCGCCCTCGCGGAGGGCACGCTCGAAACCGGCCTGTTGCTCGGGCGTGAGGGCGGTGGCCTCGCCTTCCTGTTTCTCCAAATATTGCCAGAAGGCATCGACCTTTTGCAGGCGCTCCTGGCCCATCTGTGTCAGGCCGGCCGCCTTTTTCTCGCGTCCGGAGGACACGAAGTTTTGCCGCGCCACCAGCGAAGCCTGCACCACCGTCGTGCTGTCCAAGCCGGGTGGCAGGGCGGTGCGGCGACTGGCTTTGCCCGCGGCGCCGCAGCCCAGCAGCAGAGCCGCGGCAAACAGGATGAAACCGGGGATGCGAATCATGGCAACCTTTGCTGCTGCTCCTGCTGACCATCGGCGGCGCAGGGCAGCACTGTTCACTTTTTCACTCGTTCCGTTTCCCACCACGACCAAAAAATGCGATAAAACTGTTGTGCCAGATCACCGGGTGCCTGGCGCGCAGAAATGAGCGATTGAATGGCGCCGCCCTGATAAACCACCCCGCCGGTCGAGAGAAAATTACTCTTCTCCTTGATGCCGTTGTCTTTCAGCATGATGAATTTGTCCGCTTCGATCAAACAAATGCGCAGCAGCAGATCATTTTCGTTGCAGGACAAATACATCTGAAAACGGCGGCCGTTGCTGGTGAAAGTGACGGCCGAGGCGAGATCCCCCGGCTGGTGGTTCATGTCGTATTGCACCAGCCGGGGAATGACACCGGGATGCGCCTTCATCCATTTGATCAACTCATGAATATCCAGGCCCGCTTCGCCGCCACCGGCGCCCACGCCGAAGCCGCTGCCCGCGCCCACGCCGATGCCGGTGCCGTTTCCCAGGCCATTGCCCGCGCCCTTGCCGGAGCGCCGGCCCGCTGTGCCTGTGCCGAACGAGAGTCCGGCATCCCCGGCATCCACGCCCGCGCCGGAGCCCTCCCCCAGGTCCACGCCCGCACCCGGGCCGGCGCCGCGCATGTTGCCGGGTGAGCCCACGCGGCTGCGCCCCGTACCCGCCGCCACCGCCGCAGCCAAAGCCGCCGCAGGATCGAATTGCAATGCCGCGGCCTCTGTTTGAATTTTCACCTGCGAAACATTGTTGCGTTCACCCGGCCGTGAGCGCGCCGCCGTCACCTGCGGCGACAACAGAGAGCGCGAATTCAAGGACGCCACCAGATTGGCCACGTCGATTTGCGGGGTCTTGGTCTCTGCGGACGGATTGTCCCGCGGCTGCGGTTGCGGGGGTGCCACCGGCGCCGGAGGGGGAGCGGACACGGGCCGGCTCACGAATTTCTGCGGCTGCGGCACCAGCTTTTTTGGCGGCGGAAGCTCCAGCTTCTCGATCTCGCGAATCTCGAATTTCTCCGCCACAACCATTTCTTCGGCGAAAAGGTTGTAGGTGATGAAATGGGCGAGCAGGTAGATCGCCAACAACAGCAGCACCGAGGTGCCGAGCGAGTGGGGCAGCAGGTTTCTGCTGTCAGCGATTTTCTTGCTGAGCGATCGCATAGCTGAGATTCTTCGCAATATTGTGACGCTGACAAATGTCGATGACATCAATCAAATCTTGCATGCGCGCGGTGGTGCCGGATTCCAGGTTCACCAGCACGGCCCGCCGGCGCTGCTGTGCCGTCTGCTGCAGGCGCACCAGCGTCTGCTCCAGCTCGGCCAGGCTGGTGCTACTTTCCCAATGGCCGCGCTGCAGCAGCTCGAACCGTCCGGTGTGCACGCGCAAAGTGACTTCCTCAAATTCCTGCGGCTCTTTCTGCGGATTCGAGCCGGAAGGCAGGTCGAGATACTCGGTGCGCATGCCGCTGATGCCGATGAAGCCAAACAGAATGATGAAGGCGACATCGATCAACCGAATGATGAGACGATTACCACCCATGTGTTACTCCTGCAGTCGAAGGTTCATCTGTCACCACTGCCGCGCCCGGCGCGCGTTTCACTTTTGCAGGGTTCGCACCACGTCCAGGCCCTTGGGCAGCCCCAGGTCTTTGCAGATTTGCGCGGCCGCCAAGCCGTGGCGCACCGGCGCATCCCAATTGGCTCGAATCCGCACGCCCAGCGGCTTGCCGGCGGCCCGGGCTTTGTTGGCCTCCTGTTCCAAATATTGCTGCAGGCGCATGGAATCAGGCAAAACTGTCTGGCCGTCGTTGATCGGATACACGCCGTTGGGCAGCACACCGACAATGATGACTTCTGTCGAGTCCTGATGCGGACTGGCCTCGGTGCTCTTGGGCGGGTTGATCATCTTGCTGGTGTTGATCTGCGAGATCACAATGAACCCGAACAGGAGAATGAAGACCAGGTCGATCAGGCGCAGAATCAATCCGCCGCCGTTCATAAAACACCTCGCGCTGTAAAATCGGCCGCGGCCGGCATGCAAGCGTTGGTCATCGCAGCAACATCAGTTTTTGGGTTGCTTGAAACACCCGGCCGCTCTCACCGGCGGCCTCGAATCGGAGCAGATAAAGCCCGCTGTTGAGCAGATGGCCGCGGTCATCCCGGCCATCCCATGGCACCACATGCCGGCCGCGGCCCGCCAGGGTCGAGGTGATCAGCCGCACGCGCTGGCCCAGGTTGTTGAAGATTTCCAGGCTGACCGCGGCGTTTTCCGGCAAATCGTAGCGCAGGGTGGCAGCCGCGACTTCGCCGGAAAGTGCAAAGGGATTGGGATAAACCGCGTGCAGGAAAAACTCCCGGGGTGGTGCGCTGGCTGGTGCCGGTGCGGCGCCGGGTGCCTCCAGCTCGCGCGTTCCCCCCGTTGGAGAAACCACCACCGCCTGGTGCAAGGCGAGTTGCTCCGGGCGCGGCGGGGTGGCTGCCGCAACCGTGATTTCCGCCAGCGTGCCGCGGCTCGCTTGCACCGGCTCGCCGGCCGGAATGATCAGGCTCATGGCAAAGCGCCGGCGCGCCGGCTCATCGTGCTGCAACACCAGCGGTGTGCTGCCCCATGCCTCGCCGGCTTTCGCCTCCACCACGGTGATGTCTTCGTTTGAATAGTCCATACGAAATGCCAATCCTGCCAAAAGATCGTTGGAGTGATTCTCGAATTTGACCAGCACGCGAAAGTGATTGGGCCGGTGCGCAGGAACGACTTCCTGTTGCAACACGCCCACCGGCGCCGCCAGGGTGAGGGTATTGGTCTTTTGCATCAGCGGCGTCACGCTCTTGCGCCAGTTCAAACCGATGGGAAAAAGATCACGCTCCTCCACCAGACCACTGCCGTTGGCGTCGGCGTGGGCAACCGCCGGCCGCGGATAACGTCTGGCGATCTGCGGCTGCCAGGCATGCAAGTCGGCATAGCCCGGGCGGCCGGCACCGGTTCGGCCCCAATGCACGCCGAGAACCGTGACATCGGTGAGCTCCACGACGCCATTGTGATTGGTGTCGCCCGGCCAGACGATCAACCCCTCGCTCAGCAGGGTGAGATGATCCGGCTGCACGGCCACCGGCCAGCCGGTTTCGTCGCGTGCTTCAAGCGCAACGATTTCGAAACGCAGGGGGGTGCTGTCCGGCAGGGCGGCGCTGGCCAGAAAAGTGATTTGCGCGAGGCCACCCCGGCCCTCTGCCGGTGGCAGATTGAGATTGCGCTTGAAGCGCATCATCACCAGTGCTTGTGCCGTGTCCACGCCGCTGGTGAAGGTGAAATCCACTGCCTGGCCGAAGAAGCCCAGCGGCACGATGTTTTGCCGCCCCGGCGTTTTCACTTTGAGATAGCGCTTGTCATAGCGCAGCACCACGCGCAGATCATGGAGATTGTACATGTACAAGCTGGTCGCGGGAATCTCGAGACGCAGCGGAAAGGCCTGCATCGGCGCCGGCAGAGTGTCCGCCGCCGGCGCAATCGTCGGCACATGCAGCGGTGCAACGTAGCTGTTGTTGCCCGCCGCCGTCATGCCTTGATAGTTGACCTCGATGCGCACCTGGCGCCGTGTGCCGTCCATCGTGCGATTGTGTGTGCGGTAGGTGATCTTGTAGGAGTGGCGCAGCAGCAATGCAATCTCACGATAGATTTGTTCGAGCTGGGTCGTCGAGGGGCTGTAGAAATACTTGCCGCCGCTGGCCGCGGCGATTCTCACGAGATTGGCCTCCTCGATGCTGCCGGGATTCAGGTCCAGACCGATGGCATACACCGGCACCTCGCGCGTGGAAAAGCGCTGCACCACCTGGTCGAGGGTGGCGTTGCTGTCCTTGTCCTCGCCGTCGGTCATCAGGATGATGGCCTTGCGGCCCGTGACGCCCGTCAGCAAATTGGCGGCGGTCAACAGGGCGTCATAGATGGCGGTGCCGCCGCGTGCCACCATGGCATTGATGGCGGCATGCAACAGCGCCTTGTCGTTCGTGAAAGTCTGGTCCACCGTGGCCCGCGTCGAGAAGCTGACCACGGCGGCCTGATCGTTCTGCCTCATGAGATTGACAAAGGTCGAGGCTGCCTGCTTGGCCGCCGGCATGGCCTGCTCCATGCTGCCGCTGCGGTCGAGCGTCAACACCATGGTCACGCCGGCATCGGTGATGGTGGTCTCTTCCACGATAATGGGCAGCTCGCGCGTGCCGTCCTCCCGCACAACGAAGTGGTCTTGTGTCAACCCCCCGACCGTCGCCCCGTTCTGATCGATGACGGCAAGGTAGGAAACAATTGTCGGAAAGGCGGTGGCGTCAACCTGGTTGTAGTTCAGGGTCAGTGCGGCCAAAGCTGACGGGCGGCCGCGATCCGAAGGTGCGGGGCCTGCTTTCAGGCTGCCGCCTGCGGCCAGCAGGCCGGTCAGCGCGCACACGCCCAGGCGTTTCAGCCGGTGGCTCACCCTCACTCGTTTTCCCGTCGGGAGATTCATGGTGTCTGTTCCTGTTGTTGCCCTTTGCCCGCCACCTGCGCGACGGTGTGGCGCGGTCAGCGCACCAGGGCAATCACGCCGCGTTTCACAATCGTTTCACCGTCTGCAATCAGGTAAAGATAGATGTCGGGCAAAACCGGGCGCTGGTTGTCATCGTTGCCATCCCAGAAATTCTGGCCGGCCGGCAGGCGCCGCACCAGGCGGGCGGAGCGATCGAGAATCGAGATGCGCCAGGCCGCCGGAATGCCGCCGTTGCGCCGGAATTCCACGCGATCGTTGCGGCCATCGTCATTGGGCGTGAACGGATTGGGCGTGACTTCAACGCTCAAATCCGCGACCGTCAGGCAGACGTTTGGCCCGGCTTGCAACGCTAGCGGAGCGCCGGCCGAGTCATTGGCTGTGATCGCGCCGAGCGAAAAACACAGCAGTGTGCCCGGCGGCGTGTCGGCGGCAACCTCGAAGGCGAGCGAAAGGATTTCGCCACCGCCTGACACACCGGTTGCGCCCAGTTTGCGGCTCACCGCCAGGGAAATCAAACCGCGCTCCGGCTCATGCTTGAGAAAGGTGTATGTGTTCGGCTCCAGCAATGGCCCGGCTGCCTGGCTGTTGTCTACCAGCCGCAGGTAACGACCGTTGGTGTAAAGCAACTCGAAACCCACGCCAAAAAGACGATTGACCGGATCTGTGGCTGTGCCCGCCTGAAATGAAAGGCGAAAGCGGCTGCCAGCCAGCACGTTTTCCTGTGGCCCCTGGATGAGCAGCGGTGGGGTGCCGCCGGCATCGCGCCGGGGCGGGCCAAAAGCCGCGGCGGTGCCGGCGCAGGCCGCCACCAGCGCAACGGCCAGCCCGCGCCGCAGCCGTGACCGCTCAATAACCGCGACCATTGCCGTGCTCCTGCAGAGGCGCCGTACTCGCGGCCATTTCCTCGCCGCGTGAAAACACCGGCCTGGCGGAGAAATTCTTGCGGATGTTGTTGCGGCTGCGTTGCAGCGCCAGCAGCGCCTGCCGCAGCTCCTCCGCTTTGTCGCCAATCACCTTGAGATGCGCGCCGTAGCCCGCGTTCAGGGCGGTGGTGCCGAGATTGAACAGCAGGCTCAGGATCAAGCCCACCAAAGTGGTGATGAGAGCCACCCCCATGCCGTTGAGAATCGTCGTGCTGTCGAGGGTGCCGCCGTAAAAGGTCACGAAAATACCCCACACCGTGCCCAGCAACCCCAATGCGCCGGCAGTGTCGGAGAGATACGTCATCACCCGATTGAAAGTCTCGTAGCTGGTCCGGTCATCCGCCAAATAGGTGTTGACTTCGCCGGCAAGGCTCTCGGCTTGATTGGTTTTATTGAAGGTCATGATCATGTGCTTGAACAGCCGGGCGGCGCGGCTGGGTTGCACAGCGCTCACCAGACTGCCGAATTGATTGAGCGAACTCAGCGAGATGGTCTGGGCCAGAAGCTGGCGGCCGCGCACTCGGTCCTGATAATCGGACAAGGCCCGCCAGATCAGCGTGGTGAAACCCGCGAGGGTGACGAGCACAAACGGCCAAAAGGTCCAATCCAGCATGTCGAGCATGTCTTTGAGCGTCAGGTTCTGCACTGTGGGATTGGCGGCGGTCTTCGGCACCGGCGCAGGCGGTGCCGGGGTTGTGGCCGGCGTTTGCGGCGGCGCGGCAGGCAGGAGGGATGCCGCCCAACAGGTTAGCATCAGGCTCAGTCCCAACCGCCAAATGATGCGGCGTCCGGGGAATCGTCGAAGAGTCATGGTCGCGCTTTTCCTTATGCTGATATCGTCCTGAAGTTGATTGCAAGCTGTCGGGAGTTGCATGTGCTTCACCGCGGAGTGGAGGCTGCTTGCGGGCTGGCGCCGGCCTGCGGCATCACGCTGTCACGATGCGATTGCAGCGGCTGGTCTTCTGCCGGCGGCTTGCGAAAATGCAGTTTGATCTCCCGCCGGATGAGCATGACTTGAAATGGTGTTTCGGAAACATAGGGTTTGTTTTGTGCGCTCAGCACCTGCAGGACGGCGACATAGGCCCCGGGCGACACCACTTTGCCGTCGGCAGTGCGCCAATCCCATGCGAGTGTTTCCGGCAGAGGGCCGCTGCCTGAAAACACCCGCACCGGCTGCCGGGTGGCGGAGAGAATCTTGAGTTTCCATTCTTTCGCAATGCGGCGCCGGCCGGGCACGGTGATCGTAAAAGTGACGGTGGCGGGAGTGAGGGAGGGCGCGGCCTGCTCCACCGTGGTGGCGCCGGCTTTGAAACCTTCCAACGAAGGCGGGGAAACGCGCGGCTGATAACCCACCAGAATATGGCCGGGATCGACCCCGGCCTCGGTGGCCAGCAGCCGTCGCATCCGGCGTGTTGTCTCAGGGTCTTCCTGCGGCAGGCGCAGCGCCAGCTTCACCCCGGGGTTGCTCTGCTGCAGGAGGGCGGCGTGTTTGCCGAGCTCTCGAAACGACGCTGTGACCTGCCCGCCGGCGGCTAGTGCCACGCCATTCTCAACTGGAATCACAACCAAGTTGCCCAGGCGTTGCCGCGCGTCCACAAAATCCCGGGACAATCCGGGCAAATCCTGCAGCTTTGCCAAAGTCAGACCCGCGTCAACGGTGCGCTGGATCCGGCTTTCAATGATCTGCAAATGCGGGCTGCTCATGCTCAGCACTGGCGGACCGGAATCCGGTTCGCGACCAAAGATGTGGCCAAACGCGAGTTGATGAGTGCCCGCGGAAGCACCGCTGACTTCTTCTGTCGGGAAATTGACGGCATAGGCAAGGCGGGAGTCGCGGTTGAAATGAAACTGACTTTCAACCCGAAACGGCCCGTCCGGCTCGAAACCGGCGCGCATGCCCACCAGCCGCGCCAGAGACGCACTCACATTGATCCCCAACAAACTGTTTCGGCCGTCACTGTTCCACACCAGACTGGGCGTGAAATTGCCGATGTGACAGCTCACCGCGGCGGAAAACGCGCGGGGCAAACGTGCCTGGCCGCCGGTGGCGATATTCGGCTGGTCGAGATGATCCATCGCCGCACCCAGCGCCCACCGCTCTTGCTGCCAATACAGCCCCGCGCCCAAGCTTGGGAGCAGGCGGCTCGTGCGACCGGGCGCCAGCAAGGGATCATCCGGATCGACGAGTTTGAATTCGCCGGCATTGAACGCGCGATTTTCCAACCCCAGGCGCAAACCCAGCGCGAGCGGACCGCGCACTTTGCGGCTCAGCAGCCAGTTGGCCTCGATTTCACGATAGAGCGAGGCATTGAACACCCGCACTTCCACGCCGGTTGCCAAGTCCCATGGCAGCCAGTAAGGCAGGCTCAGACTCAAACGGTTTTCATGCAGGCCGAACACCTGACCCGGCACAAAACCCGCGTGCAACACCTCCACACCAAGCGCCACCTGGCTGTGTTGAAATGAAACGGCTGCCGGATTGACGGTGGTAATCCACAGATCGGTGGGATCGACCGGATTGCGCAGGATTTGACGCTGGGCACGCACGGCCTCGGGCTGCGCACCGAGGAGTATGGCGAGGCAGAAGAGAGTGTGAGGCAGAAATTGTTGCCAGTACGCCGTCATAGCGTTCGTACAGTCCTTTCAGAATCATGGCATCAGGCGTCGCCGTTGCTTTTTGTTTCCCAAAACAACACGCGCGCGCGTTGCGCCTGCACCTCCCGGAAAGCGGGATTTCCCGGTAAACCCCTCGAAGTTCCCGAGGTGGTGCATCGCTGCGGCCACACGGTTGGCAAGAACGATACCAAACGCTGCCGGCAGGAACGCAGGAATTGGGTGCCGCGCCTTTGCCGGCAATACCGGTATCACAACCCCGGGTGCAGAGGAGTGACAAATGTCACGCTCCGCCTTGATTGGCAAGGATTATCCCGCCTCACCGCCGGCAACAGGCATGGGCAAACATGTGCGATCCGGAATCGCTCGCTTCGCGAACGGGGTGCAAGAGCGCGGTGGGGCCTGTCAGCCGCGCATGGCAAAATTGAAAGTTACTTACAAAATGGGAAAACGATTCGGAATTCAGGCCGGTACGGAGCAGCCCGCACCGGTGCAAGTTCGAGTTTGGAATTGGCGGATACTCTTGTATCTTGGTGTCTGTCCGCAACAGCATCAAACCGGAAAGCGCATGCCGTTCCAAGTTATGATGCCAAATTCGACAGGTGGGAGACCCTTCCGCTTCCGGGCCGCACAGGGCGAGATCCGTTTATAACCGGTGGGATTGAGTTTTGAGCTGGCGTGCAAAGCGGAAGCGCGGCACCACCGGACGTTCTCCTCTCATCGGCAGGCGGGGGGCGGAAACAGTTCCAACGGAGCGCATTGTTCATAACTCCTCCGGCAATCTCAGGAGACGACATTGGATTTCAGAATTCCCGGACAGGCACCCTATCTGCTCCAAAACCCGGAAGCGCTGGCCACGCCCCGATTGTTGGTGTTTCGCGATCGCGTGCAGCGCAATCTGGCGCGCATGCGGCAATATCTCGAAGCCCTTGCGCCCGCCTCCGGCTACCGCCATTTGTGCCCGCATATCAAAACCAACAAATCCTCACTGATCACCGGCTGGATGCGCGCCGCCGGCATCACCCACTTCAAAGCCACCATGCGCGAGCTGGAGATGGCGATTGAGGCGGGAGTCCAAAGCGTCTTCCTCGCATATCCTCTGTTACTGCATGAAGCGCGCCACGTGGCACAGTGCCTCAAGAGGTTTCCGCACCTCGATATTCAGGTTCAAATCGGCAACCGCGCACATGCCGAAATACTAACGGCGGTGGCGCAGGCCGAGCAGGTGGGCTGGCGCTATTTCATCGACCTTGACATCGGCATGCACCGCACCGGCATCGCGCCCGCCGAGGCGTTGGCGCTGTACGCACAAACAGCCGGCCGGCCGCATTTCGCGTTTGCCGGGTTGCATGGTTATGATGGCCATGTTCATCAGGCCGCGTTTGCTGAACGGCGCGCTGCCGCACAAGAAGCCATGGCCGGTTTGCTGGCGGCTTACCGGGCCTTTCGCGCCGCCGGCGTGCATGTGCCGCGTATTATCGTTGCCGGCTCACCGGCTTTTCGCCTTGACCTGGAAATTTTGCTGCCGGCCGTGGCAAGCGAGACGCTGGTGCAGGCTTCGCCCGGCACGTGGATTTTTTGGGATTCGAATTACGAAGCGCTGGCCCCCGGCGAGTTCGAGCTGGCCGCATTGATTTTGGCGCAAGTAATCGAAGTTGGGCCGGGCCGTCTCACGCTCAATTTGGGACACAAGCGCTGGGCGGCAGAAAGTGGTCCGCTTGAATTGTTCAGCCGTCCCGGACTGCGGGTGGTTTCTTTCAGCGAGGAGCACACCGTGCTGCGGCAGGAAGGCAGTGAAACCATTGCCATCGGGGACTACCTCCTGCTGGCGCCGCGCCATGTTTGCCCGACGGTCAATCTTTTCGAAGCGTTCACCGTGATCGGTCCGCAGGGCGAGATCGAAATTTTGGACGCGCCGGTGGATGGCCGCAATCGCTGAACGGCACCCCGACCCGCAAGCGGAGGGCCTGACATTCAGGCCCGGCGCCGGCATATGGCAGCGAACTTTTATGGTGGTTCATATGAGCCGAATCATCTTTGCCCATCTCTCCCCGGCCTTCATTATCCTTGCCGGCCTGGTGTTCGTCCTGCTCCTGCCGGGGTATCGCCAGCATGTGTTGATCGATTTTGGCGTGGTCTATTATGCCATGTTGCGCTTTTCGCACTGGCGTTTTGGTCCGCCGGTGCGGTCGAATTCCCCGCCACTCACACCCCTTGCAATCGACCGCAAAGCCCGCCGGTCGCTGCGCGAGATTGCCCTATACGAGTATGAGTACATTCGCGAGACCATGGCACAGGCGATGAATGACCGCCACGTGCTGGTGAATTATTTCCTGCTCATCACCGGTTTGCTGATCGCCGCCATCGGGGTGTTGCACAGCCGGGAGGGCATGAGTTACTCGCCCTATACGCGGCCGATCACCATCGCCATTTGCCTCTTGTTGAGTTTTGTGGCGTGGATTTATCAGCTCAAGATCATCCGCCTGCGCCAGGCCTGGTGTGAAAGCGGCGTGGCCATGAACCGCGTCAAACAGTTTTTTCTGGTGAACGCCGGCCTGTCGGCCGAGCATCCCGGTTCGCCGTTTTTGTGGAAAAGCACAACCCTGCCGCGGCCGGCCAGGAAAGGCAATCTCTATCATCTCTCTTTCATCTTGATCAGCTTCATCGCGGCGGTGGCGGTGGCGTTCGTCAGCGTATTGCAACTGCCGCCCGGTTCCTGGCAGCACGCTTTTTGGGTCCCCCTGCTGTTTTTCGGCCATCACTTTCTGCTGCAGCTTTCAACCTATGATGTCTTTCTGGAGGACCGAACGGCGGCCGCAGCCAGCGGTGGCAAGGCGGGCCGGCCGGAACCGGCATCGCGACCGGCGGGGGAAACTTCCACAGTGACGGCGGAACCACCTCAGACGCCGCGCCAGGTGATCATTCACCAGCAGGAAATTGTCTATCGCAATTTTTTCGAGATTCAGAAGGCCACGCTGCAGCATGAGCGCCTCGACGGCCAACTGACGCCACGGGTGCAGCGGTTCAATTGCAGCCGCGGCCACGCGGCGGGCATCCTCCTGCTGACACCCGCCGGCAATGAGTTCATCCTGGTCGAGCAATTTCGCTATCCCGCCTATGTTTTCAATCCGGGCAGGGCCTGGTTGATCGAGATCGTTGCCGGGATTTTGGAAGGCCGCGAAACGCCGCTGGAACTGGTGCGGCGCGAGACTCTGGAAGAAACCGGCTATGAGGTGAACCAGATCGAATTTCTCACCGAATTCTTTCCCTCGCCGGGCGGCTCGTCGGAACGCGTGTATCTTTTTTTCGGCATAGTGGGAAACAAGCTGGCCGCGGGCGGCGGACTGCACACCGAGTCGGAATATCTCCGCGTGCTGAATTTACCGGTGACGCAAGCCTATGCGATGGCGGAGCGGGGCCTGATCGATGACGGCAAGACGCTGCTGGCCATGCACCTCATCCGCCCGCGACTATCCGTTTCCGTCTGAAATGACGGCCCGGAAAGCACACCCGCGCCTGCCGCCTGCGGAAATTTCGTCGCGGGGGATGCCGGCGGCTGCAGGAGCCGACAAGGATGAGGGCATCATACACTGCCTGAATTTTGCATGCTGGCTTGCCATTGTCCGGAAGAAGTGGCGTGTGGGAAGTGCACCCCCTGCCGGAGTTGACCGCACGCTTGCCTGCAAAATTTTTTATGCACCACCCCATGGATGGTTGGGCGTCGCGATCAACCCGGCGTTCCTCGCGGAGGCGATCAATCGCGGTGCAAAATTCAGGTGGTGACATGGGACAAGATGGCCGCCCTTCCTCCCCACACGCAACCGAGGCTTTACTCCCTCCGGCATAAAAGCCTTGAGTTTCTCTCCCCGGATGTCTATCATCACAGCGGCAAAAGCTGACCTGCTGCATACGCAATGACTCAATTTTCATGGAGGCAAGCATGCGCGTGTCGACGCTGTCGGTTGGAATCTGCCTGTTCGTGCTCAGCCGTGCTTTTGATCCTGCCTTCACCCAGGAGACACATCCCTTCACCGTGCATGATCTGCTCGCGATGGATCGCATCTCCGAAACGCAAGTTTCACCCGATGGAAAATGGGCGGTCTTCACCCTGCGCAAAACCGATTTGGAAGCCAACCGCGGCCGCACCGACATTTGGGTGGTGGCAGTCGACGGCACCGGCCTGCGCCAGTTGACCGCACATCCCGGCAGTGACTTCAGCCCGGTTTGGTCGCGCGACAGTAAAAGCATTTGGTTTCTCTCCTCGCGTTCCGGCTCCACGCAGGTCTGGTGCCTCCCGCTGGACGGCGGGGAAGCCGTGCAGAAAACCAGTCTGCCGCTGGATGTCGGCAGCTTTCAACTCTCCCCTGACGGCAGGCTGCTCGCGCTCACCATGGAGGTTTTTCCGGATTGTGCGACCCTGGCCTGTACCCCGGCACGTTTGCAAGAACAGCAGGCCCGCAAGGCCAGCGGCCGCCTCTATGAAAAACTTTTCATCCGGCATTGGGACGCCTGGAAAGACGGGCGCCGCTCGCATCTCTTTGTGATGCCGGCGGCCGGTGGCGAAACGATCGATGTGATGAAAGGCATGGATGCGGATTGCCCCTCCAAGCCGTTTGGCGGCGCGGAAGAGTACACCTTCACGCCGGACAGCAGGGGCGTGGTGTTCACGGCGCGCGTCGCCGGGCGGGAGGAGGCCTGGTCAACGAATTTTGATCTTTATTTGGCGCCCGTGGATGGTTCGGCACCACCGAAGAATCTCACCGCCGGCAACCCGGCATGGGATACGCAGCCAGTATTTTCACCCGATGGCAAAACGCTCGCTTATCTGGCGATGGCACGGCCGGGTTATGAATCCGACCGGTTTCGCATCGTTTTGCAGCCCTGGCCGGAGGGGGCCCATCGCGTTTTGACGGAGCCGTGGGATCGTTCGCCCGGCGGTGTAACCTGGTCCGCCGACGGCAGGACGATTTACACCACGGCCAACAATCTCGGACAAAATTCCCTCTTTGCGATTGACGTTGCCAGCGGCAAAAGCCGCATCGTGGTGGAAAAAGGCACGGTGCGCTCCGTGGGTGTGGCCGGCAATCGGTTGTTGTTTGCCATGGATCATCACCGCTCACCGGTGGAATTGTACACGGTGCTGCCGAATGGCACGGGGGTGCGGACGGTGACGCGCATCAATGCGGAAAAGCTCGCCAAAGTCCGCATGGGTGAGTCCGAACAGTTCACCTTCAAGGGCTGGAATGACGAGACGGTCTACGCCTATGTGGTCAAACCGGTGGATTTCAACCCGGCGCAGAAATATCCCGTGGCTTTCCTGATTCACGGCGGACCGCAGGGTTCGTTTGGCAATGATTTTCATTATCGCTGGAATCCACAAACCTATGCCGGCGCCGGCTACGCGGCGGTGATGGTCGATTTTCACGGTTCCACCGGCTACGGCCAGGCGTTCACCGATGCCATCCGCGGGGATTGGGGCGGCAAGCCGCTCGAGGATTTGCAAAAAGGGCTGGCGGCGGCCCTGCAGAGATACCCCTGGATGGATGGCGAGCGGGTCGCGGCATTGGGCGCTTCCTACGGCGGCTACATGATCAATTGGATCGCCGGGCAATGGCCCGACCGTTTCAAGTGCCTGGTCAACCACGATGGCAATCTCGATGAGCGCATGGCTTATTTTGACACCGAGGAACTCTGGTTTCCCGAGTGGGATCACATGGGCACGCCCTGGGACAACCCCGAAGGCTATGCCAGGCACAACCCGATCGATCACGTCAAGAATTGGAAGACGCCGATGCTGGTGATTCATGGCGGCCAGGATTTTCGTGTGGTTGACACGCAGGGCATTTCCACCTTCACGGCCTTGCAGCGCCGCAACATTCCGAGCAAGTTTCTCTATTTCCCTGATGAAAACCACTGGGTGCTCAAACCGCACAACAGCATTCTGTGGCATGAGACGGTGATCGGTTGGTTGAATCAATGGGTGAAAGGAGCGGGGACGAATTAGTGTCCCTCCGAAATCACTGACTTTGCAACGGCGGTGGCTGCCACGGCCGGGCTTCTGCTGCAAATCCCCCCGGATTTTTCATGCCCCCGGCTGTTTTGAACACCCGGGCTCAGCCGGGGTGGGGAGGTTTTCGGAGAGACCCGAGTCAGGCAGTTCACGATCAAATGAAGTCGCAATCAATTGCGCGTCTGAGAGGCAAAAGCGGGCTGAAGCCGGCTGCGTGGCCGCAGCACACTTGAACTCGCACCTCGGGAGGTGACTCCGGCTTTTGCGCCAATTCCAACTTGAATTCATCCGCACATCTGATTTTCATCCCACTCTGCGGAGTGTGCATGTCAACCGATCTGCTCGCACGCTATCCCGTCGTCATTCCCGTAACCGTGGCCTGGGGTGAGATGGACGCTTTTCAACACGTCAACAACATTGTCTACTTTCGCTATTTCGAAAGCGCCCGCATGGCCTATTTTGCGCGCATCGATTTCGCCGATCCCGACCGGCACGGCGGCATTGGCCCGATTCTCGCCCATACGCAATGCCGGTATCGCAAAGCACTCACCTATCCCGACACGCTCGCAGTCGGTGCCCGCGTCAGCGAACTGCGCGAGGACCGCTTTTTCATGGAGCTGTGCGTGGTGAGTGAGAAACTCGGCCGCCTTGCCGCCGAAGGCACCGCCGAGCTCGTAGCCTTCGACTACCGCCATGGCAGGAAGGCGTTGCTGCCGCAGGCGGTTCGTCACAATATCGCGAAGCTGGAAGGAGGGGAGGTGCGGCAATAGCCGCAAGTGATGCTTGTCTATCTCAACGGCAACTTTGTTCCCGCCAGTCAGGCCTGCATCCCCGTGCATGATCGCGGCTTTCTGTTTGGCGATGGCGTGTATGAAGTGATTCGCAGCTACGGTGGCCGTCTCTTCGCCAGTGCCGCACATCTGCGGCGATTGGAAAATGGCCTGTCCGCCCTGCAAATTCCTCTGCCGCAAGCTGCGGAACTGCCGGCGCTGGCCGGGCACCTGCTGCAGAAGAATGGCTTGCAACGAGCCGATGCCCTGATTTATTTTCAGGTGACGCGGGGTGCCGCTTTGCCCCGGCGGCATTATTTCCCGCCGCCGGACACGCCGCCGACGGTTTACATTGCCACCCGGGCTTTCACGCCGCCGTCGGCTCTGCTGGCGGACGGTGTCGCCGCGATCACAGTGCCCGATATTCGCTGGCAGCGCTGCGATCTGAAGACCATCAACCTGCTGCCGAATGTGCTGGCGAGCCAGCAGGCGCATGCGGTGGGTGCCGATGAAGCGATTTTCATTCATGCCGGGGCGGCCACCGAAGCGAGTCACAGCAATTTTTTCGCGGTATTTCACGGCAGAATTTTAACGCATCCCGGCACGCAAAGAATCCTGCCCGGCATCACACGCGCGGTGGTGCTGGAATTGTGCCGGCAGTTGCATGTGCCCGTGGAGGAAACCGCGCCGGTTGCCGCTTTGCTGCCGCACGCCGATGAACTCTTTCTCTCCCGCACCTCCGGTGAGGTCGTGCCTGTCGTTCAGCTTGACGGCCAAAGCATTGCGGATGGCCGGCCCGGCCCGATCACCCGCCGGCTGCAACAGGCGTTTGCAGAGTATGTCGCCCAGCACAGCGCGTGATCGCCGGCGGAAGAAATGCGAATTTTACCGGACGGAGAAATGAGCGTGTTGCGCCATTGCACAATTGCAGCCGCGCCCGCCTGCGCCCGTTGCGGGCGGCGTGCCGTCGTGTTGCTGCTGGCGTGTCTGCCGCTCGCCTGCCTCAATCCCTTTGCGCCCGGACTTGATGACGGCAGCCTGGCCAGCGAGCTGGTCACCGAGCAGCGCAACCCCGAGGAAGTGCTCACCAATTTTCGGTATGCTTACACTTTCCGGGATTCCCTGCTCTATTCCGAAGTTTTGGACAGCGCTTTCGTGTTTCAATACTTCGATCCGGATCAGGGGCCTTCCGGCCTGTTCATCTCCTGGACGCGCGAGACCGATCTGAAAACCACCGGCCGGTTGTTGCGCACCTTCGATGTGATCAGCCTGGAATGGCTTAACACCATCTATGCGGTGACCGAGGGCCGGGATGAAACCCTGGCCAAAAGCTTCCGCCTCGATCTCGCCAGTGCGGACATCAGTTTCAGCGTGTCGGGCTTTGCCATTTTCACCTTCCGGCGCAATCCGCACGACGGCAAATGGCGCATTGTCCGCTGGGTGGATCAATCAGATTTGTGAAAGTGCATGGCCGCCGGACCTGCGGCCGTGCCGGAAAAAAAGTTGCTGTCAATCTGGATTTGCGTTCCCATCCCTTGGACATTCTCATGAAGAACACACTTTGCCTCGCTTTGGTGGTGATCTCCTGGCTGTTGACCGCGCCGCGCAGTCGCGCACAGGAAGTGGTTTCCCCCGGCCTGACACCGCCGGAGAAAATCCTGCAGGTGCAGACACTGTTTTCCTTCGACCGGGCTTATCGTGGCAGCACGCTGCGCGCGGCCCTGATTGGCCGGATCGCCGCAGGCTGGCATGTCAACTCGCATCAGCCCAACGAGGAGTTTTTGATTCCCACCGCCGTGGTGTTGGACGAAATCGCCGGTGTCACGGTCAAAGCGATCGTCTATCCGCCGGGGTTGACGCGCACCTTCGCCTTCTCCGAAACGCCGCTGTCGGTTTATGAGCAGGAATTTCTCATCGGCCTCGAACTCGCGATTGCAGAAAATTTCAGCGGTCCGGAAGTGGCGCTCTCCGGCAAGCTCACGTATCAGGCCTGCAATGATTACTCCTGTCTGGCCCCCGAGTCCGAACCGTTTCGCGCCACGCTTCCAGTGGTCGGCCTCGAGCAGCCCGCCAATCTCATCAACGAGGAAGTTTTTCAGAAGATCGATTTCGGCGGGGCGCTTGCCGCCACGGCCGGCACGGCAGGGCGGGAGGGGGGCAATGAAGTCAGCGGATTGATTGCGCAGCATGGCCTGGGCACGGCCCTGCTCTTCATCTTCATCGGCGGCCTGGCGCTCAATCTCACGCCCTGCGTTTATCCGTTGATCCCGATTACCATCAGTTATTTTGGCGGCCAAACCGGCGGCCAGCCGGCGAAAGTTTTCGGTCTGGCCCTGCTCTATATTCTCGGGATGGCCCTGACCTACTCGGCGCTCGGCGTGCTGGCGGCATTGAGCGGTTCGCTGTTCGGCGCCGCGCTGCAAAGTCCGCCGGTGCTCAGCTTCATCGCGCTGGTGATGGTGGCACTGGCGCTCTCCATGTTCGGCTTGTATGAGTTCAAAGTGCCGCAGGCGCTGACACAACTTGCGGGCGGCGCGAAACCGGGCTATTTTGGCGCGTTCTTTATGGGGCTCACCGTGGGCTTTGTGGCGGCGCCCTGCATCGGTCCCTTCGTGCTTGGGCTGTTGACTTATGTCGGCACCACCGGCAATCCCCTGCTCGGCTTTTGGATGTTCTTTGTGCTCGCGCTGGGTCTGGGTGCGCCGTTCCTGCTGCTCGGCACCTTTTCGGGATTGCTGCAGAATCTGCCGCGCTCCGGCATGTGGATGGTGTGGGTGAAAAAAATTTTCGGCGTGATTCTGCTCGCCATGGCCGCCTATTTCATCGCGCCGATATTGCCGTCCTGGCTGGGCAAATATTTGCTGCCTGCGATTCTGCTGGCCGGCGGCGTATACGTCGGCCTGATCGAATCGAGCAAATTCGCTTCGGCGGTTTTTCCCTGGCTCAAGCGCGCCACCGCCGCCGTCTTTGTGGCACTGGCAGTGTGGCTGGCGTGGCCGGAACAGCAAGCCCACGCCGGTGTCTGGCAGCCGCTGAGTGAAACGGCGCTGGCGCAGGCGCGCCGGGAAAGCAAACCGGTGATCATCGACTTCACCGCTGATTGGTGTCTGGCCTGCAAAGAGTTGGAGCGCTTCACCTTTCCGCATGAAGCAGTCCTGGCGCGTGCCGGCAGCTTCCTGATGTTGCGCGGTGACCTGACGCAATACGGCTCGCCCGAAGTGCAGGCGATCCGGCAGCAATATCAGATCAAAGGTCTGCCAACGGTGGTGTTTCTTGATGCCGAGGGCCGGGAGCGGTCCGATTTGCGCGTCATCGGTTTCGTGGACGGCAAAGAGTTCGCCCGCCGGATGGCGGCAGTCACCGGAAACTAAGTGTTGTCTCTCACGGAGAAAATGGCTATAATGCAGCGTTCTGTGAGTGGGTGAAACGTCATGGTCCGCCTGGTCATGCAGCACGCCTCTGCTCCGGGGGCTGGGATGCGCCGCCAATGGCAGACAAGAAGCGCGGAAGTTTTCTGCCAAATCATGGGCGGGCAAGATCCGCTCTTGCAGGCGGAAAATGGCACAAACCGGCCATGCTGACAAACTTCATCCCGCGCGCCTGCTTGCCAAGGCAGTCGCCGGCCACCGCGCAACACCGGCCAAAGACACGGGCACGCAGGATAACGATTTCCCGCGCACGACTGACACCCTCTTGCTTCCCTCCGGCGAAACTTGCTTGAAGCTAAACGGGGAAGACAAGTCCGGCAGGATGTCGGACGGTGACACTCCCGGCTCTCCGGTCGCAGTGGCAGTCTGCAGCGTCTTACCGCGGGCCACAACACCGGGTGGAATTGCATACCACATTGTTTCCTGGTCACTCACATGCCTGGTGCCGTGCCGGCAGGTTTGCTCTGCAGCTTTTGCTGATGCGGCCGCAGCAGCCGAAGAAGCTTGTGGCAGCAGGTTTGCCTGCCGAAAACGAGAAACCGGCAGGCCGTTTGACTGTGAGGTTGGCACCCGTGGAACGAAACATACTTCGGATCATGAGACCGCGCCCGGGTGATGGTATCGCACGGAAAGAACCGTCGGGGCAGCGGGGTCGCGCAACCGCAGATCCTGAAGAGTGCAGCGGTATGCCATCACACAAGATGCTTTTCATCGTCAACCCCATTTCGGGATTTCGCCGCGACAAGAGCGACCTCATCAATCGCATTCACGCGCAATTCCCAGCCGGCGATATTGAATTGACCGCCGCGCCCGGAGAAGCCACGCGCCTGGCCGGCGAGGCCGCGCGGCGGGGTTATCACCTCGTGGCCGCGGTTGGCGGAGATGGCACGGTCAATGAGGTTGCTTCGGGACTGGTGGGTACGGACACTGCACTCGGCATTATTCCGCGCGGCTCGGGCAACGGCCTGGCCCGTGGTCTGGGCATTCCGCTTGCCCCCGCCGGCTCCCTGCAGGTGTTGCGTGCCGGGCAAGTGCGCACCATCGACGTGGGCTGTGCTGCGCACCGCCATTTCTTTGCCGTCTGTGGCGTGGGCTTCGATGCCAACGTTGGCAGGAAATTCAATGCCGCCACCTGGCGCGGGCCGCTGCCCTATTTTCTGATCGCCGCACAGGAATTCGTTGACTACAAACCCGAACCGTTGCGCCTCCACGTGAAGCATCAGCAGTGGGAAAAAACACCGTTCCTCATCACCATCGCCAACACCCGGCAATATGGCAACGGCGCCATTATCGCGCCCCAGGCGCAACCCGATGACGGCTTGCTCGACATGTGTGTCGTCGAGCCGTTGCGCCTGCTCGATGCGCTCAAGTATGCGCCGCGCCTGTTCAACGGCACCATCGATCGCGCGCCCATCATCAGCTATCAACGCGTGCAGGAAATCACCATTGCGAAGGACGGCCCCATTCTCTTTCACGTGGATGGCGAAGCCACCCTCTGCGAGGGCCCGCTCAAAATTTCGATCAAACCCCGCGCCCTGCGCGTCATCACACCATGCCAAAAAACATAATTCAACCCGACACCATGCCCACTGATCTCGCGCTGTTGACCTTCTTGAAGTTTCCCGAGCCCGGTCACGTCAAGACCCGCCTGGCGGCGGCCATCGGGGCGGAGCTGGCCGCGAAAATTTACCGCCATCTTATTCAAACGCTTTTCGCCCGCACCGCCAGTTTGCCCGCCCGTCATTTTGCCGTTTTCACCCCGCGTGAAAAACGACAGGCGTTGCGCCGCATGCTCCCCGGTGAGCGCGAGTGGCTGGCGCAGGACCCCTCGCCGGATTTGGGCGTGCGCATGCGCACCGCCATTCAGACCGTGCTGCAGCGCGGGTATTCCCGCATTTTGCTCATCGGTTCCGACAGCCCTGATTTGCCCCTGGCCCATCTCGAACAAGCGGCCGAAGCACTGCATCACCACGATGTAGTACTGGGTCCGAGCCAGGACGGCGGCTATTACCTCATTGGCGTGAAGGCGGATCTCCCCGCCCTGTTCGAGAACATCTCCTGGAGCACCGCCGCCGTGTTGCAACAAACCCTGGCAAAGACAGAAGCCCTGGGGCTGAAGGTTCATTTGCTGCCGGCCTGGTATGATGTCGATGATTTCAATTCCTTGCATCGCTACTGCATGCTGAATGACATCCCTGACCGCCTCAAATTTCGTCTCCTGCCCTTTTTCCTCGGTAGAGTTTTCAATCAGCGCAGCCTGCTGGCATGAGGGCAGCAGCCGGCGCAGAAGGAGACCCCATGCCAAAAGCTGCGAAACCCTGCCGCAGGCACAATGGCCGGGAGCGTGTCAGGCAGGCGATTTTCTCCCTCCCTGTGCTGGCGGGCCTGCTGGTTTTACCCACCGGCGCTCACGGTCAGTTTGTCCTCACGTTGGTGGAACAAACCGTCGCCGCTCAGCTTCCCGTGGCCAACATGGACTGGCGCGAGTTGCAGCACGGTCTGGCCTCGCCGGACTCCGGCCGCTTTCTGATTTTTGATGTCCGCGACCGCGACGAGTATGACGTCAGCCATCTGCCGCACGCCAGGCATGTCGATCCCCGCCTGTCCGCCGAAGACTTCATCAAACAGTTCGGCGATTCCCTGCGGGAGAGGCGGGTGGTGTTTTATTGCTCGGTGGGATATCGCAGCTCGCTCCTGCTGCAGCGCCTGCAAAAGGACCTGCATACCGCCGGCTGTCGCGCAGCCGCCAACTTGCGCGGTGGCATTTTTCGCTGGTACAATGAAGGCAACCCCGTGGTCAATGCTGCCGGGCCGGCACAGCGTGTTCATCCGTATGATCGCTTTTGGGGCCTGTTGCTCAGAAACAAAGGCAGGTCCGCGCCGGAGGAGTGAGCGGCACCGTGATCCCTCGCAGAGTGCCGCGAGCATGCCCCGAGTTCTCACTCGGCATGAGGCGCGGCGGGCATCGAGGCATGGCAGGCTCGCGAGCCAGTCAGGATTTGCATCCTGATGTGTGCCGCGTGCGACCGGGCAATTTCCAGGAAGAAAATTCAAGTCTCGGTAGTTTGCAAAAGCTGCGCAGGAACCCCCGGAATACCGCGTGAATTCAGCCTCTCAAACAGTTGTTGCTTTTTCGCTCGGATCCGACTTGCAACGGCCAATCTTGAGTTGAAAGCCTCAAGCGCGGGCCGAATTTGCATATGTTGGGCGGCAAAGCAGCGCACCGCCAACTCACCCATTCCTTTTTCACCCGCATTCACTTGCTGCAGGAGTTTGCAATGGCAATGCGCGTTTTGGCCTTCGTCTTTGGTATTTCGCTGAGCATGCTCTTCCTTGCCTGTGCCGGTGACGAGACCACCAAGCCGGGAGAACAGGACATCGAAAAAACAGCCGCAACCCTCGATCTCACCGCTACAGCCACCGCCGATTATTTTGACATGTCGGCGCTGAGCCTGGCTGTCGGCCAGTTGCTGCCGGGCCTTGGAAAAGCGGCAACTCCGCCGGAAACCCTGCGCGTCTCGACCTGCCCGTTGATCATTTTCGATCGCAGCGCCAAACAAGTCACGCTCGATTTTGACGGCGGTTGTCAGGCGGCCGACGGGGTCACGCGCAGCGGCACCATCAATCTCAGCTACAGCGGCAGCCTGCGGTCGAGCGCGACCCTCACACTCACCTTCAACAATTTCTCCGCCCATGGCTACACTTATTCCGGTCAGGTCGTCATCTCCGTGAACAACGGAGCGGTGACCGTTGCGCTGGAGAATGCTGCGATCACCGATGCCCGGGGGCAAACCACCCGCCTCGCCGGCACTTTTGCGGTGAAGGCCGCCATCGGCAAGCCGCTGGATTTCAGCGATGATGTTTATCTGGCGGGAGGCAGTCTTATCGTCACCGACAAAGACGGCAAGCGCTACAATTTCACCATTACCGAGGATTTGGAGATCACCCTCACTTGTGCCCATCCCCGCAAAGGGAAAATGGAAGGCACCTCCAGCGACGGCGTGGCGGTGAAGGTTGATTTTTTTCCGGCCGACGGCGGTTGCGATGATCTCGCAGTCATCACCATCGGCGGCGTGACGCGCGAGATCCACCTGGGGGAATAGGCCGGTCCTGCTTTATGGCAACAACCCACCCCGCATCCTTGCAGGACGCAAGGGTGGCACCCCCGCCGTTTTTTTTGCCAAAAGCAGAAATCCCGGGGGAAAAATTGTGAGAATTCATTCGTGGGAGTGGTGCTGTCGGGGTAACACAAAAAACTCCCACGAAAGCAGAACCCCCACGGAAAAATTTCGTGGGAGTTCATTTTCGTGGGAAAGAACTGACGTCTGCCCAGCCGAGTGGAGAGCTTTTCGCGCAGAGATCAATTCGTGTCTCCCGCCTTGCCGTTGGTGCGGTGCTCGCGTTGGCGGTATTTCTCCGAGTATTTGCGATACAGCGCCTCGTGCTTGTTGCCGAGATCGATGCGTCGGCCCTGGATGAATTCCCATTCCACCCGGGTGGGAATTTCAAGCGGATCGCCGTTGGTGACAATCAACGTGGCATCTTTGCCCACGGCGAGCGAACCGACCCGGTCGGCGACGCCGAGAATTTCCGCGGGGTAGAGGGTGATGGCTTTCAGGGCCTCTTCGCGCGGCAGGCCGTAGGCCGCTGCCATTGCCGCCTGGTAGGGCAGATTGCGTGCGTTGGCATTCTCGAAATCAGCAATGCAGAACTTCACCCCTGCCGCATGCAGCTTTGCCGGAGTGGTGAAGGGCGTGTCGTAGGCCTCCCAATCACGGCCGGGCAAGTCATGCACCGGGCCGTAGATCACCGGGACGTTCTTCGCCTGCAACAAGTCCGCCGCCCGCCAGGCATCCTGCCCGCCCACGATCACCAGCTTCAGATTCTCCTCCTGCGCCCACTGCACGGCAGCTTGAATTTGTTTGATCTCATTGGCGGTGACAAACACCGGCAGCGTGCCCTCGAAGACGGGTATCATGGCTTCCCAGCGTGAGTCGGTTTCGTGGCGCACACCGGCGACTTTGCCCTCCGCCGCTTTCGCTGCCCGGTAGGCGCGGGCCTGGGCAAAGGCCTCCTTGAGCTTCTGCAAATTCTCCTGCATTTGTTTGCGTTGTTCTTCCTCGCTTTGGGTAATCCAGCGCCCGCGCCGCAACGTCATGGCGGGCCAGTTGACATGCAGCCCCACCGGCGCCTGGAGCGTCATTTGTTCCCAGGTCCAGCCATCCAGCATGAGCAGCGCGGAGGTGCCGGCCAGCAAGCCGCCCTGCGGCACGCTCAACGCCAGTGCCACTCCGTTGGCGCGCGTCACCGGAAGCATTTCACCATCGGGATTGACCGCCACTTCGGCGCGCACATTGGGATTGATTTGACCGGTTTCAGCGAAATCCCGCGTCGCGCGCACGGCTCCGATCTCAACCAGACCCAGCGTGGTGTGGGCATCAATGAATGCCGGGTAGACGTGTTTGCCGGTCACCTCGATGCGCTCGGCATGCGGGGGAATGTCCACTTCCCGGCCCAGCGCGCTAATCCTGCCGTGTTCGAAGATGATCGTGGCATTGGTGATCTCCGGCGCGCTCACAGGATGCACCGTGGCGCCCACCAGCGCGATGGGCCGTGTTTGCGGCGGTGCCGGAATCTGGCCGTAATTTTGCGCCGGAACGCGCGCCGCGAGCAACAAGCCGAACAACACAATCAGTTTGCCTTTCATCTTGCCAAACTCCCGGAGTTGCGATGCTTCTGTCAGTCAGTCGTCTGTTTCGCTTCAGTTGGGCTGTCTTTGGCGCTTTCGTCCCTGTCGGCCAGCACCTTTTGAATCAAGGCGGCCCGTTCTTTTTCCACGGCCGCGCGCAGCTCGCGATCCTCGGCGCGGTCGAAATATTTGCGGCCCTCGATCCAGGTTTGTTCGCAAATCGAATACGTTGACAACGGCGCACCGCTCCAGATCACGAAATCCGCCTGCTTGCCGGGCTCCAGTGAGCCGATGAGATGATCGACCTTGAGCTGTTTGGCGGGATTGAGCGTGACGAACTTGAGCGCCTCCTCTTCGGAGAGACCGCCATACTTCACGGCCTTGGCTGCTTCGAGATTCATGCGCCGTGCCAGCTCGCCGCTGTCGGAGTTGAAGGAAACCACGATGCCCTGCCGGTGCATCAGTGCGCCGTTGTAGGGAATCGCGTCGTACACCTCGAACTTGTAGGCCCACCAGTCGCTGAAGCAGGAGGCGCCGGCGCCATGCGTGCTGATGGCATCCGCCACCTTGTAGCCCTCCAGCACATGCTGAAAGGTGCCCACTTTGAAGCCAAACTCCTCCGCCAGGCGCACCAGCATCAGAATCTCATCCTGCCGGTAGGAATGGCAGTGAATGAAGCGCCTGCCTTGCAGGATTTCCAGCAGCGTCTCCAGCTCCAAATCGCGGCGGGGCGGCACCACCGCGCCGGGATTCTTCTTGTTGGCCGCGGCGAAGTCGTTCCAGGCCTGCTCGTAATCGCGTGCGGCTTGGAAACGATCGCGGATGATCTGCTCCACGCCCATCCGGGTTTGCGGATAGCGCGTGGTGAAACGATCGCCCCAGTTGCTTTGCTTGACGTTTTCCCCCAGGGCAAACTTGATGGTGGGCGGTGCCTCGACGAATTTCAAGCCCTCGGCATCCGCGCCCCAGCGCCATTTCATCACTTGATTGCGGCCGCCAATGGGATTGGCCGAGCCGTGCATCACGTGTGCGGTGGTCAAACCGCCGGCCAGTTGCTGATAGATGTTGACATCGGAGGGATCGATCACCTCGCCAATGCTCACCTCCGCGGTCACCGCCTGGCCGGATTCATTGACCGCGGAGACTGCCGCATGCGAGTGCGCGTCGATCAAGCCGGGCGTGACATGTTTGCCCCCGGCCGCGATGATTGTCGCGCCGGCGGGCGCGGTGAGATTTTTGCCGACCTGGGCAATTGTGCCGGCTTTCACCAGCATGTCGGCATTCTCCAATTTGCCGGCCGGACCGCAGGTCCAAATCGTCGCCCCACGCACCAGCAAAGCAGCCGGTTGCTCGGGCGGTGCGCTGCGGCCAAAACTGCCGTAAGGGTAAAGCTTGCGCCACACCGGCGGGGGAGAGGCCGGTTTGGACTTCTCCGCAGTTTTTTCCTGAAAAGCTTCAAGCCGCCTCGCCGACCAGGTCACCGCCGAGCCATCAGCCAGCTCGCCGCGGCCCTGCAAATTCCCGGCTTCCACTAAGCCCGTGAGCCGGATCACGCCGCTCAGACCGAGCGAATCACCCTTGAATGCCAGCAGGATTCTTTTCTCATCAAGCTGCGCTTTGCTCAGGCCGGCCCTGCTCTTGTCTTTGCTGAGCTCGCCGCTCAGCCGCTCTGCCGTGCCTTTGAGCTCGAGCTGGAACATTTCATGGCGGCCGTTGTGCGTGAGTGCAAGTTCCCATTTGCCGCGCAAATCGACCGCCGCCGGCTTTTTGATTTCGTAACGCCTGCCCTCGATCCACACATCGAGAATGGCAAACTTTTCCGCGAAGAATTCGCCCTCGGTCACCACCAGATTGGCCAGCTTGCCGGCGCCGATGCTGCCCAGCCGGTTTTCCTCACCCAGCAGTTTGGCGGGAATCGTGGTCAATGCCGCCAGCGCCGCGCTCGCGGGCAGCCCGCTGGCAATCGCCTTGCGCAGGGCCGCCGTGAAATCGGATTCCTTTTTCAACTTGTCGGTGGTGAAAGCAAACGTCACACCCGCCTGGTGCAGCCAGTAGGGATTCGCCGGTGCCATGTCCCAGTGCTGCAGCTCCTCCAGCGACACCTCCAGGGCGTCCTCCGGCGTGTCGACCTTGGGTTTCTGCGGAAAGTCCAATGGCAAAATCAGCGGCACGCCCGCGGCGCGGAGACGATCGCGCTGGCGGTATTCCTGGCCGCTGCCACGCACGAGCAGCGCGAGATGGAATTCTTTGGCGACATTCAGTGCCCGCACGAGATTGAGATCATCGTTGACTTCGAAAATCACCGGCTGCCGGCCGGCAATTACTTCCGCCAGGGCTGCCAATGCCGGACTTTCCTCCGGCCGCGGCTGTGCCGGATTGCGGCGATAGGCCGCCATCGCCGCCTGGTACCATTGTGCGTCCAGCAGTGTCTGACGAATGAAAGCGATGCTGCCCAGGAGCGAATTGGGATAACCGCCTTCCTGTTCGCCGGCTGTTTCAAAAGCGAGGTGTTGTGCCACGCGCCGCTTGAGCACGCCGCGCTCCAGGCCGCCGTCTCCCAAACTCACCAGGGCGCTGGTGCCGCGGAAAATGCCCTTGCCGGGCGCAATCAGGGCCGCGCAAAAGCCCAGCTCGCGCAGTGCCTTGACTTTGTTCTGATCGGGCTGAAACAAATCCTCCGCCTGCTCCTCCGCGCGCATCAGCGGGTTCCAATGGCGTGGCCCACGGCGTTCTTCAGGGCGCGCCTCTGTTCTTGCCTCCGTGCGCGCCGCCCCTCTCGCTCCCGGCGTGCGCGCCGGCACCCCCGGGGTGACATAGGGTTCGATGAAACCGGCGTAGAGGGTTTTGCCGCTGTAATCCCACAGGCGCGCGTCCGGTGGCGGCGTGACTTGTGCGCCTGCCGCGACGATTAACCCATCGCGGATGATCACGGTGCCTTTGTCGATCACCTGGCCCGGCGCCGGCACAATGCGGGCATTCACCAGGGCATGGACTTGAGGGGTATTGTCACGCAGCCCCTCGACCGGCGTGATTTGTGCGGTGACCAATGCGGCAGGACTCCAGATCAGCAAGACCAGACCGGGGATTATCCGGCACCTTCGTGATGCGCGTGGCATGAAATCTTCCTCCCGACAGGTGAGAAGGGAACAGCAGGAATCGACAAGCCTTGTGAGCCGGCTGGTGGCCGGTTCAGTTCGGTGAAGAATGCCGACTCGGGCAAAAAGCGCGGCGAATATGCAAAGATTCTTTCGTGATGTCAAGGCTGTCGGCACCAATCGCGCCGCAAAGCCGGAGACTCGAAGCGCCGGCAAGCCACAGGCATGAGCATCCGTGAAATGCCTCGGTTGCGTGCGGGGATCAGGATCCCCCCAAATCCTCCCACGAAAATGAACGCCCACGGAAAAAGCCATGAAAGCAAAACTCTCATGAGAATGGACTCTCGCGGAAAAAGCCATTGCGCGGGAAACCATTTTTGTGGGAGAGAAGACGTGACGTCTTCAGCGAACGGGTACATTTCGCACGAAAGCAGAATGTCCATGGGAAAAGCCATTTCACGACTTTCTTGAAACCTGAATTTTGCATGGGTCGGCCTGCGATTGAAATCACAAGCCCAAAGTTCGAGTTGGCCAGGGCCGACTTATCACCCGATTGGCAGGCAGCCGCCCTCAGGCGGTTTCAGCTTTGAGCCTGGGAATTTACTCTCAGGCGAAGATGCAAAATTCAGGTGAAAAAGTTGGTGCCATTGGATCTCTTGTCTGCCGGCTGGTGTGCTTATGCTACTCCGCACGGCACCGGAGGGATTGCGCCATTTGACAAAAACCTTGCGTTTCATTGCCGCGTTGTTAAAATAGCGTTTGGTCAAAAACGTAAATCGCTGTGAACGAGCTTCCCGTGCCGTGCAGGCTGATTTTTCGAATGCCAAACTCGTCATCCAACCTTTATGCCGCAAACGCCGGCGACGCAATAATGATGCACTGCAAACAGCCTTGACGGGTATGGCAATCTCCGCCCAGCCGGGGCGAACCGGCGGGACAGACGTGGGAAGCCGGTGGCGGGAGAGAATGCGGCCGGGATGTGAAAGCAGCGCTATTTTCCGGTGCCGTGGTATGCAAACATGCGCGGCCTCTGCGGCGGGGCTTGCATTTCAATACTGATCAGAAGAGTTCACAATGAAGCATCGTGCTGTCGTGCTGATTGCCATACTGCCAATATTCATTGCTGCAGACTTCCTCCGGGCGCAAGCGCCGGTGCGGCGGCCGGTGCGTGCGTTGCAGACCGAGCGACGCGCCGATCGCCTGGTCGCCGAGGGCTTGGCGCTCATGCGCCGCGGCCGGACCACACTCGCCCAGGCCAAATTGCAACAGGCGCTGCGCCTCGACCCGCAAAATGCCCGCGCCCATCTCGCCTATGCCGATTTGCTGTTGCGGGAGAACAAAACCCTGGCGGCTTACGATCATTTCACCAAAGCCGTGAAATGTGCACCGGCAGATGCCAGGGATCGCGAGCGCGCCGCCAAAATCATCGCGCGCATTCGCAGCGAACATCCGGAGTGGTTCAGTGGGATGCGCCCGCCCAACTCCGCCCAATCCACCCCACGGCCAGGTCATGAACCGTCACCCGATGTGCAAACCGCCGTCCTGCCCCCCCTGCCGAACGGCTTCAAACCCACACTGGCGGTGCTGCCCTTCGAGGCCGCCGGCGGTGATTCCACGCTGGGCCTCACCTTCTCCGAAATGGTGGCCACTGCCCTGATCATGCGCGGCACTTATCGCATCGTCGAACGCCGCCAGATTGAGCATGTGTTGCAGGAACAGGCGCTCGGCCAAACCGGCGCCCTGGAGACGGAAACCGCGGTGGCAGTCGGAAAAATTCTCGGCGTGCAGGCCATCACCGTCGGCAATCTCAGCCGCCTCAACGCCGGCTATGAAAGCGATGCGCGCGTGCTCAACGTGGAAAGCGGCGAGGCGCTGCTCGCCAGCCACGCCCGGGCCGCCTCCCCGGCGCAATTTCGCGAGGCCGCCGAGTCGATTGCGGCCGATCTGAGTGCGAAAGTCGGAAACCTGCAACGGGCGCTGCAACCGGATTCTACGGCCGGTCGGGCTGCCGGGCAATAGCGGGCGGATCTCCCGGCAGGCCGCCGGTTTCTGCGTTTGATCTTACACGGTGTTGCAATTGACACACAGACCGGTCGCATTAAATGGAAATACCGCCGCCGGGTCAACTCATGCAAAATCAGCGCGGCAGGTGAGGGCACGAGCCGCCCGAGGGCTGGCACGCGACTTGGTGAAGGCATGATGCAAAGCATGACATTCACCGAACTTTCTTCAGGAGGAACGTATGCAGCAAATGTTTCGTTTTCGCAAAGGCCTGATGGTTGCGCTGGTGTGCACACAGGTGGTGTTGTTTTCCTGCGGCAAGAATCCCACCGAGGCCGACAATCCCAAACCCGCGCTGCCGCCAACCAACTCGATGTCCGTGGATTTGAGCACCTTTCAGGGCAATCTGCCCAAAACCGGCGCCATCGGGCGAAATTTCCTCACCGCACAACTGACCGTGGCGACCATCAATCTCGCGGTGCTGGTGCATATGAGCGTCCCGGTGCTCACCTTTGCCGCGGCCGCTTCGCAAACGCCGGTGCTGAAGGACGATGCCAAATGGCATTGGATCTACAGCGTCTCGCAATCCGGCCAGCAGTTCCAGGCCGATCTGGCAGGATGGATCGATGAAGACGCTAGGGCAGTCCGTTGGGAAATGCGCATCACCACCAATGCCGGCGGCCTGCAGCTCAATCGCTTTCTGTGGTACACCGGCCGGGCAGAGCTGAACAACGTCTCGGGTGAGTGGACAATCTATGATCACACCCAACCCAATGCCAGCGTCGCGGTCGTGAACATCACCTGGAACTACGAATCCGCCGCAAGCAAAGGCAGCTTGCAATTCACCGTGGTGAAGCCGGGCGTCCCTGAGAACGGTGACACGCTCACCTACACCAGCAACGGCAGCCAGCGCAGCGTGGAGTACTTCGACAAATCTGAAAACACGCGGCTGACGATTGCCTGGGATGCGGTCACACGCGCGGGCTACATCATCGCCCCCAATTACAACAACGGTCAGAAAGCCTGCTGGGACTCGCAGTTGAACGACACGGTCTGTCCATGAGCCCGCGACCCGGAGCGCGGAAAAAGAGCTTGCATCACAGGGTTGATTTTGCTATACTGCGCACGCTTTTTCATGATCGGGGCGTAGCGCAGCTTGGTTAGCGCACTTGACTGGGGGTCAAGGGGTCGGAGGTTCAAATCCTCTCGCCCCGATCCAGACTTAAGGAGTTGTGAAACTTCCCCGCGAGGTTTTGCAGCTCCTTTTGTTTTTTGGTGCTTCGCTGTTCTCACGTCCATTTTCCCGCCGCTGACAGAGGTCGATTGGACACAATGCCGGGCGCGCCCGGCGAAGCAAATGCGCCGAAATCTGACTTTTCCTCTTCGCCACTGACCCGGCCAAACCGGAACCCACGCCGCACACCAACCCGCAGCATGCCTGTCAACTCTTCGCCAGCAAAACATGGCAAATGCCGGTAGTATTGAGCGCATTTGTCTCCGACTTGCCGCCCCGACAATCAATTTCATGATGCCAACAGTGCGTGGGAGGAGTTCGACCGGTAGGCGCACATGAAAATTTCTCATCTGAAATCTCCACCCGCAGCTGCGTGGGACCCGGAAACTGCCCTGAGCCTCATGCGCTTGTGGCAGCAGGCTGGGTTCTCTCCCAACGACGAACAACAGCAAGCCATCCTGCACACCGATGGCCCGCTCTTTCTGCCCGCCGGCCCCGGCTCGGGCAAGACACGCGTGCTCCTGTGGCGAACGCTCAATTTGATCGTTTTTCACGGAGTCAAGCCTGAAGAAATTTTTCTTTCAACGTTCACCGAAAAGGCGGCGTTGCAACTGAAAGAAGGGTTGCGTGCGCTTCTGGGCATGGTCACGAGCCTGACGAACACACCCTACGATCTTTCCAAAATGTATGTGGGCACGGTTCACTCCCTGTGCCAAAAAATTCTCGCCGACCGCCGCATCTATCCGCATCGCGAGCGCGGCAGAGTTCCCGTTATCCTCGATGAGCTTGACCAGTACTTTCATCTTTCCAATCGCCGCCGCTGGCAGGAATTCACCCGCGCCGCAGGATTGTGCAAGGCGCCGGAGCAGCAGATCAACGCACTGTTCGCCACTCACGAACGGCCCTCGGTCTCCCGCCATGAGGCCTTGACCAACTGCCTCGCGCTGTTCAATCGCCTTTCCGAAGAATGCCGGGATCCGCAATGGGACAAGCAGCGAACCAGCAACCCGGTGCTGCGAGCGCTGCTGGAAATGTACGATCTCTATCGCCGTTCGCTGGACACGAATGGCATGCCGCAAACCGACTTGTCTCTCCTGCAACAACGCGCCTATTTGGTGCTCTCGGAATTCGAGGATTCGCCGCACGTTTTCAAACATGTCATCATCGATGAGTATCAGGACACCAACACCGTCCAGGAGCTGATTTTTTTCCACCTCGCCGCCGGCAGCAAAAACTTGTGCGTCGTGGGCGACGATGATCAGGCGCTTTATCGTTTCCGTGGCGCCACCGTGGAAAACTTCGTCGAGTTTCCGCAACGCTGCCACGAACGCCTCGGCGTTTCGCCCCGTGTCATTCCGCTGACCACCAATTATCGCTCCCGCAAGCAGATCGTTGATTTCTATACCAAGTTCATGACGCTGTGCGACTGGCGCAAACCGGCCAATCCCGCTAACAATGAAACACGTAGCGCAGACATCTTGTCTGCAAGCGGTGAGGACAATGGAACACGTAGCGCAGACATCTTGTCTGCGAGCGGTGAGGACAATGGAACACGTAGCGCAGACATCTTGTCTGCAGGCGGGGAGGCCCACCCTGCTCCTTACGCCACTGCGCCTTTGACCGCGCAATCCTTTCGCGTCGCGGGCAAACAGATTCGCGCCAACAGCAAGGACAATGGCGTCGCTGTTGTGGCCAGCACACCCGCGAAACCGGAAGAGGCGTGCCGTGAAATCGCCGCCCTGGTTCGGCGCCTGCTGAAGGAAGGCAAAGTGCAAAACGAAAATCAAATCGCCTTTCTCTATCCCTCGCTCAAATACGATGGCAAGATGACCGCGCAAGTCCGGCGTATGAAAGAGGCCTTGGAAGCCGAAGGCTTGAAAGTCTATGCCCCGCGCGCCGGCAGATTTTTGGAAGTGGAGGAAGCCATCGCTTGCTTCGGCCTCTACCTGCATATTTTCGGTAAACCGGGCCGTGATCAGTTCGCTGGTTCCGACTACCAGCAATATCACGATTGGATCGAGGCCGCTCATAACAGAGCCGAAGAACTACTGAGAGAGGATGCGCATTTGGCCGCTTTCGTCAAACACCGGCGAGAAGAAATCCGGCAAGTGGTGCAGGATTATCAAGTGCTGTCGCGGGTCGTCAAACGCGAGCAATGGGATCCGCAGGCGCCGTATGAAATTGCGCGGATGAAACGTCCGCTTTATCAAGCGGCTGGTCTCTCCGAGCGGGCACGCCGGGCGCTCTCCAGCCAGTATTTCGAAAATATCATTCGCAAGCGCGCCGCTGAAGGCCGGCCGTTTACGCTGCAATACATCATCAATCGCGCCACCGCGCTGGATTGGAACCTGCTTGATCTTTTTTATCAACTCTGCGGCTTTGAGCACTTCAAAGCGATGTTTGATTTGGCGGAGCGCGGCCGCGACGAAGGCCCGATCTGCAACCTTGCCTTGATTTCCAAACATCTCTCGCGCTTCAACGACGAGTATGCCTCCATTCTCACCGCGGAAATGTTCGAGAAGGACGGTTTCGAGAGACTCTTCTTTCGCTTCTATCTGTACGTCCTGTTTCGTCGCGGCGAGTCCGAGTACGAAGACGCCGACGATCCGTTTCCCAAAGGCCGCATTCCGTTCATCACCATTCATCAAGCCAAGGGCCTCGAGTTTCCGGTGGTGATTCTGGCGAATCCGCGCAAGGACAATCGCGGACCGCAGGCGGTGGAGAGACTGGTGCGTCCTTTTCTCGATCGTCAGGGCGAGCCGCTGGACCGCATCGCCGAGTTCGATGCCATGCGCATGTTCTATGTGGGTATCCCCTCGGTGAACCACATCTTTCCTCTGGGTGAATCGCTGCGTATCTTTGCGCAAAATTCACCAGGAGGAGTCCCATGTGGTCTCGCAGACGGCGGGTGTGTCCCGCGGCGCGTCTTGCCCTC